>JBMDYE010000578.1:0-16933 GCA_048595135.1 Planktothrix sp. | reverse complement strand
CATATTCTGAGGGAATGGCGGGGTGATCAGGATGGGAATGATAGATTCCGATTATAACCAAATTGCGATCGCGTCCTTCCTTTTGCGCTTTTAGCATTTCTTGGGGAGAAATCGTAAAGTAATGTTCTGTGGTCATCACCGAATTTTTTAACAATTCTGGAACTTCAAAATTTTCAGAGGTTTCCGCGTTCCAAGCATTTTCAGTGGGAATAATTTCTACTAACTGTTTCTCCCCATTGTCGTTAATTTGACCCATCATTAAGCCACAACATTCATGGGGATAGGCGGCTTCTGCATGGGTGAGAATTTTTTGAATTTGTTCTGAAGATAATTTTAACATTGTTTTTAATATCAATCTAGTTTAACGGGAAGGCTCACTGATCCATTTTCCGATGCCAACAATCAATCCCCCAACTAAGACAAAGCACATCATTCCTAAACTTGATCCGAACCGGAAAGGAACCTGTCCAAAGTGATTAACAATTAAATCATAAATGACCATTCCCAAAGAAAAGCCTCCGAAATAAACCCCTATTCCTAAACCGCTTCTGTGAGGCGGAACTAAAGAAAAGGCGATGGGAATAACACCATTAACTACTAAACTATAACAGAATAGCAGTAACAGGATTAAGGGGAAGAAAAAAAGCGGAGGAACAAAACTCACAACAAATACTAAAAATCCAGTGGCTAATGCTCCTGATGCAGTTGCTTTAAGGTTTCCCACTCTAACGGCTAATAATCCTGCCGGAATCGAAGCAAAAGCTAAAAGGATTAATCCAATAAACATTCCCAATTTACTATCAAAACCTATATTAATAATCAGTTTAGGGAAAACGTCTCCTAAAAACAATCGAGTTCCCCAAGCGACAAAAATTGATAATAAAACAATTAAAAATAAATTAGAAATTAAGCCTTTTTTCTCGGATAAACTTGACGAAGGCGTTACGCTTAAATTGGGATTTAATGATCGTAAAATAGCGACAGATCCTAATAAAACTAATGATCCAATCGTAAACGTTACTCCCGCACCTAAACTTAAAATAAATTCACTTGCGATCGGACGAAATGCCCCAATAATTCCCCCGAAAAATATTAATAGACTAACCGCTTGAGGAAGTTTCGTCTCAATGGCATATTGTCCTAATAAAGCGATAACTGGACTTCTAAAAAGAGCCATCGACACCGACCATAAGATTAATAAAATGGGTAATATCCAACCCGAATTTCTTAAAGATTGACCAAAAATCACAAAAGTTGGAATAGCAATAAATAAACCCGTTGCTAAAATTACCCCTAAACTAATCAACGGAAAACGAGTTCCCATCCATTGTCGTTGACGATCTGAGAAATTTCCCGCCACAGGTTCAATCACAATTCCTAACACATTTTCAATGATTAAAATTGCGGGTGCTAACCCTGGTAATCCAAAATCTGCTAATAATTCGGGTAAATATAATCGATATAATAGCCAACATAAACTAATCGCACCTTGAACAAAAGATAATCCAATCACTTGTTGCCAAAGGATAGAATATTGACGGGTTAACATAACTTTCATTTAAGCCTGAATTCGGTTGTTTGCTAACTCAATTCCTAACTCAATGGCTGCTTTCATACTCGACCCATCCGCCATTCCTTTTCCAGCAATATCAAACGCGGTTCCATGATCAGGAGAGGTTCTAATAAAGGGTAAACCAATGGTAGTATTAACGGCTCGATCAAATGCCATTAATTTAACCGGAATTAACCCTTGATCATGATATAATGCTAAATAACCATCATGGGCATTTTGATTAGAATTAAACCAAGCTTGACCCGGTTTAACCCACATTGTATCCGGGGGAATGGGGCCATCTAATTGTAGGTGAGGAAAGCGATCGCGTTGTTGATTTAACCAAGGAATTAACCAGTCTTTTTCCTCCGTTCCTAACTGTCCATTCTCCCCACTATGGGGATTTAAACCCGCCACCGCAATTTTAGGATCAGTAATACCAAAATCCTGTTGCAAACATTCCATTAATAACTCTAATTTTAAACTCATTAACTCAGGATTCAATACTTGGGAAACCTTCGCTAAAGGAATATGAGTAGTCGCTAATAACGTTCTTAGCGTCCAGTTACTATGGGGAGAACGCGCCACAAATAACATCCCAAACCGTTGAACTCCTGCCTTTTCTGCTAATAATTCCGTTTGTCCGGGGTAATCATAACCCGCCATTTTCCATAAATTCTTAGCAATGGGTGCAGTCACAACCCCATCAAATTGTTTCTTTAAGGTTTGGGCGATCGCTGTTTCCAAATACTGAAAACTTGCCTTGCCACTATAACAATTTCCACTGCCGACTTCTATCGGTTCTTCTAGTTCAAGATTCAAGATATTTAACGAATCAGGATTCGCAACGGATACCCCTTGTATTGTTAACCGTTCATAGGTCTGTTGTAACATCGAATAACTGCCAACAACAGTAATTTCACAGGATTGATTTAACGTTAAATCTGCTAACGCTTTTAACACCACTTCTGGCCCAATTCCCGCCGGATCACCAATTGTTATCGCTAAACGAGGTAAAGATTTTTTTAAGGCTTCCATCGATTAAAAATTGATCAGATTAACTCTATTTTACCAGGACTTAAAAATTGATGGGGGTTCTGCTACGAAAACATTAGCAAAATCCTCTGTAGAAGATGATCACCGCATAATTGAAGCGGGGATTTTATGCGATCGCCATGTTGAACTATTAAGAGGTGAAATCGTTGAAATGAGTCCAGAAACTCCCATTCATTATGATACTGCCGAGATCAGGCAGCAATACTTACAAACTCTATTAACAGGTCAAGCTCATACTCCTTAAGAGTTGCGATCGCTCCTAGCTGTGATGATTTGAGTCCCTATCCATACTGCTTTTATGACGGGTTTGTTACATAACAACAAGCAACTGATGCACCTCAACCCCTTGTGTTACATACTCACCGGGTAAATCTACAAAAGTTATGCAAAAATTTGTAACAACCGCTACCGTTATGTAATTAGTTGGGTTATTGTATACCTATACACAGAAAAGTTAAAACGATTTGTGTAGGACGACTGACAACTGCCATCCCCAAAGGATTGTAAGACGGTCAAACAATCAATCACGATTTCCGGCGTAGGCCAGGAGGCTGTAAATATGACGATTACAATGAAACAAACCCAAGCATTAACTTTTAATCATCAAAAATTAATTGACCGCCTGAGACTTGAGAAAAAAATGTTAACAGCGAATATTAAAGAAGATGGTCGGAAATTAGGCGTTAAATCAGCGATCGCCCTTTCCTATCAAGAGTTCCAACGAATTGAACGCCTCAGCCAAACTCATGTCAGAATTGATGCGGGTGCGTTTGCAGATATGTGGCAATGGTTAGCCGCCCGTCAACCTGAACTTCATCTACAATTTGAAGATGGCGAACTCCGCGAAATCGCTATCCTCAAGGACAATAATAAAGCAACTTTTATCGAAGGTTGGATGGAAGGTGTATTAACCGTTTGGCAAAAAATTAAAAACGAAATCAATAACGAAGAAGCTTAATAAAATTTTTAACCGCAGAAGATGAGCGATAATTGACTGTGAAGTTCTTTTACTTAGTAGGTGTGTTTAACTGTAGACGGTTTAGAAATAAACTTTCTACAGTTTTTTGATTGAGACCACGTAGAGACGTTGCATGCAACGTCTCTACACGATACGGAGCATTTAAGGATTTCAGATCAAAAGCCCCGTTTCTACAAGAAACTGGGTTTTGGCTTGTCATCCACTCCACAACATCCCCCGACTATTACATAACTCAACCCGCTAATGCACCTCAAAACCCCTTTGTTACATACTTAACCCGCTAAATCACAAAAAGTATGTAAAAAAATGTAACAACCACTACCATTATGTAATGAGTTGAGTTATTGTATACCTATACACAGAAAAGTTAAAGCGATGTGTGCGAAACGACTGACGATTGCGATTCCTAACGGATTATACGAGCGATTGCAGACTGTCAAACAAGAAATCAATATTTCCGGCGTATGCCAGGAGGCCCTGAATATGGCGATTACACTGAAAGAAACCCAAACCCAAGCATTAACCTTTGATCATCAAAAATTAATTGACCGCCTGAGACTTGAGAAAAAAATGTTAACGGCGCAAATTAAAGAAGAAGGTCGGAAATTAGGCGTCAAATCAGCCATGACCTTAACTTATAAAGAATTCCAACGGATTGAACGCCTCAGCCAAGCTCATGTGAGAATTGATGCCAGTGCCTTTGCCGATATGTGGCAATGGTTAGCCGCCCGTGAACCTAATCTTCAGTTACAATTTGAAGACGATGAATTAAAAGAACTTGTCCCCCTTCATGATGACAACAAAGGAATGTTTATCGAAGGTTGGATTGAAGGTGTATTAACCGTTTGGCATCAAATTAAAGATGATGTGGATTATGTAGACGTAGACTAAATTCTAGTCAGTCCTAAACAGCTTAAAAACGGTGAGAAAATCACCCTGATTCCGTTAGAGATATCTATAGCATTCTTAAGTGATCCGTGAGTTTTTGAATGCAAGAATCGATCAAGGCTGGGGGCGCAAGTAACACTAAAAAGACCCACCCTTCAAATAAGATTGCTATAGCCTCTCCTCCACAAAAAGTTAACTAACTAATCTGGCAAATGCCAGGAGGCTTTGATTATGGCTATTTCTATGCAAGAACAAATCGTTGAACGTTTTGATACTAAACCCTTAGTTAAACGTTTACTGGAAGAAAAAAATGTTGTTTTAGAAAAAGTTCACCACCAAGGGTTTGAGTTTGGCGTTAAATCAGCCGATTGTTTAGCGTATCAAGAATTTCACCGCATCGAAAAATTAGGGAATGCCCATTTAGACTTAGATTCAGAAGCATTTGCCGATATGTGGGAACTCTTAACGACTCATGAATATCCCAATGAATTTCGTTTAGAAGAAGGGGAATTTAGTAATTTATTACCCTGCGATTATGAAAATAAAGTCACCTTCGTTAAAGGGTGGATAGAAGGCGTTTTATCGGTTTGGAATGAAATTAAAGATCAGTTTGAAAATGATGATTTAGGATAAGGGGAAGTAAGAATTAGAAGGCAGCTTTGCTGGAGACAGGAGGAGGAAAAAGGAAAACGATGCAACCGTAAATCTGCGAGTGGCTCAAGAAGCCCTTGATCAGATAGAATAGGCGAGAAGTTTTTCTGGCATCTAAACTAACATGATCAAAGTCATCGTTGCAAGTTTTATTTTATTAGCCTCTGCCTCATTATTAAGTTTCAATTATCGGGTAGAAAGTGTTCAATCCGATGATGATCGGAACGCAACACCCGAAGAAGTCGCTAAAATTCAACAAGTTTTAGCGACTCAAGGTTGTTCATTAGTGGATGATGTAGATTTTCAATTAACCAGTAATCTGTATGAAGTAGATGATGTTATTTGTCAGGACGGAAAAAGTTATGAAATGTATCTCGATCAAAACTTCAAGGTTGTTTTTCAACGTCAAGATGATTAAGGATTGAAACATTATAGATAACATCTGTTTTGAAGGTGTGAGTCGGAACTATACAAACACCTTCAAACTGTTGGTTAATTTCTCCTACGAATCCATTGTTGAATCGGTTAATGGCAAAGAAGAATTTCTAATAATCTCGGTAGACAGACCCGACCCAAAAAGTTAAGCTAAATTTTAAGAGTAGGTGAGTAAATACCTATTGATTGGGTCAGGGGTGATCAGCGTCAGTAACAAAAGTTTAAGTGAACGTAATGATTTTTAGTTTTGTTAGGGGTTATTAATAATTCGCTACATCCCTTATAGTTAAACGTTTATAGACGAACTCCTCTACGAATTTCTACCATAAACCTTGACCCAGTTAGTTAAAGTTTTCCTTAAAATATCCCATTAGGCACTTGTTCCATTAGACAATACAAGCCTAGCTGTAGAGAGTTTCGACTAGAAGATCTCTACAACTCCTTTTAATTTTCTATAGTTACTGTTCAAGAGGAAAGATTTTATACTTTTGATTTGTCCTTATTGGCAAACTGACGAACTAATGCGCTCTTAGCGCAACAACGAACGACATTTACAACGTTAAGCGATCGCAATGAACAATCACGAATTCCCCATTCAACAAGGTCTCTACGATTCTCAACTTGAACACGACGCCTGCGGTGTTGGGTTCATTGTCCATCAAAAAGGGCAAAAATCCCACGATATTATTGAAAATGCCCTAACTATTCTCCTCAACCTAGACCATCGAGGCGCCTGCGGTTGCGAAATCAATACCGGAGATGGCGCCGGAATTTTAATGCAAGTTCCCCATAAATTCCTTAAAAAAGTTGCGGCGGCGGAAAATATTACCTTACCAGAACCCGGACAATATGGCGTGGGGATGATGTACGCCTCCCGTGACCCCCAACAACGCCAAAAAAGTCGGGAGATTTTTGAAAAAGTCGTGACCCAGGAAGGTCAAAAAGTCCTCGGTTGGCGAGATGTTCCGACGGATAATTCTAGTTTAGGAGATACGGCTAAGTTTAGTGAACCGTTTATGCAGCAGGTGTTCATTGAACGCAACCCGAATATTACCGATGATCTCGCCTTTGAACGGAAATTGTATGTGATTCGGAAATTATCCCATACGGTGATTCGCGTCCCCGGTCATGATCCGTTCTGGTATATCTCCAGTCTGTCCTGTCGGACAATGGTATATAAGGGGATGTTAATGCCTGTACAGGTAGGAGATTATTATCCCGAACTCCATGACCCTGATATGGAAAGCGCCTTGGGGTTGGTTCACTCTCGCTTCAGTACCAATACGTTTCCCAGTTGGGAACGCTCTCACCCTTATCGTTATATTGCCCATAACGGTGAAATTAATACTTTACGCGGCAATATTAACTGGATGACCGCCCGACAGTCGATGTTTGAGTCGGAAGCGTTTGGGGAGGATATGAAAAAAATCCAACCCGTGATTAATATTGAGGGTAGCGACTCCACCATTTTTGATAATGCTTTAGAATTGTTAGTGTTGTCCGGGCGATCGCTTCCCCATGCGGTGATGATGATGATCCCGGAACCTTGGACAGCCCACGAGTCCATGAGTGATGAGAAAAAAGCCTTTTATGATTATCACTCCTGCTTAATGGAACCTTGGGATGGCCCCGCCGCCATTGCCTTTACCGATGGAACCATGATGGGGGCGGTTCTGGATCGTAACGGTTTGCGTCCCTCTCGCTATTATGTCACCAAAGATGATCTCGTGATCATGGCATCGGAAGCTGGAGTCTTACCCATTGAACCTGAACGCATTGCCTCTAAAGGGCGGTTACAACCCGGGCGGATGTTCCTCGTTAATATGGAAGAAGGGCGAATTATTGCTGATGAAGAAATTAAACATCAAATCGCCACCGAACATCCCTATCGAGATTGGCTGAATCAATATAAAGTTAAACTGGATCAATTAAAAGATCCCACACCGGAAACTCGACCGCCTGTAACCGGAAACGTAATTCAGCGTCAAAGCGCCTTTGGGTATACGTTTGAAGATTTGCGCGTGCTGATTACCCCAATGGCAAGGGATGGGGTGGAAGCGGTGGGTTCAATGGGAACTGATACCCCGTTAGCGGTGTTATCCGATCGCCCGAAACTGTTGTATAACTATTTTAAACAACTGTTTGCTCAAGTTACGAATCCCCCCATTGATTCAATTCGGGAAGAAATTATTACGTCTGCTCAAACGACTATTGGCGCAGAACGGAATTTACTTGATCCGCAACCGGAAAGTTGCCATTTAATCGAACTGCAAAGCCCCATTCTCAGTAATGAACAATTAGCAAAATTAAAATACATTTCTGAGGGGAATTTTAAATCCGCTACCATTCCGATTTTGTTTAATCCAAAATTAGGAACTCAAGGGTTAGAAGAACGGTTAGACGCGATTTTTGCGGAAGCGGATCAAGCGATCGCCAATGGGGTTAATCTTATTATTCTGTCTGATCAAGATATTAGCTCAGAACAAGCCCCGATTCCCGCTTTACTCGCCGTTTCAGGACTGCATCACCATTTAATTCGCAAAGGAACCAGAACCCGTGTTGGCATTGTTTTAGAATCCGGTGAACCCCGTGAAGTTCATCATTTTGCAACCTTAATTGGGTATGGTTGCGGGGCGATTAATCCTTACTTAGCGTTTGAAACCATTAACGACATGATCCAGGAAGGATTATTAGTGAATGTGGATTACAAAACCGCTTGTAAGAATTATATTAAATCCGCCACAAAAGGGGTGATTAAAGTTGCCTCAAAAATTGGGATTTCCACGATTCAAAGTTATCGCGGCGCACAAATTTTTGAAGCGGTTGGCTTGAATAAATCCGTTGTCGATAAATACTTTTCTTGGACGGCTTCCCGCATTGAAGGGGCTGATTTAAACATTATTGCCCAAGAAGCGATTTTACGTCATAGTCATGCTTTCCCTGATCGCGAAGTGAATGGTCATACCCTCGATGTCGGTGGGGAATATCAATGGCGTAAAGATGGAGAAGCACACCTGCTGAGTCCAGAGGCGATTCATTCTCTGCAAAAAGCGGTGCGGGTGGGAGATTATGAACTGTATAAAAAGTATGCTGCGGGTGTGAATGAACAAAATCAGAAATACTTTACCCTGCGCGGTTTGCTTCAGTTCAAACAACGTCAACCGATCCCTATTGAGGAAGTTGAACCCGTTGAAGCGATTATGAAACGGTTCAAAACGGGGGCGATGAGTTATGGATCGATTTCTCAGGAAGTTCATGAAGCCTTAGCGATCGCCATGAATCGCATTGGTGGGAAGTCGAACACCGGAGAAGGCGGCGAAGATCCAGAACGCTATACCTGGACAAACGAACAAGGCGACTCGAAAAATAGCGCCATTAAACAAGTCGCGTCCGGTCGGTTTGGGGTGACGAGTTTGTATTTGTCCCAAGCTAAGGAAATTCAAATTAAAATGGCGCAAGGGGCGAAACCTGGGGAAGGGGGACAACTTCCGGGTAAAAAAGTTTATCCTTGGATCGCTAAAGTCCGTCACTCGACGCCGGGGGTGGGTTTAATTTCGCCTCCACCTCACCACGATATCTATTCTATTGAAGACTTAGCGCAGTTAAGTCATGACTTGAAAAATGCTAACCGAGACGCGCGGATCAGCGTTAAGTTAGTGTCGGAAGTGGGGGTGGGAACCATTGCGGCGGGGGTATCGAAAGCCCACGCAGACGTGGTTCTGATTTCCGGTTTCGACGGTGGGACAGGTGCGTCTCCCCAAACCTCGATTAAACACGCGGGTTTACCGTGGGAACTGGGGTTAGCAGAAACCCATCAAACCTTAGTTCTGAATAACCTCCGCAGTCGCATTGTGGTGGAAACCGACGGTCAAATGAAAACCGGACGGGATGTGGTGATCGCGGCGTTGTTAGGGGCGGAGGAATACGGCTTTTCAACGGCGCCGCTGGTGACGTTAGGGTGTATTATGATGCGGGTGTGCCACCTGAATACTTGCCCTGTGGGAATTGCCACACAAGATCCGAAACTGCGGGCAGCGTTTACAGGCGATCCGCAGCATACCGTTAACTTTATGACGTTCATCGCCCAGGAAGTCCGGGAACTGATGGCACAGTTAGGCTTCCGCAGTATCAATGAAATGGTGGGACGCACCGATGTATTGGAAGCGAAACAAGCGGTTGACCATTGGAAAGCGAAGGGGTTAGATTTCTCGAAAATCCTGTATCAACCGGACGTGACACCGGATGTGGGGCGTTATTGTCAGATTTCCCAAGATCACGGGTTGGAGAAATCTTTGGATATGACCACGTTGTTGGAGTTGTGCAAACCTGCCATTGAGAAGGGTGAAGCGGTGAAAGCAACGTTACCGATTAAAAACGTGAACCGGACGGTGGGAACAATTTTAGGCAACGAAATCACCAAAAACCACTGGGAAGGCTTACCGGAAGATACGGTGCATCTGCATTTCCAAGGCAGTGCGGGTCAGAGTTTTGGGGCGTTTGTTCCCAAGGGTGTGACCCTGGAGTTAGAAGGGGATGCCAATGACTACCTCGGTAAAGGGTTAAGTGGCGGCAAGATTATCCTGTATCCGCCGAAAGCATCTACCTTTGTTGCGGAGGAGAATATTATCGTCGGGAACGTGGCGCTGTATGGGGCGACGTCCGGGGAAGTGTATATTCGCGGCATTGGTGGCGAACGTTTTGCGGTGCGGAACTCTGGGGTGAATGCCGTTGTGGAAGCGGTGGGGGATCATGGTTGCGAATACATGACCGGAGGGAAAGTGGTTGTGTTGGGGTCTACCGGACGCAACTTTGCCGCCGGAATGAGTGGCGGTGTGGCTTATATTCTGGATGAAGCCGGGGATTTTGCCACCCGTTGCAATACCTCAATGGTGGGGTTAGAAACGTTAGAAGATCCTGAAGAAATAGATAGTTTATATCAGTTGATTCAGAACCACGTTAACTACACCGGAAGCGAAAAAGGGCAAAAAGTATTAGCAAATTGGGAGGAAATGGTTCCTAAGTTTGTTAAAGTGATGCCTCGTGATTATAAGCGGGTGTTAGAGGCAATTCAAAGTGCTTTAGCATCTGGTTTAAGTGGGGATGAAGCGTTAAATGCGGCGTTTGAAGAAAATGCCCGTGATGTTGCCCGTGTTGGGGGAAGTTAGGATCTGCTGATGAATAACATCAAACAATGAGCAAGCCTCTTATGATGTTATTCGTCTATAATTAATTTAACAATCTCTCTTTTGTTACTTCGGAGTATTTGAACCAAGTTACAAAAGAGGGATATAATTTAATTGGATGGTTGGTGCTAAACATAATTATGGCTAAAGTCATTTCACTTTTTAATCACAAGGGTGGCGTTAGTAAAACTACAACAACTTTTAATTTAGGATGGGCTATTGCGAATCTAGGACATCGTACTTTAATTGTAGACGCAGATCCACAATGCAACTTAACAGGATTAGTTCTGGACTATAATTCAGTTGAGGATTTTGAAAAATTTTATTCGGAAAATCCAAGATGTGATTTATACTCCGCAGTGCAACCTGTTTTAGATGGTCAGCAACGTCCTTTAGAACCTGCATCCCCAATTAAAACAGAACGCAACCCCAATTTATTTCTACTAGCAGGTAATATCAAACTTTCAGAATCAGAGACTCAAATATCAGTTGCTTTAGGAACTGGAAAAACAATACCTGCACTCAGGAATATTCCAGGTAGTTTTGGTGCTTTGTTGCGTAATACAGCAGAGAAATGTAATTTTGAATATATAATTATTGATATGAGTCCAAGCGACAGTTGATAATACATTAGCTCCTGCTTTAAGACGCGAAAACATGATAATTAATAGAGAAGAATTTCCAGATCATAGTTTAGCTGATACTCCATTTAACTTGGCTAATATACCAGATTTTAACTCATTAATTGCTCAATCACAAAAACATAATGTTCCTATTTTTGCGTTAACCAAAAAGCAAATAGAACAACAGGGAGTAATTCTTAATAGCATGGTTGAAAATCGCGATAACTTCCGCGAAATTTTTAACCAGCTTGCGAAAGATGTTATTAGTTTAACGTCTGAAAGAGCATAAGAGTAGAAAAAACTACTGAAATGAAGTAATTCCTAATATCCCTGATGACCCAGAATTAGCGATCGCTCTTTTTAGAAAAAGAGCGATCGCTTAGATCCCCGCTGAAGCGCAACTAGGAACAAGATCAGTTATACTGGGATTATGTTTTAGGAATGATTGAATAATAACGGTAATTATTATGGAAATGAAAACAATTACAATTCGCGTAAATGCAGAAGCAGCGCGTATTTTTGAAACGGTTTCTGAAGAAGAAAAGCATAAATTAGAAGCATTAATCAGCTTAAAATTAACAGAAGCAACTCGTCCCAAAAGAACCCTTGAAGAAGTCATGATCGAGATCAGTCGTAATGCTCAAGAACGAGGATTAACACCAGAAATTTTAGAGTCGATTTTAAATGAACCGTAAAACTCGCTATGTTTTAGATACAAATGTTATCATTAGTGCTTTACTATTTGAAACCAGTAAGCCTGCACAAGCCTTTCGGTATATCTTACAAACTGGTGAGATTCTACTATCACTTGAATTGTTAGAGGAATTAAACGAAGTATTGAGGCGGGAAAAATTTAATCGTTATGTTACATTGGAAGAACGAGAAGAATTTTTAGAAACATTAGTTGACCGAAGCCTATTCATTAATATTGTTGAAAATGTTCAGCTTTGTCGAGATCCAAAAGATGATAAAATTTTAGCACTCGCTTTAAGCGGACAGGCAGAATATATTATTACAGGTGATAGAGACTTGTTAGTTTTAAATCCTTTTCAAGCTATTAAAATTTTTACACCTGAACAGTTACTACAAAGTTAATTTATGTTATTAATATTAAAAAGATAGGTTAGAAAGGGGGATCTATCTGTCTAACCGATAGTATTTTCTCAATCACGGAGATTAAAGGATTCTTAACCATGCACCCCGACTCCGGGGTGCAATCTCAAACAGGTTTGCCTGTTCTATAATTACTGTTTTAGCAATTAAGAAACCCAGATCGATTTCGGCATCAAACAATGTATCTCATAAGCACCCGCCTCTAATTTACCAATCCGAGCATCTAAGGCTAAACTCGCTAAAGAATAAGCATCAAGCGGTTTTAATTTCTTCTCTTCCTGCATCCTATTAATCAGTGCTAAAGCAGAAACATTCATCGCTTCCATCGAATCAGCATTCACTGCATGAGTAACATAATAATCACGGGTATCTGCTTTAGGTAAAGGAGGCAAAACCGGACTTTCATTTTTAGGAAGCATACAGTAAACCCCTTTTAATTGGTTCACCACTTCTGCAACCCTAAAATCCCCATACTTCGTCATATATTCACGGGCTTCACTACTGCTCATTTTCTTCCATTCTGCGAGAAACTTAATCGTTTCTTCCTCCATAATCTTCACAGCAGTATTAAGATCTCGGTCATAACCAAGGGTCATCCAATGGGTAGGAGATTCAATTCTCGGCCAACTCAGGGATTTCCCTTTAATGACGTCAACGGTAAGATTTAATTCATTAAAAGCAGATTCCACTGCGGTTAAATTAATTTCACCATTGCCTTGAACCGCATGGGAATCTCCTGACCACAACAGCGCCCCTTCAACAAAAACAGGTAAATAAACCGTTGTTCCTTCCACCATTTCTCGACAATCTAAATTCCCCCCTTGAGGGCCAGGAGGAACGGTGCTATATTGACCACTTTCAGCACGAGCAACGCCTAAAATACCAGGAAAAGGTCGAACGGGTAACTCAATTCCGGGTAGAAATTCCGTGACACCGCGTTTCAAATCTAAATAGAAATGTTTGGCTTGAGCTTGGGTAAACAGGTTTGGAAATTGCCCTAATTTCAATTCCCCCGGTAAGTTCCAATTCGTTCCATAAGTCCGAGGAACAATGCGGTTAATTTTTACTTTCAGAACATCCCCAGGTTGAGCCCCTTCAATAAAAATTGGCCCGGTGACGGTGTGGGGGCCACGTCCTGGATTGTCTACCCGTAATTTGGTAATTTGTTCAATGGAAACCCCCGGTAAAATTTGGTTCTGAGAAGCCATCATGGTTTCTAGAATGATGGTATCACCAGATTTAATCCGCGCACGGGGGGTTTCTGCATTATTAAACCAACCCCATTGCACGGTTTCATTGGTCGCCGGAAGAAGATAAACACTACCTTGATATTGACCGACAAAGCCTTGTTGTAGTGCCTTGATTTCTTCTCGATTTGTCTGAGCTTGAGCTTTGGGGAACATAGAGACAGCAGCCGCCGCAGCAGCACTACCTAGAAGAAAATCACGACGTTTAGGCATGGTAATTCAGAATATATATTAAGGATCAAAGAATTGATTATTTGTCTATTTGTTAAGTTAGGTTGTAAACTCGTATACAATTGGGGATTCAAAAACCGGGTTTCTCAATCAATCTCTGGGTTGGGAAAGAAAACTTAGGTCGGAAACCGGGTTTCTTAATCAATCTCTGGGTTGGGAAAGAAAACTTAGGGCAGCTAACTAAATCTAACTAAACCCATCTTCCCTAACCCTTTTCAATTTTCTGGTCTTGAACCCAACCTTAACCCAACCCCTTGCAAAAATAGACTTTTTATTCAATGCTAATATAACGATAGACATCAGGTTTTCAGCTTGTCTGAACCCCTGCATCGCTCAGGTCTTCCTCTTGTCCAACGTCTGATTGCTGATTTATGTCAGAACCCAACCCTCCTGCTAAAGGATATCTTCCCCTACTGATTCCCGTTGCGGTGTTGTTGATGCTGCAAAAAATCCCCCTTCTGGTGTTAACCGTTGGCGGGTGGGGGTCTTGGCGGTTGTGGAACTATTACCAACAGCGTCAACAAGATCAATTAGCCAGTTTGGATGACGTCTTTTATCGCCTAATTCGGGAAAACCAAGGACGAATTACCCCGTTAGATTTGGCGATGCACAGTAAAATTTCAGGGACAACGGTACAACAATATTTAGATCAAAAAGCCGTTGAATTTTCTGCTCAGTTTGATGTCACCGACCAGGGGGGAATTATCTATTATTTTGAAACCGCTCAATCAATCTCGGTTCCTGAATTACAATTAGAACAACCCCAACCGGAAACCCCCAAACCTGTGCAACTGTTTCCGATGAAAGAAACAACGTTGAAGCCGACTGAAATTAAATTACCGCAATTACAGGATGGGTTAAATCAATCAGAACTCGCTCAACGCTTAGGGGTTCATCCCAATACCCTCAGCAAGTGGAAAACGAAACCGGAATTTCCCACTTGGAGTTCCCAACGTGATCCGGATGCGATCGCTTGGTGCTTTTCCCCAGACACTCGCCGCTTTTCTCCCCAAACACCTAAACCTAAAAAAGGCAGTATCAGTGAGTTGATGAGAAAAAATAAAGTCTAATAACTTTTTTGAACCCCCTCACCCTCACCCCAAATTCCCGTTAAAATAGAATCAACCTAAATTCTTTTATTCTTAACGGCTTATGCGTCCTACTCGTTATCAACGCACCATTACCCCAAAAATTAGTAATATTCCCCGTCAAAAAACCGAAGAAACTTTGTATCGAACTTTATATCAACTCGCCGTTGAGAAAAAACGCCTCCAACAAGAATTAGATCACCTGAATCAACGCTATCAACTGATTACCCAACGGTTAGAAACGATTGAAACTCAAATTCAAGGTTTAGAAACCGATGTAAAAAATATGGCGACGCCACAAAAACCGTCTCATCCTCAACTTCCCCAACCTTCCCAAAAGCCATCCGAGTCTAGACCCACCTTTACCTTAGATTATTAATCCTGTTCTATTCTTCTGCGTTTTGCTGTTCGTCTTCTAACGCTTGAATTTGCAATAATAATTCTTCCTCTTGAATTTCAAACTCTTCCTCGGAAATATCCCCCATATCAAAGGCTAACTGAAGGGCAAGTAAGCGCTTGCTTAAATTTTCCTTGTCGTCGAGTTCCGCTTCTGCACGTTCTAACAGTTGTTCTCCCACCCAGATAATCCCATCCAGAGGTGCAGTAATGGGAGAGAGTAATAATCGCAATACCATAATTTTCTCCTAAATTAAGAGGTGAGTTGAGCAAAATTAAAGGGGGCTGTAAAATTATTATATCGAATTCTCAAGCGACTATTAAACTGATGATCCAGTTCCTCTACTTTCTGACTAAATAACGGTTCCGTATCCCAAGCAATTAAATAAGCGGCGTTATAAATCATCGTATTGGTGAGGGTTTCATTTTCAACGATTTCTTCCGCTAAGGGATCTAAATTAATTGTAAACTGTTCAATAATCGTTTGTTTGCGCTTTTCTAAAGAGGTTTCCACTTCTCGACCAATGGCGATCACTTCATCCATACTCAGGGGTTTTCCTTCCAAGCGATCGCGTTTTTCTTTTAAGTCTTGATTTTCCGCCATTAAACGGTTTAATTCTTCCGGTTCCTCCCAAAACACCTTAATTCCTACTTCTCGCTTTCCCTCTAATTTCATAAATAACAGTTTCAACTGTTCCCGATGGGGATCAATTAACTGTTGTTTGACCGTCTCCCAATCTTTCACCACTAACCCAAATTGCAAGGGTAAAATCGTTCGATAGCCATGCTGCATCACCTGTTCTAAGACTTGTTCATGTCCCAATAAATTGCGACGGCTGGCTAAATAGCGATCTTGTTGGGCGTCGGAATAAACCAAACTAAACTCATCCATTGGATGACTGTGAATCGGTTGTTTATCCAACCCCTGCAAGGCTAACGGTCTAACTCGATTTGTCGGTAAAATTCCGTATAAATACCAGCCTTTATCCATAATAAAAATAATAATTTCTGAGGATTAGAGGGGTTTCGAGGTTAACACTAACCTTAACTTGGCATGAATTAAGTTTAATTGAGCTAACCCTAAATCCACACTCCCTTCTACTACTATACCCGTATTCATCAAGCGATCCAACAGTTCTAAAACCGAAGGCTGTTGTGAACTTTCCCCTGGATAATAGGTTCCTGATTTGGGTAGTAATGTCCCAAATTCTGATAATTCAATATTCAAATCCGCCGGATCAATTTCAAAGATTTCGCACAATTGCAACACCTGTGCTTCTAATTGTCGCAAGCTGTCCGCCGCCCGATCTAATTCTTCATCGGTGAGGGTATTCGCCTCCATCCGTCGGATTACTTGCGCTTCCATTAACTGCCGAATTAGCTGCACCAAGGTTAACACTAACGGCGCTAATCCGGCATCTTTTCCAGAAGATTTCGGCGTAATACTCGTTTCTATCGACGGTTGAGAAGATGACATTCGCTTACGGTATG
>JBMDYE010000577.1:0-3142 GCA_048595135.1 Planktothrix sp. | reverse complement strand
GCAAGCAACGCTTCTTCCTTGGTTCCAGCCACCCCAAAACTAACGCTTTCTCCCCCTTCTGCTGCCCAGTCAGGAATTAGATCTGAGTAGAGATAATATCGCTTTGTGAGTTGAGGAGCAGGCGCGGCTTGATTAGCAGTTTGTTGATCCTGCTCCCATTGACGTTTTCTGTATTGCGCTTCTGGAGGTCTTCCCTGGATCTCCCGATATCTCACATTTTCTACCCCGTCCACAAACCCCGCTCCAGAAGCCGTTAATTCCACAATCTTTTCAACAGCGTAATCTTCATTCTTCTTAGTCCAAATCGATTGATAATAACTCTCCTCCCCTGCAACCAAGGCAGGTAAAGGATCTTCCGGTGTTGAGTCAGGATTAGCCATAACAGAGATAGACGAGGCTTGTCTTGATTCTGTCCAGACCAGCATCGGTTCCACAAAGTCTAAGTCTGCGGTAATCAGTCCAACTTTTAGTCGTTGCCGACTTCCAGGGGGAGGGGGTGTTACTTTTGAGAACAGTTTGCGCTGGAGTTCGGGATCAATTTCTTCCCAAAATACCCAATCAATTGAATAAGGAACGGAATCTTGTTCATAATCAACTCGCATTGATTTGATAAAAAACTTTGTCTGATCTAATCGATTAATCTTTTGAAACTTAACTACTTTCCACCAAGGATCTGTCGATTCCTTTTGTGGATCAAATATCATGCCACTGGTGTCGGTACTTCCTCCTAATTCCTCCTGCTGAAAACGTCCTAGCTTCCACCCAGATGTGGTAATCGAAGTTAAATATTCAGCCATTGTTGCAATAAACCGAATCCCGATTAATGGTACATATTCAATCACTTTCTGGTAGTCAGGATGGACAATTAATTGATATTTAATATCGTCTGTTGATTGAGGAGCAAAAATAGAATAAATAGGGGAGGCAACGGGTTCATAATTATATTGAGTCTCCTGATATTCAATGATCTGCCAAAATTTATCCGGTTCTCGAATCATTAAATAATCCGACTCTTGAATAAAATCCCTAAGATAATAGGCAAACCCCCATGTTTCAATCACTTCTCGGTCAACCTGTCCATCAATTGTGTAGGTTGTCCGCTTTACCTTCTTAGGGCCGGATTGATCCAGGTTACTATCCAAGCTTCTGAGTATTGTTGTTCCTTTTGGTGGCTTGTCAATCTCTTGGTCGTATTCCGTCTCGGTCTTTAGTTCCGGTTCCTTTTGTTTAAATTCTGGTGGCGAGTTCGGATCAACCTGTTCCGGTGTCTCGGTGTTTCTTGGAGTCCAGGTTAATTCGGCTCCGTTGTAATAAGGCGCGACCCCTAGCGAGTTGGAGCCATCTGCTACCTGTTCCGCCCAGCTGAAATTAAAGGTTGAGCCAGAGTTAATTTTTCTTAAATCCACGTTCCGCCCGTAGTGAACGTAGCATCCCTGAATTCTGGCATATTCTTCTAAAACGTCATCCAAAGCCATCATCGCTTCGGAATCTACGTCCTCCACTCTGATCTGAAAGTCTCCCGATAAATTTACCCCTGCCTTCGCTGCGATTCTACCTGCTGAAAGCAACCCCGTTTTAATGTCAATCAAAGGCTTAATTTTAACCTTTTTGCTGCATAAAACCTTCCACCACCCCTCTAGATTAATCGTTACCGAATAGACGTTAATCTGTTCTCTTTCCTGATACAGATAGGGGGTGCGCTCATAGCTATATCCCCCATCCGGTGCGACTCGAAACGGAATCCCATTAAGAATTATTTTTCGAGAGCGATAGGGATTATAAGCATTTTCATAACGTCTGATGTCTTGCTCCATTATCCCTTCGTAGGTAATAGATGCAGATGGATGATCCTCGAAGTTTTGGGTAATTGTTAGCGACCCTAATCGGTTAGGAACAGGGAGATTGAAAGAGTTTTTAACAAGATTGTTTTTGAAGAATTGACGGGAGACAATAGGCATATTATTAATAAATAATCTCAGATGGGTTCAACCGTTTTCCGTCAACCATAGTCGGCTCTGGCTTTAACGGTTCATCTAATACTTTGCCTCCAAACACCTTTACTGCTTCAGTGGCAATTAAGTAGTCAGGATCGGGAGTAGCAGGGGAATTTAGCCAAAACAATGGGCTTTCAGGGGTTATAGCTATTAGTTTTTCAATCTCTAGCCAGTTATTTAATAAGGATTGAATGGTTGGATCTGAAGATTTCCATTGTTTTCCTTGAATAACTGCGATCGCTCCATTAATCTTGACTCGATAGGCCATCGTTCCCCCTCCGTACAACTGAATAGATAAAATCAAACATTTCGGGATCTTTCTTAGCAAGATAAACAGGGTTCCTATACATCAATTCTATCCCCATAGAGAGAACTTCAGAAGAATTAGGGTAAACTTTTCCCATGTAAGGATCAATCCATTTGTCAACCTTGGTTACTTCGTTATCTTCATAATTGCTATTTTTAACGATATCTTTTAACTTAACTATTTTTTCACCTTCAGTCCTTTTATCGTAAAATTCCTGAACTTCTTCTCTAACTCCTTTGACACTATGCTCTAACCAGTGTCCTAGTTCATGTACAACTGTCCCTGAATCGGTTGTACCCATAATTAAAGACTTCTTGTGTTTATTGTAATAACTTCTTTCCTTCGTGTCACTCTCAACAATATTAATAGAAGCATTGATGTCAGGTACATCAATTAACCGTGAAAAAGCATTAACACCTTCCTTGTACGCAGTTGATGACCCATTATTAAATGTTTCATAAGAGGCATCAAGCGGAGTTGGTCTATCTACCTCAATAAGCTTCCGAGACTGCTGAAGAATAGAATCTATCGCGTTTTTTGTTCCCTGGATATTGTTTAACAAGGATTCAGTATATTGTTTGGCTTCTTCTGGGTTGGTTTGGCTTAATTTAGCAATAGTTTCCCTGATTTTTTGTTCTTCGTAGTTAACAAGTTTTTCGGGATAGCCTAGCTGTAGAAAAGCAAAAGCTTTGCTGATAACGGGCGGAGACAAGTCGGGATTGTTTATTAATTCCTCGTACATTTTTACAGATTGCTTAAGTAATTGTTGACGTTTAACCTTTGCTTCTATTGCTAATTCTTTTCTTTGTTTAACCCGTTCTTCCTGTTGTTTTTGTTCTTT
>JBMDYE010000576.1:0-5019 GCA_048595135.1 Planktothrix sp. | reverse complement strand
AAACCCAAACTTACAATATCCTGACTATTATTTACGGTCTTTTCATGCGTATGAAAGCGGAAATTTAAGTTGGGAAGCGGCGGTGGAAGTGGAAGTGGCGGCTTATGCGGTTCATGCTAAAATTTGGCCGGAGGCGGGAGTTCAAGGAGATGCTCGTTTACGGGAAAGTTATCATCAGATTTTAAAAGAAAAATTACCCACACCGCCTAAAGATATTGTGGATTTAGGATGTAGTGTGGGAATGAGTACCTTTACTTTACAAGAACTATATCCCGAAGCAAATTTAACGGGGGTAGATTTATCGCCTTATTTTTTAGCTGTTGCTCAATATAATACTCAAAAACAAAATCGAAAAAATCCCCCGAAATGGGTTCATGCTGCGGCAGAATCAACAAGTTTACCCAGTGGTTCTTTTGACTTAGTTTCGATTTGTTTAGTTTTTCATGAATTGCCCCAACAAGCGGCTAAAGAGATTATCCGAGAAGCAAAGAGATTATTACGTCCGAATGGTCATCTGGCCATTATGGATATGAACCCAAAATCGGAGATTTTTAACAGAATGCCTCCTTATATTTTCACGTTGTTAAAAAGCACAGAACCTTATTTAGATGAATACTTTACGTTGGATTTAGAACAAGCATTTCTAGAGGCTGGATTCCAACGTCCAAGTATTAGTTTTAATAGTCCCCGTCACCGGACTGTTATTGCTCAAGTTGCCAACTAATATTAAATCTTTAAAGGTTTGCTACATATCCGTATTATGTAGAGACGTTGCATGCAACGTCTCTACAGGGGGTTTACTTCCAGGAAAGGGGGTATAATTAGGGCAAAGTCAACCTCAATTTAGTCTTCTAATGTTACAACCCGAAGCCTTATTTAATGAATCATTTTATTTAGCAAAAAATCCCGATGTGGCGGTGGCGGTTGCTAGTGGGGTGATTAACAGTGGGTTTGAACATTTTATTGAGTCGGGACAATTTCAAGTTCGCCAACCGAGTCCTCTGTATGATGAATCTTATTATTTAGCAACGAATCCTGATGTTGCTGAAGCGGTAGTTCTGGGTAATTTTGCCAGTGGATTTCAACATTTTATTCAAACGGGACAATTTGAAAACCGTGACCCTAACTTCTTATTTAATACCGATTATTATTTAACTGAAAATCCTGATGTAGCAGCGTTAGTTAATCAAGGAATTATTACCGGAATTGAACATTTTGTTAACTTTGGACAATTTGAAGATCGCAGTCCGACTCCATTATATAATTCTAACTATTATTTATCTCGAAATCCAGATGTTGCGATCGCCGTTGCTCAAGATAAACTAACTGGAATTCAACATTATATAGAATTTGGCGCGGCTCAAAATCGACCCTTTACCCCCTTTATTCAACCCCAAGGTTCTACTTTACCTAACCGAGTCGCCACAGGGGATACAACCCCCAATTCAACGGTATTCTGGACACGCAGTTCGGCGGCTGGCCCCTTAACGATTGAATATGCAACGGATTTAAGTTTTATAAATCGACAGGGTATTATTAATACATTAGTTACTGATATTAGATTACCGATTAAAGTAGAAGCCACTAATTTAACGCCGAATACTCAATATTTTTATCGGGTAACTAATGCGGCTGGAGAGTCATCTATTGGAAGTTTTAGAACCCCCGCAGAAGTAGGTGTTCAAAAGGGATTAAGATTTGGTGCAACCGCCGACGGACAAGGAGAATTAGCACCGTTTTTAGCAGTGGATAATGTTCCTGAACGGAATTTAGATTTTTTTGTCGAACTGGGTAATTTAATTTCTGCGGATACAATTTCTCCTGATTTACCCGGCGTTGAACAAGCCACAACGTTTCAGGATTTTATAATAAAATATAATGAAATTCTTTCTCCCCGTTTGGGTGAGAATCCTTTAGCAGATTTACGCGCCTCTACTGTTTTATATTCAGCTTGGGATGACCAAAATCTGATTTCAGAATTTGCAGGCGGTGAAGTTCCGGCGTTATCTCCGCAACAATTCTTTTTTGGAACTGAAGGACAATTTATTAATCAAACCCCTCAGTTTAAGATTGGTTTAGAAGCGTTTAAACAGTATCATCCGTTGAGCAATGATTATTATGGTAATCTGGGGGATGTTGATCCGAATAGTCCACAAAAACTTTATCGATTTCAACCGTTTGGAAATGATGCCGCCGCGTTTGTTTTAGATGCGCGTTCCTTTAGGGATGCGCCGTTACCCGAAGTCCCTGACCCTAATTTAGAAAGCCAAGTTAATCAATTTTTAGCCGCATCTTTTAATCCCACCCGGACGTTATTAGGTCAAACTCAATTACAAGAATTGAAAACAAATTTATTAAACGCTGAAAATGCAGGAATTACCTGGAAATTTGTATTTTCTCCAGTTCCCATGCAAAATTTAGGGTTATTAGATGCTCAAGACCGTTGGGAAGGCTACGCCGCAGAACGAACGAATTTATTACAATTTATTGAACAAAATAATATTGACAATGTGGTGTTTGTTTCAGGGGATGCGAGGGGAAGTATTGTTAATGATTTAACTTATCAAACCAACGTTGACCAACCCCAAATTCAAACCGATGTAATTGAAATTACAGTAGGGCCTGTTGCCTATCAGTTAGATTTCGGTCAAGGAGAATTTGCGGCGCCTTTTGGGCCTACTTTCGTGGCATCTAGTTCTCGTGATACCATTTCCCCTGATACCAGAGAAGCCTATTTTAATTTAGAGACAACTTCTCAAAAAGATCAATTCGTCCAAACCCTTGTTAATAATCAACTCAACGAGTTAGGATATGATTTAATTGGCTTAGAAGAAACAGAATTTAATGCGGAATTGACTCAAGGATCTTATTTTTCAGTTCATAATTTTAGTTGGACTGAATTTGTGGTGAACCCCCAAACCCAACAACTGCAAGTCACGGTTTATGGCATTGAACCTTACACTCAAACCGAGTTAGAAACCATTCCCGCCGCTATTTTATCCCGTCAACCGGAAATTATTAGTCAATTTGTGATTAATCCCGTTTAAGGTTAGCTTAATTAAGCGAACGTTTAGGAATTGAATTCTTTCATTAATCCAATTCGTTCTATGGCTAAACGTAACGCTTCATTAATGGGTAAACGTTGGCTTTTATTGGGGTCAATCAGGGTTAATTGCAGGGTAATTTCTGAAAAATTAGGAATCTGTAATCCTTCTGCAACTTGTTGTTTAATTTCCGCTACTTTTTCTGCTTGGGTTTGATGGTGATAAGCACAAGTGGCAAATTCAGGAACTCCCTGTTTATTTTTGATGGTTGCATAGCCAAATAACCGACAAACCGCCGGACGCCAAGCATACATTCCACAACGACCTTTTCCAACCGTTAAAGGGTCACGTTCATAGAAGACACAAATTTTTTGTTCTGGGTCATTTTTCAGCGTTTCCCATATCGTTAAAGCGTCTCCCCGTTGCCATAATTCCCACGCAACGGGAAGCATTTCTAACTCGGTTGTTTCAATTTCAGGATATTCACAACACCGACCACAATTTGGCGGACAATGTAACCCGATTTGGTCAGGAACAGCAGCCGTTTGTGATTCTAATTGTTGATAAAAATTAAGCACTTGGTTAATTAAATCAACGGTCATTCTAGATATCCTCAATTCCCTAACATTTCTTTTCCTCTACGATACAATTCTCTGGCATAATCTGTCCAGATTCCTTGTCCCCAATAGCGAAAACAACTGGTTTGTAATAATAAATTATACAGTAACGCTTGTTGATAGTCAGCGTCTTTAGTAACGTCAGGGTTTTGTTGAATTAAATCATCATATTTCTGATGAAATGCAATACTTAACTGTTGCATGGGTTCTAAAACATTTTCATACCCTTGCACCCAACTAATATGATTTGTCCATGACGCACCATCAATATGAAATTGGGGGTCAGTTTGTTTGAGATGGGCGATCGCATTTCCCACTGCTTCCGGTGTACAATCATTAATATCAATCTGTTGCCAAATTTTATGTTGATGAACCGCTTGACAAACGGGATAATCTTCTTCTTTGACTCCCGCCGCTTCTAATAATTCTAAATATTCTGTTCCATTCATCGCCACCACTCCCGATTTACCCTTATTTTGTTCCCGCAGTTCATAGAAAATTCTAAAGAAATCACGGGGATATTCATTCATCATCACGCCACCGTTTTCCCCATCAGCAATTTGTGTGACTAAAGAAGGAATCGTTTTTCCGCCAATTTGTTGTTTTCCCTTGCCTTTCGCTTCAAAATAGGGCTGCATCTGTCCCACTAATTTCGTATCGGAACCTTGGGTTTTAATTAAGGCTAAAATACTAATTGTTTCTCCGTGAGAATTTCGAGCTATTAACCGATTTGGAATATATTTTTGTTCATGGGTTAATCCTGAACCATCCAAATTTTCAACCGTATGTTCCTGAACTAATAACCACCGATACCCACAATCTTTCAACGCTTTAATATATTCATAGCAGCTATCAGGATGATTCGGTAAGTGCATTTCTGGGGGAGAAAACCCTTTCACCCGTTGTAACGCTTCTACCCCAAATATCGCTGCAAAATGATGTTGCCAAGCTTGAATATGCAACTTAAAATCAGGAATGGGAGTAGAAGGAACAACAGGATGGCTCCACATGGTTCCTAAGAATTCTACATAAGGATAATAGTAAGGATCACAGGTAATTCTTTTTAGGTTATTAATAATATCATCCCGTCCCAGTTGTCGAACTCCCCACAATAAATTTCCTGAATAATCCAACATAATTCGCGGATTACAACCTTCAGAAACCAATTGCGGAATAAAATCCCCCATCCGTCGATAACATCCAGCAAAGGGTTCAGCGTTGTGGTTATCGCCTTCTTGGGGATGTTCAAACATATATTGTAAATTACTAATTAATTCCCCATTAAATCCTGCGGGAATTGTCGGTTGATGGAAATGTAACGCACAAGCAAATCCAGCCGTAATGGTGTCTAAGTTGAG
>JBMDYE010000575.1:0-6130 GCA_048595135.1 Planktothrix sp. | reverse complement strand
TTTAAATTTAAAGCAAATTTTTTAGAAGATTTAGTTCGGGAAGATTTACTACAAGCTTCACAACAGCCTCCTATTGCTAATCAATGTGCTATTGTTGTGGCGATCGCTAACGCCTACGGCAAAAGCTCTCCCTTACTCGATGAGTTATTAGCAAATGAAAAAACTCCTGAAGAAGTAAAAAGTCGAATTCTCCGAGAACGGGGTGTTTAACTTAAGAAGAAACAGTTTGACCCCAAAAGCTTTGAATGGGTGGAGCATACTGACTGGTATCAGGAGAGCTAGAGGGTTCACAAAAATATTTAGATTGATTTTGAATGGCTAAAATCCGGTCAGGATCAATTGAATAAAGGGAATGAATAGTCGAAGCTGCTTCTATTAAATCAGAAGCATTAATTTTTAGAGAAATGGGTATGGATTCATCTCCGGTTTTTGCTTGTATCTTTTGGCGTTTTTCTAATAAAGCTTGCTGAAAAATCTGGGAAGCTGCACGTTCCACCAGTGCTTCTAATTCACTCCCACTGTAATTAACGGTTGCAGTGGTTAAGAGTATTCTCCATTCACTTTCACTTAATGGTTCTTCAGCTTCACCATAGCGGGAATCATACCTCAAAGCGTGCAAACGAATAATTTCTTTTCGCTCAATTGCTTGGGGTAAACCCACATAAAACTTCCGATCAAATCTTCCCGCACGAGTTAATTCAGGAGGTAAGGATTTCAGACGATTAAGCGTTGCAATCACATAAGTTGAGCTTTTCTTTTCTTGTAGCCAAGTTAATAATGTACCGAGAACTTGTCGGTTTGCCATGTCTTCCCCTGAATGGGTTGAAGCTGCAAATAATTTATCAAATTCATCGAATACCATCACACAAGGTGCCAGTGCTTCCACTCGACCCAAGACTTCTTTCAAAAACTTTAAACCCCCAGCAACCAAGGTTCCTACATCCAACATAACTAATGGAAAATTTAGCCAAGCAGCGCAAGCTTTGGCGGCTCTACTTTTACCCGTCCCAGGAGGCCCAACGAGTAAACAGCCTTTTGGTAATGGAAGATTACAGTTTCGAGCATCCTGAGTGTATTTATTTTTGAGTTCAATAAAAGCTTTTTTCAGTAAATCTAAACCTCCAAAATTAGTAACTTCTGGTTTAGGAATAAACTCTAAATTCAAATGGCGTAGTCGATTAATTTTATAATTCAAAAGAAAGGCTAACCCATTTTCTTCATTGCCACCACATTGCTTTAAACCAAGGCGAAGTCCGGTTTGAATTTCTGAATAGGTTAGTCCTGAAGCTGCTAAGATTAAAGTGTTAATGTCAAGACTGTCTATTGTTAAATTAAACTCCTTTAAGACTTCATAAGTGAGGCACAAAATTTCTTCCGATGTTGGCAAAGGTTTCCGTAATTCAGGAATTAAATTCTTTAAATAGGAAGGTAGTTCAGATTGAGTGGTAGACAATAAAATCAGGTACTGAGGTAAGGATTTTTGTTGCCAATAATAGAAAAGGCTCCTGAGTTGGTCTGCTAGTTTTAAGCTGTGATACCGATAGTTAGAATTTAGGCGATCGCCTATCCCTAACTCCGATTGTTGTGGTACGTTTAAAAAGTATTGTAAATTCTCAATAACAAATATTCCTGAGCCAGAATAGTATTGTAAAAAGGGTAACAGTTCAGTTAAACAATCATTTTTGGGCTGAAATTGATCCCAAACCTCAATTGAATTTGGAGAGTATTGGTGAAAAATTTCTTGCCCATAGTTCCACAGGTATAACGTTAAGCTTTTGGGATGAGCCAGTTGATTACTCAGCCATTTTAATAGATTAGGTTGCTCGATAACAGGGCATTGAATTGAAACAACTTTAACTGTTTCCAACAAAAACTCTAAATCTTTCCAATCCATATTAATGATTTTAATTAAGCAGGAAAAGAATTACGAATCCTATAACTGCCACAACTAGCAAGCGCCAATTTTCTGACAGTGGAGTGCGAGGACAGACAAATACAGCTAACCCCACCATAGCAAACCCACTACTCAAGTATCCTGTAAAAATCTGGGCAATTCCGATGCAGAGTAAAAAAGCCATGAGTACCCACCCAAGTAGCTTTTGAAGAACTGCTGCCATACTAGCAATGACGGCAAATAAGTTTTGTTTGGGTTTATTTTTATTTAACATTTCTCTCAAAAAAGTCGTTTCGTCACTCAATTTTATAGTAAAACTCTAAAAAAATTAAACCCTCTATATCTAAAGATAGAGAAGGTTTATTACTTCTAAAATAATTTAGAAATTTTAGAATTGCATCTATTGAGAGATGAGAGTTAAAGGATGTAAACGTTATCACTAAAAAAGCAACGGTGAACTTGCTTGAAACTTTCTGTAAGTCCCTTTCTCTTTCAAATGTTTTAACTCCTAACCCTTAAATATTCAGGAGTTTTGTAGATAACTAATGTCAACCAACCATTAATTCTACCTCTAATTGGGAGAAATAAAAAAGTATGAAATCACCAATTGGGTATTATCCAACTTCTGTTAAAGCAAAGAAAAAGCAAAGCTTTCTGGTTAAAATCCCCATTGATATCCTGATGTCAATTGCATCAATCTTGGCAACGATAGATTTGCTTATTGATATGAGTTTTACCAGTTTTCTGGTATTTATCTTGAGCATTTTTTGGATGGTTTTTACTCTATGGCATCGGGAAACAATCGATTGCCTGAACAAGTTTTTGTCTTGGCAAAAGCGACATAAAATCAACCTTCTGCCTTTACTTTGTACAGCAATTACTACCTTGTGGTGGCTGGATATTACCACCGTTCCGGCTCACGCCCAATTCTTTGTTCAAACAGAAGACTGGTTGCGACAAGCATTTCCCTTTGAGGGTGGGGCAGCAGGAGCAGGTGGAGTCGATATTTACACCATTGTCTTCAATACTTTACGAGCAATTTTCGTCCTTTATTTGGCAATATCCCTGGTGAAGGTGATAGCTGCGGCTCGTAATGATGAAGATTGGCAGTCCTTAGCAAGAACCCCCCTAATTATTCTAGTGACTGTAACATTGGGAGATATCCTTGCTTCAGTGATTACAGGTGGTGCTACTGGTGGCGCAGGTGGTTAATGGGGGAGGTGAAGAATGAAAAAAGAACAACTTCCCAAACAATTTCGCCCCGTTAATCCCACTCTAGGTAAAGCTCCAAAATTAGGGCCATTTCCTGGCAATCAAGTATTGCCTTGGGCTGCGATTTGTTTAGTTAGCTATTGGGTTTGTAAAATGCTTCTGGGCTTTTCCTGGTTATGGACTGGAATGATTACAGCATGGGGAATTTCAACTTGGTGGATATTAACCGGACATTACGCTTGGAAATTTCTATCTAAATTTCTTCCAGTACCCTTTTGGGTCAGAGGTTACGGGCGATATCAGCGATTACTCAACAGTTCACTATACCCTCAATTCAAAACATTTCAACAACAACGGAGAAAGTGAAAACTGTGTTTAAGAAGAAAAGAAAAACGGCACAGCCAAAATCTAAAGCGTTCAAACCTAAAATTGGTAAGAAATCAATTAGTAATGGAGAAACAAAAGTCCGAGCTACTCCGCTTGAGGATGAATTTCAATTAGCATCAATGGTTCGGATTGAACTGAGAGGAAAACGCATTGGGGCTTATCTACTGCGAAAAGGCGAAAATGGTTTCATGCTTCAATTTGGTTTTGACTGTCGCGGAATTCATACCCTTTTAAGAGCCGAACAAGTTGATCCAATTTTTGATGCCCTTGAAGCTAGTTTGAAAGACTTACCTAGCGAAGAACGTTTAACCCTGCATTTGGGATCTTTTACCTGTGATGAAGTTCGACAAAATCAACTTCAAAATTTGTATAACCGCGCACCTAATCCTGAATTGCAATATTTAATAATGGGTGAGCGAGTGCGTGTGCAACAATTAACAGATTCGGGAGTTCGCAAACCCAAATTCTTACGCCTTTATGGAACGTATACGGTTGAACCCGATACGGAAGGAACAACAGATTTAATCGAAAAAGCCTTAGCTAAACTGGAGCGGGGGTGGAAGAAATTTACAGGAGAATTTCAGCAACTTGAATATATCCGGCTGTCCAAGCTAATTTATTCATCGTTTCTGGAAGGATATCAGCTTTGGGAACAACTTTTAGCAAACAAAATGGGATTGGATATTCGACCCTTTACTGAAGAAGAATTATGGCTGCATTTGTGGCAACGATTCAATCATTCTTCCCCCATTCCCATCCCTCAGCTATTAGTTCTTGACGAAAATGGACTACGCGAAGATGTGTTTTCTCCTGTTCATCCTGTAACCTTGTTAATGGAGTCGCATAAAAGTGTGCCTGTTGCAGACCGTCGTTGGGTCAACGTCAAAGATAAATACATTGGGGTGCTGACTTTTGCTGATAAACCCGGAGGTTGGGTCAGTAAAGAATCTCAACTGAGATATTTTTGGGATCAGGTCATGCGTCGGGAGGATGTTTATGATACTGAAATCTACTGTCAGATGATGCGGGCTAACGATGCCTTGGTAAAAACCAATATGCAACGCATCACAAAACAGTCCAACGTATCAGCACAATTAGCTAAAGAACACAACTCCGTTGATGTGGCTTCTTTACTCAAAATTGAAGATGCGGTTGCAGCCCAAGCTGAACTCTATCGAGGGGCGATAACCATTCATACTGCGGCTGTATTTTTAGTGTATCGCGATAGCCGTAGCCAACTTGACTCAGCTTGTAGCACTCTTTCTTCCTTGTTTCTCCGCCCTGCTTGGGTATTACGGGAAACGGAATATCCTTGGAAAATTTGGCTGCAAACCTTTCCGATCTGTTGGGACAGATTGTTAACCACTCCGTTTAATCGACGCCTACCTTATTTGAGCAGTGAAGCCCTCGGTTTTATGCCTTTGGTAAAAACCCGTTCTGGAGATGATTATGGCTTTGAGTTAATGGCTGAAGAAGGTGGCACACCCGTATTTCTGAATCTGTTTACTCAGCATAAGAATGTGGGATTATTAGGGACAACCCGATGTGGAAAATCCCTCTTAGCCGCAGGTCTTTTGACTCACGCTTTAGCGGAGGGAATGCCTGTTGTAGCAATGGATTATCCCAAACCAGATGGCAGTAGTACGTTCACAGATTACACCCATTTTATGGGGTCAGACGGGGCTTATTTTGATATTGGTAAGGAATGTTCTAACTTGTTTGAACTTCCTAACCTAAGTTCTCTTGAACCTAAACTTCAGCAAGAGCGATTTGAGGACTACAAAGAATTTCTAGCTTCTGCACTGATGGCAATGGTATTAGGAACTTCCCGCAGTCAAGGAAGTAGTATTAACCCAGCTTTGGCTGATACGATTCGCTCAATTTTAGCACTGGCTCTGGAGGAATTTTTTGGAGATTGGCAAATTCGCGATCGCTATGCTAAAGCGTTCGTTAATGGCTTAGGTTCTCCAGAATGGACTTCAACTCCGACATTGGCAGATTTCTTGAGTTACTGTTCCTCAGAACGGTTACAGCTTGATCTAATCGGGGGTGATATTGAAACCGCACTACCCTTAATTAAACTACGGTTACGGTTTTGGTTGTCATCACGAGTGGGTAAAGCAATTTCTTCTCCATCAACATTCCGTAGCGATGCTAAATTATTAGTCTTTGCACTGCGAAATCTCTCTAATGATGAAGATGCAGCAATTCTTTCCCTATCCGCTTATTCAGCCGCTTTAAGAAGAGCTTTAGCAGCACAAAGTAGTGTCTTTTTCATTGATGAATCCCCGATTTTATTTGAATACAATTCCATTGCTGCGCTAGTGGGGAGACTCTGTGCGAATGGAGCTAAAGCCGGAATTCGAGTGATTTTATCGGCTCAAGATCCTGACACCATCGCCAAGTCACCGAGTGGGGCTAAGATTTTTCAAAATTTGACGACTCGCTTAATTGGTCGCATTCAACCGACGGCTGTTGATAGCTTTGTGAAGATTCTTAAATACCCTCCAGAAATTATTAGTCGCAACTGCACCGAGAGCTTCTTTCCCAAAAAAGCTGGGATGTATTCTCAATGGTTGTTGGATGATCACGGAATTTACACAAGCTGTCGCTATTACCCTGCCCTTCAGCTTTTAG
>JBMDYE010000574.1:0-17840 GCA_048595135.1 Planktothrix sp. | reverse complement strand
GGCTGTCCACTCACTCCAAGGACGGCTATAGTTATTTTCTAAAATCACCCGAATTTTCACCCCCGCTTGTTGACGTTCAACTAACGCTTGAGCAATATTCGGTAAACGAAATTCCTGTACAGCAATATCAATTGTTGATTCAGCTTGATTAATCGTATCAATAATAATTTGTTCTAAATTATCCCCATATCGCATTTGCTGACGATAAGGTTCACGATAAACCGACGCTTCCGATTGATTAAAATAAACTTGAATAAATTGATCTTGAGGTAAAGGTTCTAAACGAGGTTGTAACAGGGGTTGTGACGAAGTTTTAATACAACCACCCAAACTTAACAACATCATCACCGTTCCACTCAACCGCACTAAACCCAAACTGAATAACTGCACCGTTCTCAATTCCTTTTTAATGAGTTTATTCTATTTATTAATTTGCCACATTTGGGCAACAGTCACCCAGAATTCATGAAAAACTGTCGCTTTAAAATTTGAATTAAGCCCAAATCAACTTAAATCAAAGTCATAGAAATTCCTGCAACGGCATCTGTACCGTCATTATCGGAATAAGGTATAATAATTTGAAATCCGTGCTTTCTATACCAATTAATAAGATTAGGGTTTTCATCTAGGTCTGTTTGAATTAAGTAACCATCTATTCGTCTTGCACCCCGTTTCCGAGCTTCACGAATCGCGGATTGAAGCAAGTGAGTTCCTAATCCTCTTTTCCTGAAATTAATGGGTTTAGGTTTAAAAATAAGTCTCCAAAGAATACTCGCTAAATTTTGGGAATTAGGAATAACTTCATTATAAATTATTACATCGTTCAGTAGCATATCATTGTTGGGTTTAAACGTACCTTTAAGTTCACCAACTCGATCATCTTGATACATCAAATTAATATTAAGGGATATACCATTGTTGTTGACTTCCAAATTATACTGACGACCTTCTCGATCTTTTACGGTATAAACAATTTGATTTGAGTCTGAGTACATTTAAGTTAGTTTCCTTAGTTAGTTTGGCAAATTGTAGAAATTCAGTGTGAGATCAGAACTTAGGGTATTAGGAGTCAAAAGAAAAGAATTCTTCCCCTTGTCCCCTTGTCCCCTTGTCCCCTTGTCCCCTTGTCCCCCCGTCCCCCCGTCCCCCTGTCCCCTCTCCCTAACTTTGGCTATTCCCCTGAAGACAGCTAATCTATTAATAGTAGAGATTTAATGAATCTCTATCAGACGGTCTAGTTTCCAAAATGTTTCGCTGTCCGAGTGTCTGCAAGCGTCACGGGTGCTGGTTCAGTGTTTGTTGGCGCGGGTTATCACCCTCACTGCTGTGCTATGCCAAAACGAAAGAGTATATTTCCTTGCGGTCATAAAGGTTATGGGAAACTCTGTCATCGTTGTAACCAAGAACAGATGACAAAAGAGTCCCACAACCAAGCCATTGAGGAAAAACGAACCAAAAAACAAGAATGGGAAGCCTCCTTTGCTCAGGATATTATCGACCTGAGAGGCTTACCAGATTATGTGGTGGTTAAAGCTCGCGCCATCATTGCGGGCTTAAATGAACAGAAAAGCTATCGAGACTTTGGAGGGAAGCGGCTGCGACATAACCGCTTTATCATTAGTATTCCAGTAACGCGAAATTACCGAATGCTTTGTCAAGATAGTGGTAGCTTCCTGGTTCCCCAAAAAGTCCTATCTCATGAAGATTACAACGTTTGTAAACCAGGAGATTAATGACCCACCTCCCCCTTAAGCTCTAAATTTTGCCATTGACCGTTTTAAAACTGAACTTGATTTTTCTTTCCCAAATAATCTATGCAAATTTATCTTGACTATAGTGCCACAACTCCTCCCCGTCCCGAAGTCATTAACACCGTTCAAACGGTGATGACTCAACATTGGGGAAATCCTTCTAGTATTCATGAGTGGGGGAACAGAGCCGCAACGATTTTGGAACGGTCTAGAGTCCAAGTGGCTCATCTAATTAATGCACCCCCTGAATCGATTATTTTCACCTCTGGGGGAACAGAAGCGGATAATCTCGCCATTATGGGGGTCGCTCGTCAATATAACAAACCCCAACATTTAATTATTTCAAGTGTCGAACATTCGGCGATTTCTGAGCCTGTTCGGTGGTTGGAAGAACGGGGATGGCAAATCACCCGCCTTAATGTTGACCGCAATGGTCGCATTCATCCGTTGGATTTGCAAGCCGCCATTCAACCGAATACGGTTTTAGTGTCGATTATTTATGGTCAAAGTGAGGTGGGGACATTACAACCCATTGAAACCTTAGCCCAAATTGCCCGTTCTCGTGGGGTATTATTCCATACTGATGCGGTACAAGTAGCCGGACGTCTTCCCATTGACGTTCAACGTTTACCGGTGGATTTCTTGTCTTTATCCAGTCATAAATTCTATGGCCCCCAAGGAGCAGGCGCCTTGTATGTGCGGGATACGGTGGGGTTAGTTCCCTTATTAGCAGGAGGCGGACAAGAATCTAAATTACGCTCAGGAACGCAAGCGGTTCCGATTATTGCGGGGTTTGGAACAGCGGCGGAACTGGCGTTGCAGGATATGGCAACGGAAACCCCTCGGTTAATCAGATTACGCGATCGCTTGTTTGATTTATTATCGGATGTTTCTTATTTATTGCCAACGGGCGATCGCTTGCACCGTTTACCCCATCATGTCAGTTTTTGTTTAGATTTACCGCGATGTTTAGGCAATCATAGCATTACGGGTAAAACCTTAGTGCGGCAGTTAAACTTAGCGGGAATTGGCATGAGTGCGGGTTCCGCCTGTAGCAGTGGGAAACTGAATCCTAGTCCGATCTTATTGGCAATGGGATATGAGGAAACGGCGGCATTAGGCGGAATTCGGTTCACGTTAGGACGGGAGACCACCGAAGCAGATATTGAGTGGACGGCGATGGTTTTAAAGCAAGTTCTGAGACGAATCATCCCACCTATTGCTTTAGCTCGATGTTAAATCCTGAGCTTTAAAGATTGAGTGCCATCCCCAATTTTTAACCTTAAATCGGGGATGGGTTATACCCATCCCTAAGCTATCTCAAGGATTTACTATTTAAAATCGATACCGCTTAAATGCAAAGAAAGTTAATGCCTAATTGCGATCAGTCGGCATCACAAACGATACAATAACGAATCGAATGATCTAAATTTAATTTTGTTTTAGTAACCTTTTATTTATGTCCCAACTGCCGAATAGCTTAGAAGAAGCCGTTGAACAAGCAAAACAAGCAACTCAAGCCGCGTTAGCCGATGGCTATAAACTCATTCAAATTGAATTAGTGTTTCCTGAAATTGAACTGGAAGCTCAATCGATTGCTCAACAATTAATTCCCGTCCTGGAAGAGTCAGGAAGCCAACTCAAAGTTTTATTCCCCGATACCGGTGCGGCTGCCTTAGCCCGTCGGGACTGGGGACAAACCTCGTTTCGAGTCAGCGATATTGGAACCTCTCGCTCTCCTGTAGACAGTCGCGTTCAGGACGATGATCAACAATTTCTTGTGGTTTCTCCCTCCCCGGTTGAAGTGTCCCAAGTGGAAAAACTATCTCAACTCGCAGGCGATCGTCCAGTAATATTACTGAATCCACGCTTAGAAGATGTTGCTATTATAGGAATAGGCTACGCTGCTCGTCAGTTAAGAGAACGATTGATTAACAAGATCGAATCTTGTTATTATCTCAGACCCCTGGAAGGCGCAGCTTTATATCGGTGTTATCCCTCCATGTGGGAGATCTGGTTAGAAATCGATGGGCAGTATCAGTTGATTGCTCAACAGCCCACAAAACCTGTCGGAGATGAATTAGATCAAATTTTGGCACAGGCGATTCCAGGCAGTGATGAGCCATCAACACAACCTGTTCAACGACCGAAGAAAGGGGTTTTATCTGGACTACAAAGTTTTATTCGAGCTTTAAGTCGATGACCCTCGACCTTAATCTGTGAGTGTGCATTTCTTAAAAATAGCCAATGCTGAACCGACGCATTATTATTGGTGACGTACATGGGCATTATGATGGCTTAATGGCTCTTTTGGATAAAATTTCTCCAAACGCAAACGATCAAGTGTATTTTTTAGGAGATTTAATTGATCGTGGCCCAAAAAGCGCCCAAGTTGTTGATTTTGTTAAAAATAGTCCCTATCACTGTTTGAGAGGCAACCATGAACAACTGATGTTAAATGCGTTGCCAGAGGAAGGGAGGCACCCCCAAGCATGGCAAGCTTGGTTGTATAGTGGGGGACTCACCACCATTACCAGTTATCAGGATTTGGGAATTATGCCACGAGAGCATTTACATTGGATGGAATCTCTCCCCCTCTATTTTGATTTAGGAGATATTTGGTTAGTTCATGCTGGAGTTCATCCGAAAATGCCCTTGGACTTCCAAACCGAAGAAGAATTTTGTTGGATTCGGCGCGAATTTCACGAAATTCCTAAGCCGTTTTTTTCCGATAAATTAATTATTATTGGTCATACAATTACCTTTACCTTTGATGGCATCGAACCCGGTTCTTTAGTTCAAGGTCAGGGATGGTTAGGGATTGATACTGGTGTTTATCATGCCAAAAGTGGCTGGTTAACCGGACTAGATATTACCAATCATAAAGTTTATCAAGTTAATGTTCATCACCATAATCAAATTCGCACCCTACCCCTCCATAAAGCCACCACTCACCTCAAACGTCCCTCTCTGTTCGCTCGATTAAGTTATGTGCGACCTTGAAGAGAGCAGGGGGGGAGCCGACCAATTCTGTTATGAACGCGCTGCAACAGGTTCAGGAACAACAAACGTTTGTTCACCTGATAAACCAAAGGCGTCATGAACCGCTCTTAAGGCTTCAACCCCTTGGTCTTCATCCACTAAACAACTGATTTTAATTTCTGAAGTGGCAATCATAGAAATGTTGATATTTTTATTCGCTAATGCCTCAAACATTTGAGCCGCAACCCCAGGATGATCGACCATTCCTGACCCTACCACACTGACTTTGGCGATCGCTTTATTTAGAACAATTTCCCCACAGCCTAATTCGGGTTTTGCTTGTTCTAAAATTTGTAATGCTTCATCGGCATCGGGTTGACAAACCGTAAAAGCAATATCCCGTGTTAAAATCCCATTCACATGATGACAGCGTTGGGATTGAATAATCATATCAACGCTAATATTTCGATCCGCTAATAACGAGAAAATCTTCGCCGCCATCCCTGGACGATCGGGAATATAACGAATCGCTAAACGCGCTTGTTTCAAATCTAAAGCCACCCCTCGAACTGGGGGTAACGTTTCATGATTGGGTGCTTTTTCAAGAGAAGAATGACTAAACGGTTGTTGAGGAAGATCCACTTCAAATGATTGCGATAAAACTTGAATTGCCCGTTCACAATCTTCGGCGGCAATCACACAACTCACCTTAACTTCTGATGTCGAAATCATCTGAAGGTTAATCCCCGCAGCCGCTAACGTATTAAACATTTGCGAGGCCACTTTCGGACGACCAATCATTCCCGCCCCGACAATACTGACTTTAGCAATGGGAGATTCATCTCCTTTCACTTCCGGTTCACCAATTTGAGGATTATGATTTTGACCCAACGCAGGTAAAATAGCATCAGCCACAGCGATCGCGTTATCAAAATAATTCCGTTCTACGGTAAACGTAATATCATTAGTATTCCCTTCATGAATGGATTGAATAATTAAATCCACATTCAGATTTTGCAGGGCAATTCCGCCAAATAAACGCGCCGCAATTCCAGGGCGATCGGGTATTCTTAATAAAGAAACCGCCGCTTGATCCGAATCAAATTCAATCCCATCAACGGGACGAGCTAACTCTAACCCTTCTAACGGTCGCGGTTGCGGTTGGGGAGCGATTACTTTCGTTCCCGGGTCATCTGTCCAACTTGAGCGCACCACCAACGGAACCCCATAATTTCGCGCAATTTCCACCGCTCTCGGATGCAAAACTTTCGCCCCTAAACTGGCGAGTTCTAACATTTCATCGCAGGTAATTTCTGTCATTAATTGAGCATTAGGAACCAGACGCGGATCAGTAGTTAAAATCCCGGGAACATCGGTATAAATTTCACATAAATCCGCTTTTAATGCGGCTGCTAATGCCACGGCTGAAGTATCTGAACCGCCTCTTCCTAATGTCGTAATTTCTAGATTATCTTGACTACTAATGCCTTGAAATCCGGCTACTACTAATACTTTCCCCTCGGAAAGATGACGTTCCATCCGTTCAGTTTGAATATTGAGAATCCGGGCGCGAGTATGTTCTGCTTCCGTGACAATTCCCACTTGAGCCCCAGTTAAGGAAATAGCAGGTTGTCCCAATTCCTGCAACGCCATACTCAACAATGCGATGCTCACCTGTTCTCCGGTGGAGAGTAACATATCCATCTCGCGGCGATTGGGAGTTTTAGAAATTTGTTGCGCTAAACTCACTAACCCATCAGTGGTTTTTCCCATTGCAGAGACAACCACCACCACTTGATGATCTTTTGCAGTTTCACAGACCCGCTGGGCAACCGCTTGAATTCTCTCAACCGAACCGACAGAAGAACCACCGTATTTTTGAACAATCAGCATATCGACTTTAAAATTGGCAATTGGGAATTGGGAACAAATAAGTCTATTGTATTTTACAGGAAAAGATCAAAAAAACAGCATTCGGGATCTTAAAATCAGGGATAAACTAATTCATGTTCCTTAACAAACTAATGGGATTCTGGGTACAGGAGTCACAGCATAGATTAGGATATTGATGAAGACTGTGAGCCTGAATGATCACATTTTCCTCTTGCCTCCTGCCTTCTACTATACAGTTGGATGTTCACCTTTTCTCAATCTCTTTTCGCTGCTCGAAACCTATTTCCTCCAAAACTGATCGGTTTAGGAGCTTTAACATTTATTCTGATCATTTTCGTCAAGATTATGCTGCCACAATCGTTCTCCCCGCAACTGCTGAGTGATCCATTTTTACAATTTCCTAAAGAAAATTCTGTTTCTGTGGTTTGGTTTACAGAGTTCTCCGGTTCCCAACATTTTGTTAGTTATGGGGAAGGATTAAAACAAACTGTTGTGGCAAAAACGACCCAATTAAGCCGAACTCAAGAAGATCAACAATCGCAAACTGGAGAACAGCGTTATCAAAAACTAACTCGTCGTTTAATCTGGCGTCATGAAGCCGAAGTAACAGGCTTAACAGCAGGGGTCAAAGTTCCCTATCAAGTGACCAGTATGACTGAAAATCAGCAAGAAATTAAAAGTGATATTTTTAGTTTATCTCCCCAACCGTTATCAGGAACACCGTTAAAAATTTTACTGACTTCTGACCATCAATTAAAGCCGATGGTGGCTGCTAATCTCCAAAAAGTCGCGGAAACAATTCCCCAGTTAGATGGGATTTTTTTTGCGGGGGATTTAGTGAATATTCCTGACCGTGCTTCGGAATGGTTTGATAGTGATCAAGGCAATGCTTTTTTTCCAACGTTACAGGGAAAAGCTCACTATACCTTAGAAAAAAATAATGTTAAAACGGTTTATCAGGGGGCGGCTTTAATTCAAAATATTCCCTTATTTCCAGCATTGGGGAATCATGAAGTGATGGGCGTTTTTTCGACTGAGCAGAAATTAAATCAGCAATTTAATGAGGCTTATCCTCGCTTTGCTGCGGAAACGCTTTATCAGCAGCAGGCTCAAACTCTTAATCCCCAGAATGATCCAAAAGTTAAGGAAGAATGGATTAAAAATCGTTCGTTTAATAGTGATACCTATCAGGAAATTTTTTCGTTACCTGAGCCGAATCAAACTTATTATGCGGTGAGTTTTGCAGAAATTCGGTTAATTGTTTTATCGATTACAAACCTTTGGCGACTTCCGGGTTTAGAACCAGAGATTAAAGGCAAGTTTCGGGAAAAAGAAGCGGATTTTAACGCTCCTGAAAATTGGGGCTACGGACAACATATTTTTGAACCCATTGCTAAGGGAAGTGAACAATATAATTGGTTACAGAAAGAATTAAATAAACCTGAATTTAAACAAGCGAAATATAAAATTGTGATGTTTCATCATCCGCCCCATTCTTTGGGAGAAAATATTGTTCCGGCTTATACTGATCCGGTGCAGATGATTGAGAAAAATGAGCAGGGTCAAATTAAAATGATCCGGTATGAATACCCTCTCGACCAAGATTATCTTATTAGAGATGTGGTTCCATTATTAGAGAAAGCCGGGGTGCAGTTGGTTTATTATGGTCATTCCCATCTTTGGAATCGGTTTGTGAGTTCTAGTGGAATGCACTTTTTAGAATCTTCCAATGTGGGAAATAGTTATGGGGCTTATCTCGGTAACAAAAAACGAAATGTTCCTGTGGATTTTACGGAGAAATATAGTGCAGTTGGAAATCCAAATGGGTTAAACTCCGTAATTCCTACGTTGCATTCTTTATTAGATGAAAACCAACAACCTTTAGGGTATATTGCTAGTAACGATCTAACTGTATTTAGTATTTTAGATACAGAAATAGGAACGATTAGCAGTTATTATTTTGATACGAATAAGCCAGAATCAAAAGTCATTAAATTTGATGAATTTCAGTTAAAAGGAATTTAAGATGATTCAGTCTGCTCACCCTCGTTTGACTAAACTTCCGCTTCGGTTTGTCTTGATTGCTCCTTTTGTTTTACAAATTGTTATTGCCGTAGGACTAACGGGATATTTATCCTTGAAAAATGGTGAAAAAGCCGTTAATCATTTAGCGAGTCGATTACGCCAAGAAGTGAGCGATCGCATTAGTCAACAATTAACCAGTTATTTATCTATCGCACCTAAACTGAATAAAGTTAATGCTCAAGCTTTAGAAATGGGTTTAATAAAACCCAGTGAATTTAACGAAATGGGACAATTTTTCTGGAAACAAAGAACCAGTTTTAATATTGGTTATGTTTTATATGGAAATCCCCAAGGAAAATTTATGAGTATTGGGAATTATTTTGGAGATTATCGGGTGACGATGGATACCAAAGATCAAAATTTTTATGGGGATCTGTTCATGTATACCTTTGCTCTTAATGATCAAGGAGAAAAAACCAAATTATTATCTAAAAGTAAAGATGAGTATCTATTCCAAAAAGAAGGCTGGTATAGTGCTGGAGCGAAAGCTAAAAAACCGACTTGGAGTCAAGTTTATAATTGGGAAGTTGAACCCTATCATTTGAATATTGCCGCCAGTTATCCCCTATTTGATGCGAAGAATCAGTTAACCGCAGTCTTAGGAGTCGAAATGCGTTTAGCGGGGGTTAGCGATTTTTTAGAACAGCTAAAAGTCAGTTCCTCTGGAAAAAGTTTTATTATCGAACGAAATGGATTATTAATTGGGAGTTCGGCGGTTGCTGAAGAACCTTTTCGCATTATCCCAGGAAGCAAACCCCAGCGGTTAAAAGCATCAGAAAGTCAAGATCCTTTAATTCGGGCAACGGCTCAATATTTAGATCAACAGATTAATGATTTTAGCTTAATTCAAACCTCGAAACAATTAGAATTTACCCTGAATAATCAACGACAATTTGTACAAATTACCCCTTGGCGAGATCCGTTAGGGTTAGATTGGCTAGTGGTGGTCGTCGTGCCTGAAAGCGATTTTATGGCGGAAATTCAAGCCAATACTCGTGCTACAATTTTACTATGTTTAGGCGCGTTAGCGATCGCAATTTTAGTGGGAATTTTCACCGCCCAACGCATTACTGAGCCGATTTTAAAATTAAGTTCTGCTTCAGAACAGTTAGCCACCTCGGCTCAACAAGGATTTATCGGCAGTGAAACCAAACAAACGGTTATGGAACCCAAAATTGATGAATTGGGTGTATTAGCCCGTTCTTTTAACCGAATGGCAGAAAAACTACAAGAATCTTTTATTGCCTTAGAAACCACTAATAAAAGTTTAGAAAAACGGGTGGAAGAACGTACCACCGAACTCAGAGTCGCTAAAGAACAAGCAGATGCGGCGAATCAAGCGAAAAGTGAATTTTTAGCCAATATGAGTCATGAGTTGAGAACCCCTTTAAATGGGATTCTTGGTTATGCTCAAATCCTTCAACAAATGGAACCTTTAACAGAAAAAGGGTGGAAAGGCGTACAAATTATTCAACAGTGTGGCAACCATTTATTAACCTTAATTAATGATATTTTAGATTTATCTAAAATTGAAGCGGGAAAAATGGAATTATATTTGAGTGATTTTTATTTTCCTGCTTTTTTAGAAGGGGTAGCCGAAATTTGTCAGATTAAAGCCGAACAAAAAGGAATCCAGTTCAAATATCAACCCCAGCAAACCCTTCCTCAAGGAATTCGAGCCGATGAAAAACGATTACGACAAGTGCTAATTAATTTATTAGGAAATGCGATCAAATTTACAGAACAAGGGTGTGTGACCTTTTCCATTCAATCGACACCCCACAGTGAAAGCAGCTACCTCCTACAATTTCAAGTCAAAGATACGGGGGTAGGGATGACATCTGAACAAGTCAAACGAATTTTTCTACCCTTTGAACAGGTTGGAGATACTAAAAAACAAACGGAGGGAACTGGACTAGGGTTAGCGATTAGCCAAAAAATTGTGACGTTGATGGGTAGCCAACTGCACGTTCAAAGTCAGCCCGGAGAAGGAAGTATCTTTTGGTTTAATGTAGAATTAGCGGAGTCCAAAGAATGGGCAGTGGCTTCTCGGGTGCTGAAACAGGGAATGGTGACTGGATATCAAGGCACACAAAAAACCATTATTGTTGTTGATGATAATTGGGCAAATCGTTCGGTGATTATTAATTTACTAGAACCCCTAGGATTTAGAGTTTTAGAAGCAAATAATGGCAAGGAAGGATTAGACCTTGCGATCACGCTAAAACCGGATTTAATGATTACTGATCTGTTGATGCCTGTCATGAATGGATTTACCTTAATCAATCAGTTACGGGCAATTCCCGAACTAGCGGATATAATCATGATTGCATCCTCTGCTAGTGTCTTTGAAAGTGATCAACACCGAAGTTTAGATGCGGGGGCAAATGCCTTTTTACCCAAACCTGTGCCGATGGATGTGTTGTTAGAATTATTGCAAGTGCATCTGAATTTAGAATGGATCTATGCTCAACCCTTGTCTTCTGTTAGCCTTTCTTCAGACGTTGTAGATTCTAATAGCGCAACGGGGATTGTATTGCCTTCCGTCGAAGTTTTATCCCATTGGTTTGATCTCGCTCAAGAAGGAGATGTTGATGGGATTGTGGCGGAGGCTGAATCTCTGCAAATTAATCATCCTCAGTTCTCCTCTTTTACTCAACAAGTTATCTCCTTAGCGGAGAACTTCCAACTGAAAAAGCTGCGTGAATTGTTGAACCAGGCGATTAACCCTGCTTAATCGATTTGTTGAGTAATATCCCGGTAAAATTATTCTGACTTTTTGTTCCTTGAATTGTAGTAAAGGCTTGAAATTTCATGCAAAATGCTGGTTTTATTTTAATTGTTGATGACAACCCGACGAATTTATCCGTTTTATCTCAAGCCTTAAAAAGTGCGGGATTTTCAGTTCGGGTTGCTGAGGATGGAGAAACCGCCCTCAAAATTGTGGAGCGTAAACAACCGGCTTTAATGCTACTGGATATTTCCATGCCGGGAATGGATGGGTTTGAAACTTGTCAAAGATTAAAATCTGACCCAAACACTGCCCGCATTCCGATTATTTTTATGACGGCATTTACGGATATCGAAAATAAAGTGAAAGGGTTGTCATTAGGGGCAGTTGATTATATTGGTAAACCCTTTGAGAAGGAAGAAGTCATCGCTAGGGTACGGGTGCATTTACAACTAAAATTATTAACGGATCAACTGGAAGAACAAGTTGCAGAAGGAGAGGCTTGTTTAGAACAAGCGCAAGTGCAATTGATTCAACAGGAAAAACTCTCCAGTCTCGGACAACTGATTACTGGGGTGGCTCATGAAATGAATAATCCGATTAGTTGTATTGTGAATAATATTCCCCATGCTCAGAGTTATCTCAAAGAATTAGCGAATATTTTGTTGTTATGTGAACAATATTCTCATCAACTTCCGTCGGAATTGCAACAGGCGATCGCCGCGGCTGATTTAAACTTTATTTTAGATGATCTGGCACAACTTTTAACCTCAATGATGCTCAGTACCCAACGAATTCAAGACATTTCCAAATCCCTAAGAAATTTTGCCCGTTCTGATACCTACAGCAAAGTTTTCTATAATGTTCATGAAGGAATCGATAGCACTTTATTAATCCTCAACCATCGTCTCAAAGCAATTGGAGATAGACCCAAAATTCAGATTATTAAAACCTATGGGGATTTACCTTTAATTGAATGTTATCCAGGGCAACTGAATCAGGCTTTTATGAATATTTTAGCCAATGGAATTGATGCTTTAGAAGAAGCTTGGCAAGAGGGAAAATTAATTGATCGTTTGCCTCAAATCTCAATTAAAACTGAACGAATTGACTCAAAATTAATCAAAATTACCATTGCAGATAATGGAATTGGGATGACAAAAAATGTTCAAAATAAAGCGTTTGAACCGTTATTTACAACCAAAGGCGTTGGTCAAGGCACCGGATTAGGATTAGTGATTGTTCATGAAGTGATAGAAAAACACGAGGGAGAAATTACACTGCATTCTAGTCTTGGACAAGGAACCGAACTAGAGATTTTATTACCGATTAAAGATTAAAATCTTCTAATTCTATTTCTAATTGGGTTACTACTTTTTTCATCTCTTCAAAATCAGATGAACTCCAAATATACGGGTTCTGACATTGATGGGCAATCAGTAAACCCCACAGGTGATCCGCCACCACAATCGGAAAAGCTAAATTGGCTTTAACGTGAATACTCCGCAGAAAATCTCGATGACATTGATGAAGGGATTCGGTTTCAATATTATTAATAGCTCGAATTTTACCACCTTGATAAGATTGAGCATATTGATCATTAAAACAATCATCTGCTCCCGTAGACCCATAGATGGAAAAGCTAATCTCTCGTAACGATTCAAACGTGACTTGTCCTTTCCATTGATAATAAAAATAATAAATAACAACCCGATCCAGGTTTAATTTTTCCCGAATCTGATCCAGTTGTTTTTGAATTAATTTATCGCGCTCTACATGACTATTTAAACGAGTTGCAAATCGTTGCAAACCGGGATCACCAGCAGAGGATTCTTCCTCAATGTTATCCATGCCGTTGAACTCGTTTGGGATACTCGAAAAATTCATAGCAAGTCTAAAGAACAGAAAATCAAAGCAGATCTTACCATAATAGTCCCTTCTGGGAATCTAGGCAGTTCAATCCATCTATTAATTTTAGAAGTCTTAAATTTTTAAAAAATTAAACGCTCATCAATTTAGTTTGTTTGCTAAAAATCGGAACCATTCAACCCCTTCAACGATTGAGTAAATTCTTGAGAAAGCATTGATATCAACCAATTTTAACAAGTCTCGACCCTGCAAAATTCTAGGTGAGACAGATGACGATTTCCTCAAATCCTGTTACAATTCCTATGAGAGTTTGGTTATCTGTACCATGGCATCCGACTTAGATCGTGGAATTATGAAATTTAAAGGCGCCGATAGCCCTGTTGTCGTCGCTGTTTCTTCTCTGATTATTTTAGGCAGTATCGCCGTTCTGATTTGGTGGTCACTACAAAGCGCTTATACCCTGTAGCGAACTAGGGACTGGGGACTGGGGGCAAAACAGAAACCGATCTGGAGGATGCTGGCGAAGCGTCCTTTTTTTGTCGGAAAAATCCTGATCTAGAAAGGATTACAGAGATTTAAGCCTAAAAATTCTTTAATTAATATTAAAGTTTGCGGAATGTAGGATAATATTTTTCATACCAGACTTATCATTTCTGGGTAGGAGATCAAGATGCCTATTCAGGCACTCGATCAAGACTTTTTACCAGAGGGAATTCCTATCATGAAAATTGCAATTGTAGGTTGGGGTTACAATCCCAAGCCTCCGTTATCCAATTCTATCTATACTTTGATGAATGAATACACGGTTTTGTTAAATCAACTGGGATACGAGGTAGATTTTATCAATGAAGCCGATGTTGATCAAGTCATCGACCATCTCAATCAAAATCATTATGATTTCGTTCATTCCCACGCCTACAATTTTGCAGAAGCTTTTAACCAAAACCTGAAACAAAAATATTGTTTTACTAGCCATTATGGGTATTTATTGAAACCTGATAAATGGGATGAAGACTTTAAACAAGCATTTCAAGGGTATATGGCAATTCCGGGTATTATTACACCGTCTTCGTTCGCAAAAGACTTTTTTATAAACCAGGGATATTCAGGATTTATAAAATGTCATCCCAATGGGATTGATACTAATAAAATCAATTTTCAAGCGCAAGGAAATCATAAAGCGATTTGTTTAGGTTGGATTCAACCCAGGAAACAGCAGAGATTGCTAGCAGAAACGGTAGATGGAAAGTTAGCCTTAGATTTTGTTGGCCCGTTGGATGACCCAGATTTTAAAGAAGGAAGCACCACCAAATATTTAGGAATTTGGAGCTTGCAACAAGTTTATGCTCATCTTACAGAGTATAATTGTTTAGTTCTGATTAGTGATGGCGAAGTTGCCCCTTTGGTCGTCCTTGAAGCGTTAGCTGCTGGCTTATGTTTAGTTATTTCTGAATCAGCCAGTGCTAATTTACACAACAAAGAATTTATTAAAGTTTTACCCGATAACATTTTAACAAATGCTACTCCAGAAAATCAGAAAATTTTGACAGAAACCATTCAGGAAATGATTGCAAAAAACCAAAATCATCGTCTAGAGATCACCGAATATGCAAAATATAACTTTGATTTTAGCTACCTGATGAAAAACTATATTCAAATTATTGATGAGTTTACCAGTTTATATTAAAAAATGCTGGTTACTTAGTGCTATTGTTACCAAAATATTGACCAAAAAAAAGATGAATAAAGAAACTGTAGAATTTTTGGATCGAGCCTTGTTATCATCGGGGGATTATGTTTCCCCAGGTTTGGAAATTATCAAACCCGATCAATGTTTTCCTAATATGATTGTCCAAGATACCAGTGCATCAGATTGGCCCTATCTAAGACGGGATATTCCCCATAACTGGTATGTCGATCAAAGAGACAAATATGTAGGATTTCTCAGCCGAGACGAAGCTCATATTCTTTATAATACCGCCTTGAAATTTAGAGGTAAAAAAGCTTTGGAAATTGGCTGTTGGTATGGTTGGTCTGCTTGTCATTTGGCGTTGGCAGGAGTCGAATTAGACGTGATTGATCCGCTGTTAGCCAAACCTGATATTTATGATAGCGTCACTCATTCTTTACAAGTGGCGGGTGTGCTGGATAGCGTTAATTTAGTCAGTGGTTATAGTCCTGACGCCGTAGCGGAATTAGCCCAACAACAACAGCGCAAGTGGTCGTTATTTTTTATTGATGGATCTCATGATGCTCCCTGTCCCCTCAATGATGCCATCATCTGCGAACAATACGCTGAAAAAGATGCTTTAATGTTATTCCATAACTTAAATTCTCCTGATGTTTCCCAAGGTTTAGATTACTTAAAACAACAGGGGTGGAATACCATGATTTATCAAACGATGCAAATCATGGGAGTGGCTTGGCGGGGGGATATTGAACCCATTCAACATCAACCTGATCCCAATATTAACTGGTATTTACCCGACCATTTACAAGACTACCCTGTGGGTGAATTATCAGCGAAAGTCGCCGAGGAATTTTTAGAAATTTTTAAGGCAATTCGACCGTTTACCTTATTAGGTGAAGTCCGTTTATTTTCGTTGTATTCTTTAGCGAAGAAAGTTTGTTTAGAAGATCTTCCCGGTAACTTTGTGGAATGTGGAAGTTGCAAAGGAGGATCAGCCGCATTGTTAGCTTCTGTGATTAAACGTTACAGCCGCCGCCCCCGTTTACTTTATGCCTTTGATACCTTTGAAGGAATGCCCGAACCTACAGCCGTTGATATTTATCAGGGAATCCCTGCTAATCAGACTGGGGCTGGAGTGGGGGCTTTAAAAGCACCAATGGCAGAAAATATCCAATTAATTTGTCAACAATTAGACATCCAAGATATTGTGATTCCTGTTAAGGGGTTATTTGCTCAAACCTTGCCCCAATATCAGTCTAAAATTGGGAATATTGCCTTTCTACACGCGGATGCAGACTGGTATGAATCCACAATGGATATTTTTAATACCCTCTACGATCAGGTCGTTCCTAATGGTACGATTCAGGTGGATGATTATGGACATTGGGACGGCTGCAAGAAAGCGTTACATGATTTTGAACAATCCAGACAAGAGCAATTTAACTTACGCTTGATTGATTACACAGCCGTCTGGTTTAGAAAAGGTGAACAGTAATTCGTTAATTTAGTAGAATGAAATTGAACAGCTTGCCATTCCAACTTCAGAAATTATTGTCCCCTTTGAGTAATTGGGTGGGGCGACTTCCACGGCTGTTCATTTCGCTGAGTATCTGTCTAATCTTATTATCGGGTTGTCAGGGGATTAATCAAAAACAGGATAACGTTATTCATTTAAGCCTCTGGCAATCGATTAATCCCCCTCCCAATCGGGATGTGTTTGAAAAATTAGTGGCTAAATTTAATCAAACTCATCCTGATATTCAGGTAGAATCTATCTTTGTCGGTCAACCCCAATTGCCGAAAATTTTAACGGCTGTTGTCGGAAATGCACCCCCTGATTTGTTGGTCTATGATCCCCAAACTACAGGACAGTTTGCAGAATTAGGGGCAATTCAACCCTTAGATGATTGGGTGGAAAATTTACCCTTCAAATCCGATATTATCCCGGGTTTATTGGATCAATTGCGCTTAGATCAACATCTGTGGTCAAGTCCGTTATATACGGCTAATCTCGGTATTTTTTACAGAACTAAACTGTTTGAAGCGGCGGGAATTACGGAAACGCCGAAGACTTGGGAAGAATTAAGACAAGTTGCGAAAAAGTTAACGATTGACCGCAATGGTGATAACAGACCGGAACAATATGGCATTTTATTGCCATTAGGAAAGGGAGAATGGACGGTCTTTAGTTGGTTCCCATTTTTATTAAGTGCGGGTGGCGATATTTTAACGGATAATAATCAACCAAATTTTACCAATCCAGGAGCAATTCAGGCGTTGCAATTTTGGCAAGATTTGATCAAAGAGGGTTCAGCTACCTTGTCCCAACCAGAACGGGGTTATGAAGAGGACGCGTTTATTTCCGGTCGAGTGGCGATGCAAATTACAGGCCCTTGGACTTATATTACCAAGTCTAACGTTGATTATGATGTCTTTCCCATTCCTGCTGATCTTAAACCTTCTACCGTTACAGCATCGGGGAATATTTATGTGATGAAAACGACCCCAGAACGAGAAAAAGCCGCTTTAAAATTCTTAGAATTTGTGTTAAGTGAAGAATTTCAAACGGAATGGGCAATTGGAACAGGTTTTTTACCTGTTAATCTCAAATCGGTACAAAGCCAAGATTATCAAGAATACCTGAAATCAAGACCTTGGTTAAAAGTCTTTGTCGAACAAATGCCAGTGGCGGGTTCTCGTCCCATTATCGCCGGATATAGTCGAATTTCTGATAATTTAGGTCGGGCGATCGAAGCCACTTTATTAGGCAAATCGTCCCCAGAATCTGCCTTAAAAGAAGCACAAAAACGGGTGGAATTAAGAATTAAGAATTAAGAAT
>JBMDYE010000573.1:0-2812 GCA_048595135.1 Planktothrix sp. | reverse complement strand
TTATTATTCTAATTTCAAAGAAGAACCTGAGCGCTATCGATTATTTTATGCCGAACTGGTAAAACGAGTCGCCGAACTCGCCGCCCAATGGATGGCTTCTGGCTTTTGTCATGGAGTTTTAAATACCGATAATATGTCAATTACAGGGGAAAGTTTTGATTATGGCCCCTACGCCTTTATGCCCCAATATAACCCCCAATTTACCGCCGCTTACTTTGATTACGGCGGGTTATATTGTTATGCCAATCAACCGTTTATTTGTGCGGGAAATTTAGAACTCTTACAAAAACCGTTATCAATGGTGATGGAAACGGAAGATTTAAAAGCAGGGTTAGAACCCTTTCAAGATTATTATAAATTATTTTATTGTCAACGAATGGTTAATCGCTTAGGCTTTGAAAGTTTACCTTTACCGGAAGCCGAAGAATTAGTGAAAATAACCGTTAATTTACTCAAAGATAATCCCATCGGCTATCATAACTTTTTTATTCAACTGCGAGAACAGTTTAATTTAGAATGGCAAGAAAAACCGCAATTAATTTTCAAAGAATTTGAACCCTTACAACATTTAGACACTTGGCGACAACACTATTATCATCATTTACAAACCTTATCTCCTACCGAAATGGAGGAAATGAAACAACGGTTAAAACAATATAATCCTAAAATTGTAATTGTTCGTCCTGAAATTGAAGCGATTTGGGAACAAATTACAGTCGATGATAATTGGCAACCCTTTTATGAGTTATTAGCAAAAATCAAAGAAGAATAATCATTAATCTCTCCTGGGTTAACTTCAGACTCTATCCCCCCAAGGTTAACCCGAATCTGTCTATTGACGGAAATCTAACCAGACCTTAATAAAAGTCAGTTAAAATAGATGAGTAATCATCTGAGTTCTGGACTGCCATCAGTTTTGGACGATTGCGGCAATTATTTCAGAGGAATGATGTTATGACGGAGAACCAACCTGTAACCCCACCCACCACTCCGACGACTCCTACCTTCGGAGATAGCGTAAAGACGACTCCTACCTTTGTAGATAATATACAGACGACTCCTACCTTTGGAAATAGAGTAAAAGCATTTATGGGCAACATTCTGAGCAGTTGGAAAGTTAGAATTGCATTATTAGCGGTTGTTCTGGTGACTATAGGAACATTTGTCTTCTTTTATCAACATCTTGTGGCAGAATGGGGGATGAAAATGTGGGCAAGTAATGCTCCTGGTGCCAGACCCATTGAATGCGTCTTAAGAGATACAAATAATGATAATTATGTGAGTTGTAGTGCGTTAGTGGGTGAACAAGTTATTCCTTTAGAATGTAGTTCCAGTATTTTCAACTTAGGGTGTAGAGTCAATTATGGCGCCGCCGCACCCAATCTTAAATTATTAAGACCGCAGTAGAATTTGAACAGTCACCAGTCACCAGTCACCAGTCACCAGTTAGGGGGTAGGGGTTAGAAGGAAGAAGATAAAAGGCAGAAGCATTAAAAACTGATAAGCACTGATCCAAAATTATTGGCACTGTCATTCTGAAATGTTGCGATCGCGGAATGAAGAATTTCGCTCTTATCAGTCGGCAATTTATTTTGTTTGACTGCTTAACTGATAACTGGTGACTGATTAAGGATTGACAATTTCTTGTAACCAACCTTGTTCAGAATGATAGGAATAAATCGTGCGGTTTTGCGGTTCTCCTTTGAGTTCTAAATGATCAACTTCTTGGGCTTCTAGTAATAATAAACAGAAGTTAGAAGGCGGTTCACGGGGAATCATTTCTGGGGGTAAAAAAGCCGTAGAATCTGACTTCGGTTGACGGGATTCTGGCCAAAAAAATTGCGATTTTGCCGCATCCGATAAATCATGCCAAGTCGCCTGACGTGCGGTTTTGAATAAAGTATCCGTTTCCGAAATTAAGGTTAATTGACCCAAGAATCTAAATTGTTCGCGAGTATTGGGGAAATACCAACAAGCTTCTGCCCAATTATTCTGATAAATTTGTTCGATTTTTTGACTGCGAGAATCCGTGATAAATTTGAGTTGATTGGTGGGTTCTAAAAACCCTCGAAACACAACCGTCCGATTAGCAGGACGATGATCTAAGCGAAGAGTTGCTAACTGTAAATAACGGGAATAAGCTAAACTCCGATTCCGATGTAATGCACCTGCTAAAGATAAACGCCAGGGTGGAAGATTGTTCATTATTACCCCTTAAATGTTATTATAAATTATAAGAATATTCCATCCTTAAATACTTGCTACCCATCCATATTGTGTAGAGACGTTGCATGCAACGTCTCTACCTGGGGTCTAGGGTAATAATCTGTAGGATTGATTTTTTATGACTTCAAAGTTTAATTTGAATTGCCAACCCAATCATTTACAAACCCCCCATAGTGGCTATCATTGGGATCAAAGCGAGCGCCGTTTTTTTGAAGGGTGGTATTATCGAGTTACCTTACCCCAGGATCGACAAACTTTTGCCTTCATGTATTCTATTGAAGATCCGAGCGGAAATCAACCCCAAAGTGGTGGTGCTGCCCAAATCTTAGGCCCTAATGACGAATATTTATGCCGCACCTTTCCTAATGTTAAAACCTTCTGGGGTTCATCGGATAAGTTAGAATTAGGTCACTGGGGAAAAACCCATTTTACCGCAAACCCCAGTTATTTAGAACCCGAAATTTTTAATGAGTGTATAGAACAAGGATATCAAGGAACAGCCACCTTAAATCAAGGAAAACTCTTTGATACAGGAACGCAAAATTATTGTGAATGGCAATATCAAATCGAACCGATTTATGGCTGG
>JBMDYE010000572.1:0-1959 GCA_048595135.1 Planktothrix sp. | reverse complement strand
GCAGCAGTTACCGCAGTACCACTCTCTACAACCTTTCTGACTGTTTTTCCATCAATTCCTGTAACTTTTTCTACAACAGTGTCTCCCACTTTTTCGACACCTTTTTCAGCAGCTTGACGAGTCAGATCTTCAAAATCCATATTTATACCGTATATTAGCCTTTAACACTTTTTTATTATTTCTTAAACAACACAACTTTGTCTAGGTATAAAATGTTCAATTTTGCCATTGTTTTTCTAAGTAGGCTGCTTTTAATCTAATTTTGTATAAAAATGTGCAAAAAAGTTGTAAATGTGAGCTATAATACATCATCATATCTGACCTATCCTAGCTCAAATGAATCTTAAAGAGCTTTTACAAGTCGCTGATAAGATAGTCTTTACTAAGACAGGTCAGCACCTTGACGATCTAGAACAAGCTGTACTGCGGGGAACTCTGCAACATGAGACCTACAAACAAATTGCTAAGGATTTTGATTGTTCTGAAAGTAGTGTTAGGAATACAGGATCAAAATTATGGCAGATTCTTTCAGAGGAGTTAGGGGAAGATATCAGTAAATCAAATTTGCGATCAGCAATGGAGAGGTTAAAAAGCTCGAATGTTTTAAACTTTGCACAAAATGTTAATAATAGTTTTAATATCTGTGAACAAGGAAGACACCCACCAGACAGACTAGACCTACATCAACAACATCAGGATATTTCTAATACTAAACCCTCTACAACTCAATACCATGATTTAAGCGAAATGCCGGATTTTGGTAGTTTTTATGGTCGCACTTTGGAACTTGAAACCCTTAGAAATTGGATTTTACAAGAACGCTGTCGCCTCATTTCCATTACAGGTATTAGCGGGATCGGAAAAACAGCCTTAACCGTTCAACTGGTACAACAAATTAAGGATGAGTTTGAGTATATAGTTTGGTGCAATTTTGACTCATCTCCAACTTTAGCAGAATTCCAAACTAACTTGATCGAGATTTTTTCGCAGTCGCAACAGCTAGATTTATCCGTAACTTCTCTGAAATCGTTACCGCTTATTAAATCTTTACAAAAATATCGTTGTTTAATTATTTTAGATAATATTCAAAATCTTTTTACTGAGGGAGAGTTAGCCGGAAAGTATAAACCTGGATATGATGAATATCGAACTTTATTTAAGCAGATTAAAGAATTATCGCATCAAAGTTGCTTTCTGTTAATGGGTTGGGAACAACCCAGAGAAGTGACTGAAGTTAAAAATACAACTTCTCTCATTCAAACATTACGACTGACGGGTTTAGATATTGTAGCTGCGCGGGATATCCTCAGAGATTATGGGTTAACGGAAATTGAGCATGAGGAAACCATTATTCAACGTTATCAAGGAAATCCATTCTGGTTAAAAAGTATAGCGAATTTGATTCAAGAGTTAGGAGATGGGGCAACAAAGTTATTATTTAATAATACCCTATTGTTACCGGAAGAGGTGAAAGATAGTTTACAGCAACAGTGTGATCATCTCTCAGAAATAGAAAAACAAGTGTTGTCTTTATTACAAGACGAAAAAGATCCAATTAATTTGGCAAAATTGCTCGAAAATAGTAGAATTGAAACCCCCGATTTACTAAACGCACTACAATCTTTATTACGACGTTGCTTAATAGAACAGCAAGGCAATTTTTATACACTTCTACCTGTCATCAGGCAGTATTTGAAAATTTCTGTTTAAATTTTGATAAAGTAGAATCTGCTGTCATCTGAAGTAGGAAGATGAAAGGTTTTAATGAAGCGTTAAAAAGTAGGGGTGAATAGCAATTTGCCCCTACTGGCTGGTGACTGTTGAAAAGTCGCGCTAAAGCGCAACTACAAACTGATGGATAGCGTCTAAAAGTTGATCAATTTCTGAGGGGAGGGTCAAGTAATGAACACAAGCTCTCACACAGTCTGGATCAGCAAGGGTTCTTAGGTAAATACTTTT
>JBMDYE010000571.1:0-15183 GCA_048595135.1 Planktothrix sp. | reverse complement strand
AACCCTAAAAAAAGCTTAAATCTTCAAAAATCCTTTCTGTCACAGTTTGTCTCTTTACCGTTTGATGATTCCTGTGCTGAAATTTATGGGAAGGTTCGGGCTGATTTAGCTAATGCGGGAACTCCGATTAGTTCAAATGATCTCCAAATTGCTTCTATTGCTTTAGCCGATAATGTAATATTAGTGACTCATAATGTTAGGGAATTTAGCCGCATTGAAGGGTTAAAAATTGAAGATTGGGAGGCTATATAATGGGAAAATAAGTAGAAATTTTCCTAATTAAAGTTAAAACACTAAATGCTGTTGCAAATAAACCTGGCTGAGATGCAATTATAGTTGCAGATAATCCTGGCTGAGAAAAATGAAATTGCCAAAGGAAAACTAGGGATACACCGGAAACGGCTTGGTTATTGGCTCAAGGGTTCCAAAAGTCTCCTGAGTTTTGGATGAATTTACAAATTCAATCCAAAAGTTGGGTGATAGTAGCCGATTTTAAAGAAAGTAGGTGAGAGCAAGTGCCAACTCGACTCAAAAAAGTGCATAAACTTATACCTAAAGGCACAAATAGGTGCAGAAAAATCTCGTTAAATTAAGGTGAAAATCCTGAATGGGAATCACAGAGGTATGGAAAAAAATACAACGAGACTCATCAAAATTTGGGCGGATTTAGGAGACTCCTCCCTCAAAGTCATCGTGCAACTTCCTAATCATCTCCCTCAAAAATTAATGATGGGTTCGAGAGTGGTGGAGTTGGATGATTTCCAAATTGCTCAACATCAAGGCAGTTTACTCGTTAAAAGTCATCCCCAAACGGATGCGTGGATCAGATTGGGTACACAATACTATGCAGTGGGGCAACTGGCTGAAAAATATGCGGTAGATGCTACTCGCTCATCTGAACAAAAACAACCCAAGCAAATGACTGCCATTCCTAAACTGTTAGCGATTTCTGGGGTAATAAAGGAACTCTACGATTTACCTCCTCGATGGGAGTTAGATCTCATCTTATTATTGCCTTATCCAGAATATAAGTTTGCGATTACTCCCCAGAATAATTTAAAAGCTCAACTGGCTAAGGCATTGTCTCAGTTCGAGTTTCGCGGACATCGTTTGCGGGTTAAACTGCGAGATTTAAGTTGTAAGCCAGAGGGTGCTGGGTTAATTATGTTGCGCTATCAAGAAGAAGGTGGGGCAGATTGGTTGTTGCAAAATAAAGTTGTGGCGAGTATGTTTGGTGAGCGGAATACCAGTCTCATTGTTTATGATCATGGGTCGGCTTTGGGCTTTACCAATAACCTCGGTTTTTACAATTTAGTGGCGACAGTACAAACTTCGAGTTTGGGACAATCAGCATCCGACTTAACGGCTGTCCTGCTCCAACTTGGCAAAGATTTATCGATTGATAATCCTCTGATTCAACGATTAGCTACAACTGATAAAAGCCAGAAACGAATTGAATTGGAACGATTGCTTGAAGCCATGACTTCTGCAAAACGTCATTTGTGGCAACAACTCTCAACCTGGGCGAAACCGCTTGTGGAAGGTGCGTCGGAACTCATTATTGCTGGAGGTGCTGCCCCTTTATATCTGGATGACATTGAAGCTACATTTCCTTCTATTCCTTTATATAAAGCGATCGCTCTGCCTTCACAACAGACAATTATGCCCCCCTTTCCTTCACCTCCTAAGCCTCCTGAGTGGGATGATGCTAAGGCTGCAACTTATCGGCGCAACTGGGGAGATGTGGAGGGCGAAAAACGTTACCGCAGTTGGTTAGCTGAGTGTGATGAACGGCAGAATTTGAATTACTCACAGCAACTTGAACTAATGCAAGCCACAATTGCTCAGGGGGATGCAGCGCCTTCAGCACAACTTCAAAAGAAAGCGAATCAGATGATAGACCAACTGGAAAAAGCATTGTTTAAGTCAAGGAAATCGACTGAGTTAGAACCTTCAGACTTAACTCGATTTGTAGATATTTATGGAATTTGGAAAGGTACAAAACATGAGCAAGAGTAATCAGAAGCGAGAAAATTTAACTGTAAGATTGCAACCTTTTGAAGATACGTTGGATGCTCAAATCTTACATTACATTAAGCGTGATGGTGTGAAGCAGCAGAACCAAAAAGTATGGCAAGCTCTGAGAATGGCTTATGCAGCGATCGCTTATCTGGAAGGGGGCAACCTCACGGCTCAACAGTTGCGACAGTTAGGATTGGATAATTTCAATGCTTTATTACAGCACGCTTATTATGTTCGCCAATCCTTATTGTTACCAGAAACACCTCAAATTTTGATAGAGGATAAAAGTCAAATTGAAAATTACGTCAAGTCTTCACAGGAGGAAGAACACAAGCCAGAAATTGCACAATCTGACCAGACTTTGTTAGAAAAGCAATCGGGAGAGTTATTTTAAATTAAGGAGTTGGTGGGGGTAGGGTAATGGGAAATAAGCACTATTGCAATGGGAATGATTTTAAAACGGATGGATCAAATAATTTTGGAGGGATAATCTGGGGTATTTGATAGTATTTGCAAGTTCCTTGCAGAAAATTTTTCTGAAGATGTAGCGAGTGGGTTATTGGGGTCTCCAGTAAGGTTGACTGAGTTGAGTCTTCAAGAGTTATCTTTGGAACCGATTCAGGCTAATTCTTTTGTTGCATACGGATTTTCAAACCGAACCTGATGCAAAGATCCCCTTTCGGATGTTAGATTGTCGAGTAAGGGTTTATCGCCGTTTTCCTAACAAAGTTATGCGCCCTTGAATTACCATTAATGTTTATAAATTTTATATTCTATGCCTTATAGCCAATTTAATACAATTGCTAAAGTTAAAGAAGCGTTTAACCTCAAGACAGTTGAAAGTATTAGGTTTCTACCAGAAATTGAACCGATTCAACCGAGTGCAATTTTAGCTGCGATTTTGGAAGAAAATCTTCCTTTAGCTGTTGCAACGGGAAGTGAAAAAGCGAGATCTGAGTTAATTATTAGTCCGGTTTTAGTGGAAGTTCGCCGAATTTTGAACCGTCAAGTTAGTTTGTTTTCGGGTGAAGAATTTAATATTGATGAGTCTTTAGGACTTAATGGACGGTGTGATTTTTTGATTAGTCGTTCTCCTGAACTTTTAGCGATTGAAATTCCTGCGGTTATTATTGTAGAAGCGAAACAAGCTGATCTCAAATCAGGAATCGGTCAATGTGTTGCTGAAATGGTGGCTGCACAGAAATTTAACACAGCTAGGGAGCAGTCTGTTGGAAGTATATATGGTGCGGTAACGAATGGCAATCAGTGGCAATTTCTTAAACTTGAGGCGAATACGGTAACAATTGATTTGGTTGTTTATCCTATTCCACCAGTGGAACAAATCTTAGGATTTTTGGTGTGGATGGTGCAGCAGGAACAGTAGAGAATGGGCAATAGAAAAAGTGAGACTTCTTTAAATTTAAGGGAAATTAACATGAACTCTAATAACCTTTACTCGATGGGGCATTCGTTGAATATTGTTGAGAGTTCCTGGGGAATTATTTTGAATAATAGCTAAACCAAAATCTGCCAGTGAACACATAATGCTATCGCGTTCACTGTAAGAACCTTGGATTTGTACAGTAGCAAACCCTGCATTGTTTCTAGGAGACTTACCAATATGAAAAACTTTAACTTGATGATAATCCGCTTGTTTTAGGTAAGTTTGAACTAAAAAATCTGTACCATAACAATCTCCAATGAAGATAATAGCATTAAGCTGAATTATCCTTTGAATTGTTGCAATTGCCTCCGGTGGAAGCTGTTTCAAACTTCGAGAACCACTAATAACAACTTTTAACTGTTGATTGTACATCATTGTATGTTGATCCTTTCAAATAAAAAAATTATCCTGGCTCATTCAACAACAGCCAGGATAACCGAGAACGATTAGCAAATAATGTTGACTTGATAACCTGCCATTTCTAAACAGTTTTTAACACCCTTCCAAGTTAAACCAAGCTGAGGAAATAAGGGGATTGTTAAACTACCTGTAAACCCATAAGAAGCTTCCTGTCTGACAACAGAAAAATCAGCTTGTTTTAATGTTTTGATAGCTCGTTGAGATAAAGGCCCAACAACATTAGCAGCATTATGAGAAACGGTAACAGTAATCATTCAATTTCTCTCAATTCATTACTGCAACTTGCTCGTCAGAGCCTTTTTAATCAACGGATATGAAACCCAGAAAAAAAAACCAACAGGTTATTCCTGCTGGCTAAGTTAATGCTAAAATTAATGATGAGTTAACTAAAAAGGAATAGCGCTGTAATCTGCGGTGGCTTTGCCGTTGCTAGTAGTAGGAACAGGAACAGACTGAGTATTAGTAACTGTGGGAACCGACTCGGGATTAGGAACCTCAGCACTAGCAGAAGTGGATTGAAAATCGGTAGACTCACCCACAATTACAGTTCTTTCTACGGTAAGCAACATTTGATGATTGGGATGGCTATCATTAGGCTTGAAAATATTCAGTCGCCCTGATAAAACATGAACTGCACCCACTCCGCCTTGATTAAGTGTAACGGCGGCTTCCCCATAAGCTTGAAATCGTAAGGAACGAACTTTAAATCCACCTCGGTCGTAATACTTAAAGGAAGAGTCTCCAGAAATGGTTAAAGTACCGTCTTGAGTATGGTTAGTTTGCAGAGAATTAATTCGGACTCTCAATTGTGCATTATTCATGGTTTATTTTTCCTAGTTTAAGTTAATGATTAACAAAAGTTTGCAGATTTAAAAATCTCCCGAAATCCTAAAAACTTACGAGAGATTTTTTTTAGTCCGACATCTTAAAAGTCACCGTTATCCTCATCGGGAATTGAAGAGGTAGTGTCAGAATTATCGGAGGTATGAGTACGGGAATTGGAGTTGGGATTAGATCCTAGTAATTCTAAATTATGGACTCGAATTACAGGTTTAACTCTTTGTTGACCCGTAGTTTGTTCAATCCATTCATCAAGTTTGAGTTCTCCTTGAATTCCAATTAAACTGCCTTTGTCTGTATAATTAGCAGCTACTTCAGCAATATTTCCCCAAATTTCGAGCGCAAACCAATCCGGCTCGCTGTCTTTTTTATTACTGCGTCGATTAACAGCAAGAGACAGTTTAGTTAAAACAGCACCGCTCTCGAAATATTGAGTTTCTGGTTGTTGACCTACACGACCAACTAAGTTAATAACATTGAAATTATCTGACATACTATTTTCCTCTTGAAATCTCTTGAGAATAGCGCGACAGCGCCTTAATCAATCTTTAGGAATTTGATAATGAGTTGTGTTCTTAATGCCTGATAAGTTTTTGAGTGGAACTAGATTAGCTAAAGCACTCACTAATTGCTCATGATCTAACTTGGTTCGACCTTCAATCTTGTATTGATGTGCTAACTTTTTGAGTTTGGTTTTACTCAATTTCAACAATTGTTTTTCCGTTGCAAAGGCATCAATTGTTTGTTCATTATCCAGTTGTAAACCCTTTTCCTGTGTTGATTGAGAACCTTCTCCAGCCAGTAGAGATTCTTCATCTCTATTAGCTTCCTGATTTTTCCCAATAGTTTCTAAAATGGATAAAGCAGGTGTTGGTAAAGTCGAGAAAACAATTATGGCTTCTTGCTTATGAATGGTAGAGCGAAATTTCGCTCCGGCTTCTCTAAGTTGAAAAGCTAAAACATTGAGGTCACTTAGAGAAACTTTCTGAGTATGTAAAGCGGTAGAATGGTTCATCGTTTTATCTTCAGTTGATACTTCTCTTTATAGAAAGGCATCAGCCTTTCCTGATTGTTTAACTAATTTCAAGAAGCAAACTTCCCAAACTAACTGATTAGAAGCACGATGAAGTGTTTGTTTAGCAGCCTCCAAAATTTCGATTTTTTTCCGGTTACGCTGACTTGTCCAAAATTGATGTTGCCAATAACTTAATAACCACTTTTGGGATAAATAATCTAAGGATTGGCTAATCATTTTAGCAGCAAGAAGAAGCTGAGACAGTTTTTGATCAAAGAAAGACAATTGCAGTAAAGTTGAGTCAATTTGTTGAATTTTAATGATGGCATTCCAAATCTCACAAGCTTGACTTGGGCTGCCTTGTGCCATTTGGAGAATATCAGGGTGTTCACAAATTTGAGAAAATCCATGCATCTGCAAAACTTCGCTCATTTCTGACAAGCTTAAACTTTTAAAAGGGATAGTTTGGCAGCGTGAACAGATTGTAGGTAGGAGAAGTTCAGGATGAGAAGTCAATAAAATAAACGTAGCTTTTCCCGGTTCTTCAAGTCTTTTGAGTAACCCATGAGCCGCATTATTATTCATCAATTGTGCATCTTCAATGATGATAACTTTAATAGAAGCGATCAAGGGAGGATAAACTAAAAATTGATTGATTTCTCGAATTTGCTCAATGCGAATTTGAGGGGAGTGTTTAAATGTTAGTTGTTCTTGGCAAGCAATACTCTTTAAGATCAAATTGCCTTGATGAAGGTAACTCGGTTCTATCCATAAAATATCGGGATGATTTCCTACCTCGATTAGAGACCTGCAATTTTCTATAGCTTCTGAACTTTGAGAATGATGTAGCAACAGGGGGAGAAAATACTTGAGGATTTCTCGCTTTTCCAGATCATTAGAGCCAGTAAATAGAAACGCAGTAGGAACTTGATTAATGGCAATTGCTTTTTGGAGGAGTTGAGCAGGGATTGATTGGCTTCTAATACTATTAAGAAGAGAGGTTTCAGAACAAGGTGAAAATTGTGAAAGGTTAATCAATGACAAAGATTGATAATTTGACTCGTCCATAGTGTGGCATCCTCATGGGTTTTAGCAAGAATTTCTAAGTCTAATAATTGAGTCAGAATGTGTTGCAGCCGAGTTAAAGAAATAGAAGCAACTTCTTGTTTGAGGTGGTAAACTCGATTAGGATTACTCACTCCGGCAACAGCAGCAATAGCACGAGAATCCGTTTCCCCTTCATCAACCATGACTTTAACAGTTAACCAAGTGCGGAATAGGCTGCTTAGAGTCGCAATTATCTTGAGAATGGGTTCATTATGATTCAGAAGCGTTGTAAAAACCTGTGTTGCTCTGTTGGCATCTTTTCCACAGATAGCTTGAGCAAGTTGGAAGGTATTTGTTGTTGTAATAGTAACCCAAGTTTCTACAGCGTGAATATCAATGGATTTTCCTATTGTAACTAACGAAAGTTTCTCTAATTCTTGATGTAATAATCGGGTATTATTCCCGACAGCAGATGCTAAGAGTGCAGCAGCAGAATGAGATAAAGAAATATTCATACTGGATGCCGTATCCTTAACCCGTTCTGTTAGCTTGTGGGTATCCCAAGATGGAATTAAAGAGAATTCTTGAACAGTAGCAAATTGGTAGAGTAGCTTGGTAAATTTGAGCCTCTGATCTAATGAACCTAGAGAAGTGAATAATAAATGATTGCTTGTCAGTAGATTGTTAAAAACGTGCTTCAACTGTTCTAAAAGCCCATTATTAATTGTTTTTAATTCAGTGCAGTTGGAAAGAATCACTAAGCGCCCACCAGTCCCAACGGGTACAGTGCGGATATCATTAAGAGCAACTTTCAAGTGATCTGCACTAAACGGATAACTGAAAAAATTGAAAGCTTTCCAGTCGGGATGAACAATGCTCTGGCGTAACTGATTAACATGGTGTTCTATCAAATAATCATCATTTCCCCAGTACAGATAAACTGGCATGGTAAAATTCTCCCTTGATAAAAATCAGTAATTTAACTAAAGATTAATCCTAATTTAGTGAAAAAATTAAGTTGATAACTGATAAGTGATAACTGAATTAGCAACTACTTTTCTGCCCAAGAGTTATAAATTAAACGGCTCGGTTCTTCCCCTTCATCAACAGGAATACTCTTAATAAATTGGCTCATGGCATTTCTCATAGCATTTTGAATTGCTGTTGCAAACGCTAGAGCTTGATCAGCACTTACAATGCCATCAATTTCATCATGAGCCATATTGCCGATATGAGCTTGCCAGTGGGGATGCTGATCTAAGACAGTGACAAGCTCACCCAGAGCGTTCTTAATAATATCGGCTTCTGCCATTGTCCAATAGGCTGCTGTTGCATCAGGCCCTTTCACACTAAGACTTTTCTGCTGACTAAAGTTCTGAGGATATTTAGGCAGAAATACGCCTCGTCCCGTCAAGCAACGGACATAACCTAAGCCAAATTTTGTGCGGCTTTTAATCTCTTCAATTCCTAAAACAGGAGGCAGAGTGCTATTAGCTTGTTGAATAATTCTTTGACAGAAATTAGCAACACCTGCATAGGTTTTTTTCCAACCTAATTGACTGGTTTTAGCTTGCTCATCAGTTAAATTAATATTTCCTCCCGTTCGGATAGTTTTTTGAAAGGTTTTATACCCTTGCAGATTTAAACAACCATAATGAATGGTTTTACTGATAGAGCGCAACATCGCAGCCGTTTTGTGATTCAGGTGGGATTTATCTTTTGCCCAAAGTTGGATATTTTCTTCTGTCCAATCTTTTCCTAATCCTTGAATTTGAGCAATTTTAGCAGCAATTGAACAGAAAATTTCTTGACTTTGTGAGTGAAATCGTTCGATTAATTCTTGATCTCTTGATGCTTCACAGGCAATCCGCGTATGAGCTTTAGATAAATCAGCAATAATGAATTGGGTTTCGGGATGAGCAACAAAAACAGAACGAATCGGGGGTAAATTATAAGCAGTGAGTTCAGGGGGAAGGTTACTGGGATTAGGGGGATTTTGTAGGTTGGGATTCTGGCAACTGCTACGTCCAAAAGCCGCACTATTGATTAAGGTATAATTTCCTCTAACATATCCCTCTGTCAATACTTCTTGAAGATTGTAGAGATAATCCAGGTAGGTTTTTGTGGTTTTAATCACTGAGATTAACCTTAATTCAGGAATTTTCCAATACTGGCTTAAGGTATTAGCATTCACTTGAGAAATCTTCAGTTTGAATTGGGTATTGATTAGTTTGGGTAACTCCTTGGTTGAATAAAGATGAGGGACAGCTTCAGGAAATGTCGTTCTCAATTTCTCAATTAAATCTTGATACGCGCTTTCATACTGACGAATAACATCTAGTAAAACTTGCTCATTCACAGGCATTCCTTGATGAGTCATTTGGGCAAAAGCAGGAGAAGCACTACATTCGGCTAGATAAGAATTCCAAACGCCGATTTCCTTTAATAAAGGTTCAAGTCGATCATGAACGTGCAGAACAACTTCAGCATCATAAGCAGCATAATTGAGTTGATTTTGACTTAATTTTCCGCCACTTTTATCACCCCATCCCCAATCAGATTTTTGCTGAGTTTTATCAATTGGGATGCTTAGTCGCCAACATACAGAAGCTAAAGAGTGAGGTTTGTTGTTAATTTTATCTAACCAAGGATCAAGACCCGCCCAATAGATCTGGCTCATCAATTTTGTATCTCGAATCCCCCGAATTTTAAAACCATATTTGACGAGCATCCATTGTTGCTCAAAATCTAAGGCATGACCCACAACTTCTACTTTAGGGTTAGCTAATCTTTCCTGAAAAATTTCCCAAAATCCCAATTGAGACAACTGTTGTTTAATCTCATTCCTTTGTTGGGCATCAAATCCTAAATCAATGACTAAAACTTTGATACCATCAAGAGTTGGAATAGCTAAAGAAAGAATGCGAATTTCTCCTTGATTGGGAAATAAAGCACTATTAGGTTCTGCTGAGGAGGAAAAAGTCTCAATATCAAACCCAAATTGATTGGAGCTTTCCCATTGTTTTAATAGGGGAATAAATTGAGGATGATCAAGTAAAACAATTTGAGGTAAAAGTTCTTCTTCGGGCTGCAAGAACAAAGTATATTGATAGTGCATTGTTTAAACCTCGAAAGATGGTGAAGAAAGGAGAAGCTAAAAAATCTTAATTAACTTGGAATGGAAATAAACTTCTCCCTAAAAAACTAAGCCAAAACGGAAACTTTAATTGTTCGCTGTGTTGCCATTGCAAATGCTGATTCTAGGGTGGCACGTTGGTGATCTACTCTAGCTTTTAAAGCAGTGCTATTGACTTGGATTGTTGCGCTATCTTCAGAGAAACTTGCTAAAGCGCAGTGTTGAGATAATAGCACTTTTAAAGAGGGTGGAACTTTAGCCAGTACAGTTTGCCAAACCTGCTGGGGAGGAACTGAAACTCCTGAAAGTGAAGTAGGAGGTAAGGAACTGGGTGAAAATTGGCTATGAGTATTAGCAGGAGAGTGATTAGGTTGAGAACTTGGTAATAATCCTAATACAGCTACCTCAAGCCATAACCAAGATTGGGTCGAAAATTTGATTTGAGATTCGCAAGTTCGCAAGTGTTGAATGCTGGCTAAAATTCCATTGCGACCCAAAGACTTTGCCAGTTGTTGCAACTGTTCTAGCTCAACTTCGGTTGTTGACAACTCCCTAGGAATTTTTCCAGTTTGAGCGATTAATAAGAGAGTATAGAATTGAGTTAAATTGTGAAGAATAACCAACGCTTCTTTTCCAAAGTTGAGCAAAGTTTGTACTTGATTAATTGTATCCAATTCGGAATCCGATGCGATCGCTTCAACCAAAGATAGTAATTCCTGCTGTGGTACTGCACCCACTAATTCCCATACCAATTGAGAAGTAATCACCGATTCTAACAAGCTTAGTTGTTCTAATAAGGATAGGGCATCTCGCAATCCTCCTGTTGCTAACTGAGCCACTAAATAACTTGCCTGTGAATCCATTTCTAAGCATTCTAATTGGGTAATTTGGTTTAAGTGCTTAACCATTGCCTCAATAGAAATACGCTGAAAATTATAGCGTTGGCAACGAGAAATAATGGTATTAGGAAGCTTTTGGGGTTCAGTCGTACAGAGAACAAAGACTACATTATGGGGAGGTTCTTCAAGGGTTTTCAATAAAGCTTGAGTCGCAGCACCGCTTAATCCATGTACTTCATCAATGACATAAATTTTGTAGCGAGCTTGTACGGGAGTTAAATGCGCCCCTGTACAAATTTCTCGAATTTGTTCAACACCATTATTGCTAGCAGCATCAAGTTCTAAAACATCTAAGGCAATGCCGTTCGTAATTCCTTGACAAGAGGCGCATTGACCGCAAGGAGAACTGGTCGGGTTTGGATAATTAAGGCAGTTGAGAGATTTGGCAAGAATTCGAGCCGAAGATGTTTTTCCTGTTCCTCTTGGCCCTGTGAACAAATAGGCATGAGCAATGCGTCCTAAATTAATTCCATTGCTTAAAGCTGTTGAAATTGCTTCTTGACCGACTAAATCAGCAAAACATTGGGGGCGATATTTTTGATGAAAAGGCTGATACATTGTTTGTAAATAATCTAAAGTTAATAAAACCCCATAAAGCCAAAATTAAAAAGCAATCATAGAAGCCAAAGTGGTATTCTTTAATTTTCTATTTTGCATTGATTGAGTTTATGGGGATAGGGAATCAAGGAAAGTTTTACATGGGCAGTGCAGCAAGTTCTAGTTGAGATTCTTCTAAATCAGTTTCAGATTCTGAAGCTTCTTCTGGTTCTGTATCTACGGATTGAAATTCATCAGAAGATACTGTTAAAACTTGTGAAGTCGATGAAAGTGAAGGGGGTTCTGCACTCCACAATTCTACAGGCATCACCAAAACTGTTGCAGTTCCAAGAGAGTTCGCAACTGTGTTGAGTGTGGCAGGAGTATTGGCTTCATTGAATGAAAAGCGTACCTCAGAAGTTGGAATCGCTTTGAGGGCTGGAATCAAAACATCAGCATCGAAACCAATTTCTAAACCCTCACCTTGAATTAAAGCAGGTAAAGATTCTGCCCCTGAACCAATGTCTTGTCCTTGCCCATATAAAGAGATTACTTGCTCAGTCGGATTAAGAACTAAGCGAATAATTTTATGCTTATCGAAAGTAGCTAGACGAGTAACGGCTGCTAAAAGTTGATGAGAACTAACTGTAACTTCATGACTCCATTGTTTAGGAATCAATTGAGTATAATCAGGATAATCCCCTGTTAAAGCCCGACAAACTAAACTGAAGGTAGCACTGGTAAAGAGAATTTGGTTTTCATTAAAATGCAATAACACTTCAGAATCGGTTAAGTTGTCTGTGGGATTTCCTAAGAGTTTTTGTAGTTCTTTCAAAGCCGTTTTGGGGATTGTAATTCCCCATTGACTTAAGGCAGAAGGAAGGGATTTGCGTTTAGTTTTGTGTTTTTTAGTGGTTTCGGATTGTTGTTGATTTTTTTCATGAGTCGGGATAGAATCTTGAACAACGGCAAGGACTTTTCCATTGGTGGCGGCGAACTCCACTCGCTCGGCTTCTACAGTTAATCTAATGCCACTTAAAACTGGCTTCATATCGTCGATTGTTGCCGCAAATAAAGTGGTTTTTAAACCCCGAGCTAGAACAGTAGCAGTTAATCGGATTGCTGGGACGGTTAAGGGAAACTCTGTGGGTAACTGAGGAAATTGAGAAGCTTTGAAGCCTCGGAATGTATAACGTTTACCTGCGCTGGTTAATATAGCTTCAGTTTGATTAAGTTCCACCTCAAAAGATAGTTCTTCGTCTTTCGGTAAACTAACAACCAAATTCAACAAATGTTTAGCAGGGAGAGTCAAAGCTCCCTCAACTTCAACAGAAGTATTGAATTGTGCAGTGATACCCAAGTTGAGGTCAAAAGCTCGAACTTCTACGGTTTGAGGAGTTGCTAACAGAAGAACATGAGTCAAAATTGGATGATTAGGCTTAGTGGGTATTGCACCTATGACGGTATTAAGGGCTGCCGTGAGTTGTTTAGCAGAACAGGAAAATTTCATGGTGATTTTGAAGTAATTAATGGAGGGAGATTATCCACCCAACTAATGAAGGATGGATAAAGCAATAGAGTGTTTAATAATCGGGGTGTTGAACTGAGGATGCTGAGGGAAGTTGATGCGGAGTATTTGGGTTAACTTGGTGTCCTAGAATTAGTAAAGGTTGAGCGGGTTGCAAGGCTTCCCAAACTTTTTGTTTGTTTTCTTTGTTAAATCCAACAAAATACTGCTTCCAGGTTTCAAGGGTAGGAACTTCATGAGAAATGACTTTACAAGCAGGACTTTTCTGTTTCGTGCCAGCGAGTTCTCGTGCTGTTGTAAAGCAAAATACACACAAGCATTTGAAGAGATTATTTTTACCTCGAGCCGCAATCCGGTTAGTGATAGCATGGCAAGCCGTCATTTCATCAATAAACTCTTGCCAATGGGTGGCAAAAGTAGCTTGATTGGCGCCACTAGCTCGGTAGGATAGGGGAACTTGATGCAAAGGCTGATTGTTTTCATCAACTAAAAACACCTCAAAATACTGAGTATTCCCAATATTTTCATCATCTTTGTGTTCAGGTAGGTAGCGCCCTAAAAGCGTAATTTGTTTTGATTCTTTGCTAGCTTTGCGGTCATAAGCCAAGGTAGCAGTTCGAGGACAGACCAACATTCGGGGCGCAGAAATGAGCAGTCCTTGTTCCTCAATTCCTGTGACTTCAAAGGTGTAGGTTGTCAGTAATTTTTCATCGAAGTTCAACCATCCTGCTTTTGCCATTTGTTTGGTAGGGATAAAGTAGCCACACAGTTTAGGAGTGGTGCCTCGTAAGGCTTGGATGCGTGGCAACCGAGCATTGGGATCAAGGTACTGAGGGTCAGCAAATTCATCTCGTTCTAATTCGAGTTCTGGAGTTTCTGTATTATTCATGATTTCATTTGGGTCAGAAAAATTTGCTGATTCTGATTGATTAGTTTTATTTTTCACAGGTTCTCCCAGAAATAATTAATAAGGACTATGACTGTGTACGGAGTGCATTTTTTGAAGAGAAAAATTGTTAGACTAGAACGGAAGTTCAGTTGGAGATTTTTCCTGATGTATGTCCAAAGAATTAGGAAGAGAAAAAGCTAAATTGAGAGAGTTTAACTGAGTCATCATTTCTTGCTTTTTTTCTTCTTGGAGCAGTTGATGAAGTCGAGACAAGTAACCAATAATTTCAGCAAGCTGTTGAAGGGAGTCTGTATTAAATTTAAGTTCTAGATACTCTTCCGAATCAGAGATTATTAAACTTTTACAGCTTGAGTTAAAAAAAGAATTAATTAGACTTGTTGAGGAAACTTCACAAATTAATTGTTGATGAATCATGGCTTAAGGGTTAAAAATGCAAATCTAGATCACTGTGACCAAGGTGAGAAGAATCCCACCGGTCAAACCACTCTTGTTCTTGGTCTCCATTTACTTCGTCGCTTAACTTAGGATTGCCTTCGATTAAAGGTGATGGCAAGATTGTTGTTTTTTCAACAAAAGAGGCAGATTGAACCTGAGAATCAAAGAAATTTTGAGAGAAATTTAGCATTAACTTTAAGCTCAAATTGATCACAAGATAGGCGCGTCAGCGCTAAGTTTTCATCGACTAATTTTGTTGAGTTGTTTAACCAGTCGAGTTGCATCGATTATTTTCCATCCTTCAAGATGGCAGCGTTCTTTTGCTTCCTCTAGTTCTTGAGAATTTGTTAACAGCTTATAGCGCAAAAACCCTCCTGAAACCGGAAACACATAAGTTTGCCATCCCTTCGGAATTTGTACATAGGAAACTTGTTTAAACACTTGCATGGTTAAAAGATGAAATGAACGCTTCAAGAAATGCTTTGAATATTAGAGGTTGTCCAGACTTGTAGAAAAAGCCTGGACAAGCCTGATTAGAAAAGAGTTCAAGTAGCTTAAACAAGGCGAATATGTTTGCCTCTGGGCAAAACTTGGGCAATTACACGACCCTGCTCATCACAAAGTTCTCCTGATTCAGTAGCAAGAACATCCTCTTTAAGCTTTTGTGTATTTAATTGAGGAACTTGAAGAACATATTCAGCCGGAAAATCTTGAAGTGCAAGTTCTGGATTAATCCAAACTTGAGGTTGACCTCCATTTTGACAAAGCGAAACTTTACACAGAAGTCCTTCGAGTTTACGTCCTCGTTGTTCGCCGAGTTGTTCAATTCTCTGTTCCATAAACCCCAATAGCTTTTCTGTTAGCCAAGCAATTCGGGTTTCATCATTTTTAGCTAAACTAGCAATGCGTTTGGCTTCAACTTGGCGGATCTCTCGGTTCGCTTTTAGACG
>JBMDYE010000570.1:0-12298 GCA_048595135.1 Planktothrix sp. | reverse complement strand
GCAAAATCAGGCTTTTTAAGTTAAATTTGTACGGAATTTAGTTGATCCTAGTAGCGATGAATTAGGATTGAGATGTTTGCTCTTGAGAGAGAATTTTGGATGAGAAAATTACATATCCCGTTCTTTTTGTCAAGATGAATTAATTTTAAAACCCTGACATTCAAAAAAATCTTAAGATTTTTTTCCTTCTTGCTCATTTCATTAATTAACGGATTCTTATCCTTGAATTGTTGCTCATATATTTCTAGTAGGATCTATCCTAAAACCCGTAGGAATCAAATCGGGGCTACACCCGTTGCAAAATCAACCAGCAGGTTCTTCAACAAATATCTATCTCAAGAAAGATGTTGTCTTTTAAGTTAAATTATATTAAATCTTCAACTTGAAGCCATAACAGAACGTAGAAAACCGTAATTTTATACGGGTGATAAACCTTTGAGCAATGCCAGAAAACCAACGCTCTCAATAAGGCTAAACTTTCCTTAATTTTTAGAATTTAAGCAACACAATGTTGCATACTAAAAAATGACAAACAAATTCTGCCTGACTGCCTAATGAACACCAAGACCGTAAACTTTGCTCCCATGCCACCTATACACCATTGGGACGCTAAACTGTATGACAGTCATCATGGTTTTGTCTCGAACTTAGCGACGGATCTCTTGGAATTGCTTGATCCCCGTACTGGAGAACATATTCTTGATCTCGGTTGTGGTACCGGACACCTCAGTTACAAAATCACCCATACTGGGGCTGAAGTGATGGGTATTGATACCGCCCAGACCATGATCAAGCAAGCCAGTCAAACTTACCCTAATCTGAGTTTTATTGTGGCAGATGGGGCAAACTTGGATTGGGATGAGAAATTTGATGCGGTGTTTTCTAATGCCGTTTTACATTGGATTAAACAACCCGAAAAAGTCGCAACAGGCGTTTGGCGGGCGTTAAAACCAGGTGGACGTTTCGTTGCAGAATTTGGCGGAAAGGGGAACATCCAGACAATTATTACAGCCCTTTGTCAAGCCTTAGATGCGGCTGGATATTCCCAAAATAAAAAGTTGAACCCCTGGTATTTCCCTAGCATTGCTGAATACGCCTCTTTGCTCGAAACCGCAGGATTTGAGTTAAAATTAGCCACTTTAATTTCTCGTCCCACTTTACTACAGGATGGGGAAAAAGGCTTAAAAAATTGGCTCAAAATGTTTGCAGGTAGTTTTTTCCAAGGTATTCCTGTATCGCAACAAGTCCAAATTATGACTGATGTTGAGACGCGTTTACGGTCTCAGTTGTTCAAGAATGGAACTTGGACAGCGGACTATAAACGCATTCGAGTCATCGCCACTAAACCTAAACATTAAAACTAGACGATCAGCTGGGAAGTGGGTGTTTTTACTCATCATCCCCCTTCCCCAGCGTTAGCAAGCCATTCCTGAGTCATCTCTAACTTATTCTTCAGGTAAAATCCACTGGGGAGGCTGCATTCTCTTTTTGCGAACAGCCTCTTCCGCCATCTCTAGCATTTGATCTAACGATTTACTGCTAATAAAGTTTTCCGTTTGGGCTGCATATTCACGGTTAGGGCATTTATCCCCTAGTACACAACCATTCATACAAGCTTCCGCACAGTTAATCGATGTTTCCACGGGTTTCTCCTCTCCAAGCTTATTAATCATTACATTAAGCTATCTTTAGGTTGAAAGAGTTAATCTTCCTTATGAATAAGTTTATCCAACGTTTCAAAAACTTACCTTGGTCATCTTTGCTGCAAACTGTCGCCCTCACTTATTTAATCGCAGCGATCGCAGAAATTCTTTTGATTTGGGGCTTCACTCACTCCCAACCCCTTCAAAGAATGATGGCAATTTTATACGAACCTCCATTAGGACTAATCGTGTTATTAGCAGTCGGCGTTGGTGTCGGGGCATTATCTATTTATTTAATCGAAATTCGTCGTTCTCCTGTTTATCTCAATACAACCTGTTTATGGGTATTATTCCTCTGTTTATTAATAACATTATTCCTCTATAAATCCATTTTAACTCCCATCATCTTATTAAGTACCTCTCAAATCACAATCATGGGAATTTTAATCGGTTTATTCTGGAAAGGAAGACCTTATTGGAGGTAGAATTAAGAATTATAGTAGGAGGGGCTCCGCCCATCAATTTTGTATTTATTAGTAGAAAGAAATCTGACGATTGGCTTCGCCAGAACCATAGGAAATCGCTTCGCCTGCAAAAGCTCTAGAATCCAGAAATAGCAAAAGTTTTCGGAAAGTGACAGAACAGGGATAGGGGATTGATGGGCAAAGCCCATCCTACAATTCTTATTTTCCGACAATTTTCAACCCATCTCGATAATGAGCCATCGCCGTAATCACTGCTACCGCTAGATAAAAGACTCTGATTCCCCAGAAACAAATTCCCATTAATAGGGTGACAACCGTAGGCGGAATCCCACTAACTCGAACAAATTTGGAATTCACTTGTTTTTCTAGGCGTTCTAACTCCTGCATTTGCACTTGTCGGGTTGGGATCATCGGAAATTGACCTGTATAGAGATAGAAGCCAAACACCCCATCGTTGTTAATTCGACGCTTTAGAAATGAATCGGCAACGGTTTTCGCTTGGGGGAGGGAAATTTCATCATCAATGGCAATATCCTGAACCCAAAGATTGTATTTAACAATTTGAGGAACCGCTAAAATAATCGGCACTAACAAAATTAAAAAAAAGGTACTAATTTTTCGAGCATCGGGGGTGGGTAATAAACCCGTTGCTAATCCAAACCCCATGCCAACGATCGCAAAGACTAAAATATTTAATAAATCAATAATTTCTAGCCCCCTCAGTAAATCCCCAAACATAAAAATCGGGTAAATAAATTGATGGGCGAGTTGGAGGGCGACCACTTTCAGGGCAATGGCAACCGCAGCTAAAACCACCGCACAACCCACAAATAGGAAGGCGCAAATTAAATAAACGGTGAATCGCTTTAGTAGTTTGAAAAACTCCATTGAACTATCAGCGAGTTAAGGGTTAGGGAATCGAAAACGGTAAATTTACAATTTAACATCCGGGGTGAAATTACGCTGGGCGGATGCAGTCATTTGAGCGATCGCATCTATTTTCGGTAACGGTTGACCCTCCATTGCCAACCATAATAAATACTCAATATTCCCCGCAGGGCCTTGAAGTGGCGACCAAGTTAAACCTTGATATTGCCATCCTAAGTTTATGGCAGCACAACCGACTTGAAAAATAGCATCAGCGTGGTCTGCCGTGTCCCGCACCACTCCTTTTTTTCCCACCCGTTCTTTGCCCACTTCAAACTGAGGTTTTACTAACAGTACCACTTCCCGATTTGGCTTGAGCAGTTGCCACAGGGAAGGCAAAATTTTCGTTAAGGAAATAAACGATACATCGACAACGGCAAAATCTGGGTAAATTTCCTCAACTCGGTTGGGTTCAGTTGCCGATTCTCCGTAGAGTTCGGCGGGGGTGAGGTAGCGAAGGTTAGTCCGTTCTTTGAGAATTACTCTAGCATCGTTTCTAAGGCGCCAGTCTACTTGTCCATACCCAACATCGATTCCGTAGACTTGTTTAGCCCCCGCTTGTAATAAACAATCGGTAAATCCTCCGGTAGAAATTCCCCCATCTAGACAAATTCGGTCTGTGACATTAATGGCAAATTCTACCAAGGCTTTGGCGAGTTTTTCTCCGCCTCTGGAGACAAATCGCGATCGCCCTTTGAGTTGAATGTCGGCTTCGGTATCCACTTCTGTCCCCGGTTTATCAATCATTTGTCGATTCACCGAGACTTCTCCCGCCCGAATCAAGCGTTGAGCCTGTTGGCGGGACTCACATAAATTGCGTTCAACTAATAAGGTATCGAGTCGTTGCTTCACAGTCTGATTAAAATTAATCTTAATTTTTGATATCTAAATTTTAACAAAATGCAGTGATCAGCATCACAAAAATAGTTGAGATTGTTCTATATTTGAGTTTAAAAAAATCACGAATTGGAGCCTAAATCTATTTTTTTACTGTGGTAAAATTTGATTAAGTTGACCTTGAGGAGATTATGAGATCCGTAGATATTTTTCCGATGGAAACCCCAACAGATTTTAAATCATCACCGCTTGCCGTATTTAGTGGAAATATGATTCATATTGTTTATCCTGATGGAAAAGTTACGTTCATAGCCGAAGAACAATTAACGGAAAAACAAATCTCTAAAAATTTAGAAAATTGTTTAGTTTGGGGTCGATTTGAAGAGTTTTAAATTTTAGTTAAAATCGCCAATAAATAAAGGCGATGCTCAGTGATTGAGCGATCGCCCGATGGCTAAATAATAAGGCTGAGTTAAGTCTTGAGCACTTCCTCCAGACCCATTGCACCAGAAGGAACCCCAGTGCTGGTGGAACTGAACTAAAATTTTTCTAGGATCAGGAAGTCCCTGATTGTTTAAAAAGCATTTTGCCACACTCTCCATTCAAACCCCAGATTAACCTTCGCTGCATAATCTGGAATGGTTAAGGGCTAAGGGTGAATTTTTGAAGAGTGGGCTGATCCAATTAGCATTTCAAAAGCGTGAGCATGAGAGATTAGATATCCTGTTCGCTCAACTCAGCAATTAAATGATCAAAAGGTTGTTCTAAATAAGATCCTGTCGGAATTCCCGCCGCGGCCACCTGTTCTTGGACTAATTCCTTGAGAATGCCAATTCCGGCGACGGTAGGGCCAATGGGAACGCTCAGAGAATTGTAAGTTTCCCGTAACCCTTGAAGTACCCGTTCATCTAAAACATCCATATCTCCAGCCACCAACGCATAAGTGGCATAGCGGAGATAGTAGTCCATATCCCGCAAACAAGCGGCATAACGACGAGTGGTGTAGGCATTGCCACCGGGACGGATCAGTTCAGGCTGTTCAGTAAACAGTTGCGAAGCCGCTTGTTTAACCAATGCTGCTGCATTGCTATTCACCACCGCCGCCGCTTGGACACGGGCGGTTCCCGTCGTGAAATAGGACTTTAACTGATCGATGGCATCCCGATCCAGATACCGACCGGTTCTGTCGTAATTTTTTATTAAACTTGTAACGGCGTCACGCATGAAGGCTATCTCCCTTATAATATCTTTCAATTATTCTGAAGCCGCGTCGTGCTGTATTGTAGCACTCAATACAAAACTTAATCAATTTGAGTCATTATGATCAGCCAAATGCTTTGTCAGATCAACTGCCAAGCCCTTCAGACACCAAGAGCTATTTGAGGAGATATTCATTCATGCCTGAGACTGCCCAAGAGGTCTTATCGATGATCGAAGACCAGGGGATTCAAATGATTGACCTGAAATTCGTTGATATGCTGGGAACCTGGCAGCATTTGACGGTACACAACAGCCAAATCGATGAATCTTCTTTCACGGATGGTGTACCCTTTGATGGTTCCAGCATTCGCGGATGGAAAGCGATCAATGAATCCGATATGTCGATGGTTTTAGATCCTAAAACCGCTTGGATCGATCCGTTCATGGCAGAACCCACCTTGAGCGTGACTTGCAGCATTAAAGAACCCCGGACAGGGGAACCCTACAGCCGTTGTCCTCGTGTCATTGCTCAAAAAGCCGTAGATTATTTAGTTTCGACCGGATTAGGTGATACGGCTTTCTTTGGCCCAGAAGCTGAATTCTTCATTTTTGATGATGTTCGTTACGACCAGACTCAACATTGTGGTTATTACTATGTAGATTCGATTGAAGGTCGCTGGAATTCCGGTCGCGAAGAACCGGGTGGAAACCTCGGTTATAAACCGCGTTATAAAGAAGGCTATTTCCCCGTTGCTCCGACCGATACCTTCCAAGATATCCGCACCGAGATGCTGTTAACCATGGCCAAGTGTGGTGTTCCCATTGAAAAGCATCACCATGAAGTGGCAACGGGTGGACAGTGCGAACTCGGTTTCCGGTTCGGGACGTTAATTGAAGCCGCCGATAACTTGATGATTTATAAATATGTGATCAAGAACGTGGCTAAAAAATACGGCCGCTCGGTAACGTTCATGCCCAAACCCGTTTTCTCAGATAACGGCTCTGGGATGCACGTCCACCAATCCATTTGGAAAGATGGCCAACCGTTGTTTGCGGGTGATAAATATGCGGGCTTCAGCGAAATGGGGCTGTGGTACATCGGCGGTATTCTCAAACACGCTCCGGCGTTGTTGGCTTTAACCAACCCCAGCACCAACTCCTACAAACGCTTAGTTCCTGGGTTTGAAGCTCCGGTGAACTTGGCATACTCCCAAGGAAACCGTTCGGCTTCGGTGCGGATTCCTCTGTCTGGAAACAATCCCAAAGCCAAGCGTTTAGAGTTCCGGTGTCCTGATGCGACGGCGAACCCCTATATGGCCTTTGCTGCCATGCTCTGTGCCGGGATTGATGGGATTAAGAACCAAATCGACCCAGGAGAACCCTTGGATGTGGATATCTATGACCTCAGTCCTGAAGAACTGCGGAAGATCCCCTCGACTCCAGGTTCTCTGGAACTGGCGCTCGAAGCGTTGGAAAATGATCACGCCTTCTTAACCGAGTCGGGTGTGTTCACCGAAGACTTTATTGCCAATTGGATTTCCTACAAATTGGATAACGAAGTTAACCCGATGCGCTTACGTCCCACTCCTTATGAGTTCGCGCTCTACTACGACTGCTAAGTTGAATTAGACTTCCAGTTATTGGATTCGATAGCCACCTGAATAACGGTGGCTTTTTTTTGGGATCAGTTTTGTGAGTTATTCTCTGGGAAATAGCCAAATCTGAATACAACTTGGGAAACTGATCACCTTTTCTCGATATGAGACCTATCCACTGAAGATTTTATAATTTAAAAGTTGCCCACTGGTAAATTATTCAGTTAAGAATTACTGTTCATTTGTTAAACTAGGGTACAGGGTTGATGTTTTTTTAGGATTAGAGGAGGTCACTTCGTCAAAATTTAGCGAGTAACCGCAGGGATTGGGATGTCAATTTCATCAATAAAATTGAAGAAAAATTAACGAAGCCAGATTAACAAATTTCTAATTTGCAACCCCATTGATGACAACTTTGATATAGTTTTAATCTGTTTATCTTAAATTTTTAATAAGAATTAAACTGAATTAGGGCCACATAAAATGCTGAAACTCAGTTTTAAAATAAGCTCAATAGAGCCGGACTGAGTTATTAATCCCTTCATCACCCCCCGTTTGATTAAAATTATTCATAAGCTTATGGAAAATTGTTCACAGTCCCATCATGGAAAAAATGTTTTAGTTGTTGATGATATTCAAGATAATCTATTTATTTTATCCTCAATTTTACAAAAAAAAGGCTATCAAGTTTATACTGCATTGAATGGGAAAACTGCCATTGAAACAACAATGAAACATCCCATTGATCTAATTTTACTCGATATTATGATGCCGGATATGACAGGGTATGAAGTTTGTAGTTATTTAAAATCCCAGGAACAAATCGCCGATATCCCGATCATTTTTATGAGTGCTTTAGATGAGATTGATGATAAAGTTAAAGCCTTTAAAATGGGAGGGATTGATTATATTTCTAAACCCTTCCAATATCAAGAAGTCTTAGTGAGAGTTGAACAACAATTAGAATTAAGAAGTGTGGAAAAGCAACTGAAAGAACTGAATTTTCAATTAGAAGAACGGGTTCAAGAACGAACTGCACAACTGGAAGAAGCCAATGCTCAACTCTTGAAAATGACCCTTCATGATCCGTTAACAGGTTTATTAAATCGAGCCGCCTTAATGCAACGGTTAGACGTGGCATTTCAGCGAACCCAAATTGAGCCAAATTATCAATGTGCAGTGTTATGTTTAGATTGCGATCGCTTCAAACGAATCAATGATTCCCTCGGTCATTTTCTAGGGGATGAATTGCTGATTGCCATTGGTCAACGATTACATAGCTTTGCCCAGAAGTGGGATAGCGTTGTCCGTTTAGGAGGAGATGAATTTGCTATTCTTTTAACCGATTTAGAAACTTGTAATCCGATCGCCTTAGCGGATCAAATTTTAGAGTCGTTTAACCATCCTTTTCCCTTGGGTGTGAGAACCATTTTTATTAATGTTAGTATTGGAATTGCCATTTCTAACTGTAGCTATCAAAAACCAGAAGAACTATTAAGAAATGCCGATACTGCCATGTATCAAGCGAAAGCATTAGGGAAGGGTCGTTATCAAGTCTTTGAACCGGAAATGTACCAAGCGGTTTTGCGACGACTTCAGTTAGAAACAGACCTAAGAAAAGCCGTTAAAAATAACGAATTTATAGTCCATTATCAACCGATTGTTGCGTTAAATACAGGTCGGATTATTGGATTTGAAGCTTTAGTTCGTTGGCAACATCCCACTCAAGGTTTGATTGCGCCTTATCTGTTTATTCCCATTGCCGAAGAAACTGGATTAATTGCCCAAATTGGGGAATGGGTCTTACGAGAAGCTTGTAGTCAACTTTCCCACTGGAAACAACAAAATCTCACGAATGAGCCGTTAAGCATTAGTGTTAACTTATCAGCGGTACAGTTTGCTCAACCCAATTTAATTCAACAAATTGACCGAATTTTAGAAATTACCCAACTCAATCCTCAATTTCTGAACCTAGAAATTACAGAAAGTGCGATTTTAGATCATCCAGAAACCGCTTCAGCCATTCTCAAACAACTCCGAGAACGAAAAATTAAATTAAGTATTGATGATTTTGGAACGGGGTACTCCTCCCTCAGTTATCTTCATTCTTTCCCTGTGAATACCCTGAAAATTGATCGGTCTTTTATTAGTCCGATTAATGAAGATCCGAAAACCCTTGGTTTGGTTCCTGTGATTTTAAGCTTAGTTCAAACAATGGAAATGAATGTGATTGCCGAAGGGATAGAAACTCAACAGCAATTAAATCAATTGAGAAAGCTCAAATGTAATGGGGGTCAAGGCTATCTATTTTCAAAACCTGTGGATAGCCAAACAGCAAGCGAACTGATCAAAAAATCACCGCAATGGTAAAATATTGAGTAGGGTCACTTGAGAGTCCGATTCTTATGGTTTCCTCCCCTCAGCCTTCTCAATTTAAACAATAATCCATCTGGGTCGTCTGTGATTCTTCCCCAAAATTTGTTTTTTAAATAAAAAAATAGTTTTTAAATTCATCAATCAAATTTGAAAAAAATTTTGGATTGATCGGTTAGACTTGCCACTCCTAAAAATTTATTTCTAAAATAGAAGAGGATATCAATGAGTTTGTTGTTCCGACTCTGTTAAAACGGAGAGGTAAAATTCATTGAGTGATTGCAATCCCTGTGAATTCTTCCCCAGTATAAATACAGTTAAAATAACCTCGGCTTTTTATTTTTCCCCTTGAAAACATGAGTAATTTCTTAGATTCTGACCTCAAAGGTGATATTCTGGTCGTCGATGATACTCCAGCAAATTTACAATTTCTCTCCCAAATGTTAGCGAATCAAGGATATAATGTTCGCAAAGCCATTAATGGGAAAATGGCAATAACCGCAGCTAAAACCGTCATCCCGGATTTGATTTTGCTGGATATTAATCTTCCCGGTATGAACGGTTATGAAGTTTGTGAAAAACTGAAACAAGATCAGCAAACTCAAGCTGTCCCTGTTATTTTTTTAAGTGCTTTAGATGATATTCCTGATAAAGTCAAAGCTTTTCGAGCCGGCGGAGTCGATTATATTACAAAACCGTTTCAATTTGATGAAGTGTTAATTAGGATTCAAAATCAACTCACCATTCAAAGTTTGCAAAATCGACTGCAAGAACAAAATCAACAACTGCAAGAGACTTTAAAAGAGCTAAAAACCGCAGAAGCTCAACTGATTCAAAAAGAAAAAATGGCAGGATTAGGACAATTAGTCGCTGGAATTGCCCATGAAATTAATAACCCGATTAGTTTTATTGCAGGAAACCTGGAACCGGCTCAAGAATATATTCAATCTTTGCTAAGATTAATTTATTTATATCAAAAAGAATATCCGCAGCCGAGTTCAAACATTCAAAACCTTTTACAAGAAATAGATTTAGAGTTTACCGTTAATGATTTGCAAAGTATTTTAGCTTCCATGCAACGAGGAAGCGATCGCATTCGCACGATTATTTTAGCGTTACGCATCTTTTCGCGGTTAGGAGAAGCTGATATTAAATCAGTTGATTTACATCTGGGAATTGATAGCACTTTATTACTGTTACAACATCGAATTCGGTCTGATGGTCAGCGATCAGAAATTAAAATTATTAAATCCTACGAAAATTTACCTCGGATTACTTGCTATGCGAATCAAATTAATCAAGTCTTTTTTAATTTGCTCAATAATGCCATAGATGCCTTGGAAGTTGGCGTTGGTTCCCGTTTTTCTCCTGATGCTGAACCGACAATTTGGATTACCACCGAATTGATCAATTCTGAACAAATTAGAATCCGAATTAAAGATAACGGCATGGGAATGTCTGAGGAGGTTAAATCTAAATTATTTAATCCTTTTTTTACGACGAAACCCGTCGGTAAAGGCATCGGATTAGGGTTAATGACCTGCTATGAAATTATTGTTCAAAAACACCAAGGGAAAATTAGTTTTAATTCTGAATCGGGTGCTGGCTGTGAATTAATAATTGAACTTCCTGTGAATATCAGTTCCTCAACTTGATTTCACAACCTAACTTGATCTCAACGGCTTTCCTCTTTCCTTTTAAAATCTTCAAAAAACTCTATCCCTTCAATGGATTAAAACCTGTTACAATAGCAAAAAACTTGATAATCCCCTTGCTGCTTCCTCCGATGTTAACCCAAACCCAACAACAAACGCGAAATTGGAAACCGATCATCAAACAATTTGAAGCGATTGTCGGTCAAAAAAATGTCATTCAACGTAAAGAAGAACTCCTCGTTTATGAATGCGATGGACTCACCAGCTATCGTCAACGTCCGGCTTTAGTTGTCCTTCCTCGCACCACCGAAGAAGTCGCAGAAGCAGTAAAAATTTGCGATCGCCATAACCTTCCTTGGGTAGCTAGAGGTGCAGGAACCGGACTTTCTGGCGGTGCATTACCTGTGGAAGATTGCGTTTTAATTGTCACCGCCTTAATGCGAAAAATCCTCCACATTGACTTAGAAAATCAGCGCGTTGTGGTGCAACCTGGCGTTATTAATAATTGGGTCACACAAGCCGTTAGCGGTGCCGGATTTTATTATGCACCCGATCCGTCTAGTCAGATTATCTGTTCCATTGGTGGGAATGTTGCTGAAAATTCCGGCGGCGTTCATTGCTTAAAATATGGTGTCACAACCAACCATATTTTAGGCTTAAAAATTGTGACTCCCGATGGGTCAATTGTTGATATTGGCGGCGATATTCCTGAAATGCCAGGGTATGATTTAACCGGATTATTTGTGGGTTCAGAAGGCACATTAGGTATCGCCACCGAAATTACCCTCAGAATTCTGAAAGCACCGGAATCAATTTGTGTGTTATTAGCGGATTTTCAAACCTTAGAAGAAGCCGGATCTGCCGTTTCTGATATTATCAGTTCCGGGATTATTCCTGGGGGAATGGAAATTATGGATAACCTCAGTATTAATGCCGTTGAAGATGTGGTAAAAATCGGATTATATCCCCGTGATGCGGGGTCAATTTTACTCGTTGAACTGGATGGGTTACAAGTAGAAGTGGAGACCAATAAACAACGAGTCACGGAAATTTGTCAGAAAAATGGGGCGAGGAATATTACTACCGCCAGTAACCCCGAAGATCGCTTAAAACTTTGGAAAGGACGCAAAGCTGCCTTCGCCGCAGCAGGTCATGTTAGTCCCGATTATTATGTCCAAGATGGAGTTATTCCTCGCACCCAAATGGCTTATGTTTTAAAAGAAATTGAAGCATTAAGTGAAAAATATGGCTATAAAATTGCCAATGTCTTTCATGCGGGAGATGGGAACTTACACCCTTTAATTTTATATGATAATTCCGTTGAAGGGGCGTTAGAAGTGGTTGAAGAAATTGGCGGTGAAATCCTCAAACTTTGTGTACAAGTGGGGGGTAGTTTATCTGGTGAACATGGCATTGGTGCGGACAAAAAATGTTATATGCCCCAAATGTTTAATGATACTGATTTAGAAACTATGCAATGGGTGAGAGAAGTTTTTAACCCCAAAGGATTAGCCAATCCTGGTAAAATGTTACCGACTCCTCGCACCTGTGGAGAATCGGCAAAACTCCAAAACGTTAAACAA
>JBMDYE010000569.1:0-2389 GCA_048595135.1 Planktothrix sp. | reverse complement strand
CGTACATAATTTTATATATTTCTTGCCAATTTAATCCAATCTGCCTTAGAGCATTACAAATTGCTATATATAAAATATCATTAAGAGAATATCTAGCTTTATCCTCTATTAATCCCACATACTTAATAAAATAATCAAATTGACGTTCATTAATACCACTTAATTTACAAGTAATTCTTTTATTAAAAAAAGTTTTTCTTAGGTTGGATAACATAAAAATCTCCCAATTGTAGAAAATATTTTTTCTATTCTTCCATTATAGATAAGATGAATGATTTTTTTAATAAGTAATAATTGTAAAGAAATATTACAAAATCTACAATCTGTATTCTTTACGATATATTAGGTATTGTGTACATAAGAGAAGGGCGCGCCCCAATGGTAATCAGAGATATCGAGTTAGAGTCAATGAATCCCAAAAAGGCAAGGCAATACATAGGTAAGAAGGTACAGCGAAAAACGCCCTTTAAGCCTATTCTATGCCCTTCTCTATCATCCACAATCCAATTAATCCTAGAACTCAAGGAATCTTAAATTATGGCACTTAAAGCAAAAATTGCTAACAAAATTGTTACAGACGATAACGGCTTAACAATTGGTGAGATCATCGGAGTAGAAGAAATTGAGGAACGTACAGAAAAAGAGGGTAAAAAAGAGATTACCTACGCAGCACAGTTTGAATTTTTAGTTAGTGTAGAAGGAACTAAAAAAGCCACGTTGCTGCGGTTCTGGACAGGCATCAATATCAATTCTGATAAATTTGAGAATGAAGACACGGGAACATCAGACTATAACCGCCTAACCCGTTTTTTACTCAATATGGGGTTGCTGGATGCTAAAAAACTATCGGAGTTAGACAAGGCGAAAATTGATGATTCTGAGATTGATTTAGAATCCTTGAAAGGGCAAAAAATCCAATTTAAAATGAATAAATCAATCAAGCGTAAAGGCTTAAGCGTTATCGATATTGGAACCATTGAACCCGTAAAGGAAAGTAAGAGCAAAAAAGCAGAATAGATGAAAAAATAGAGGGCGCGCCCGCCCTCTTAAAAATTGCCATATACATAATTGTAAATTAATCGAGATAGCTTAATTATGGCATATATATCGGACACTGACAATACAAACTTAGAACCCGTAACCATTACTATTGATGAGTTATTAAGCCATAAAAAAATAACGCTTATACCTGATACAGAGTTCACTCAGAAGGATTCTATGATAGTGGATTGTATCGGAATCTACGCGCCTCAGTTAATGGCAGATAGGGCTATCGTGTGGCTTTACGATGAATTGGATAGTAGCTTTCCTCCTATTATTAATACTCTGAATATACTAGGGTTAAGCGTACAAACTCCCGATTATTTAGAGACATTAGTAGAAGAATTGGGAGAACTGCAATATGAAATATTAGACGGTGCAAGCAATCCTAAAAAAGCCTTTGATACTGCTGTTAAAGAAGGTTGTCTTGATGACTTCCTAGAAACTTATAACCTCACAATAGATAATATTCAATACAAAAGAAATAGTAAAAATAAAACATCAGAATTAATTATTAAGCCTTGCAGATTAAACATTGAGTTAGGTTTCTTTTTTATGCCTGCTGATTTGTTCAAAATTTGGGGTAAAGATCATCAGGAATGGTTACTTAATACAGCCAGAATCAGTCAATATAGAGTGTTAAAACTAATGGGGAATAATGATAATAAATGTATGTATTTTGATATTAATAATAGGTTAGTTGAGGTTTACTTAACACTGAGAGACTATATGTATAGATTCCCCCCAAAAGAAAAAGGTTTAGACTCTCAAGCTAAAAAATTCGCAGTAAATAGCAGAAAGATAGATATAGATACAGAAGAAAATAGAGTATTATTAGGACTAACAGAAAAGGGACAAATTAAAGAAAACATGACGCTTTTTAGGCAAAAAATAGTTGATGAATTTATCAAATATAACGTTGCTGACTTGTTTACTACTTACGGGTTAGATATTATGCAACGTCAACTATTACAGCAACTAAGAGGCAATTTCAACCTTAACGAAGTAGAAATTAGCGATACAACGGGCGCGAACGTTGCCAAATTTATTATTGACTTAATCAACTTAACATTCAATAAAGCAATTGATAGTAAAGCAAAAAAAGAGAATGAAGCTATTATCAAACATCTGCTATCACTAACAAAAATTGACAATTTAGAAGACATTGCCCTTAATGATTTTGGCTTTCAGCCTTTTCTAACTGTTGGTGGGTTATTATTTACTAGAATGTGTAACCATCCCTACTTAGAGGGCGTTTTTAGTGACCTTGATTTAAAATCCTGTTATGCAACGGCTATGTCCGACTTAAAGATATATTTAGGAGAGCCAAAAGTTGTTACGTTTAAAT
>JBMDYE010000568.1:0-2961 GCA_048595135.1 Planktothrix sp. | reverse complement strand
TGAAACTGGTCAAGAGCAATTCCTAAAATAGCTTCGGTTTTCGTCTGCTCTAAAGTAATCGGTTGATTTTCCGTCACTTGAACAAGATTTGGCGTAGGAGTTGATTCCACATTGTTCTCGACCCGACTTTGTAATAACCAAATTCCTAACCCTAAATGAACTACAATTACAGCCGATAAAATTCCTAACCATTGTCTAAATTGACCTGGAATTGTAGATATTAATTGGGCTGGAACTAAGGGTTTAGGTTCAGCAGAAACGGGCGGGGAAGAAGGGGGGAATCCAGAAGGAAATTCTGGTGTGTCTTGACCCGGAAGGGTTTCTGCTGGGGGTACAGATTTAGACTGATTGATCTCCCTTAAAGCATCCCCGATAAAATCAATTTCATTCCCATCATTATTCAAGTCATCTTCATAGATGATATCATCTAAAAAATCTTCAACTTCATCATCATTCATGAGATTCCAGTCAGGTAAAGCGGGGGTAGGAGGAGGAGATTTTGAGTTCAATTGGGTTTGAACCCGTTGAACAGATGCAGCCTGACTTTCTTGTTCCCTAGATAGCGCAAGGGAAGCGGAAACTGGAGTTAAATAACCATCAAATTCTCGATGCAAATATAAAACAGGTAAAGCCCAATACAGTTGCTCGGAACTATAGGAGGTAATTAACCCTTGTCGGACTCGATTTAAAATAATATCAATGGGATCATCTTGATTGATGATATTACGATAAAACAAGCGGGTGAACGTCAAGGCAACATCATCAGGAATGCGTTCCGCCATTGCTAATACCCCCGGAATTCCCCGTTTGACCAGGGCTTCAGCCAGGTTGACTTGGGCGGTATCCTCTGTGAGTAGGGTTGTATTCCCATAAGCTCCTCGACAGGAGTTTAACACAACCATCTGAACACCATTATTAACTAATAATCCGGCTAAATCATCGCCACTCAGGGTTTCTGTGAGTCCGGTTCTGTTACTCACTAAATACAGTTCTCCCCCGGACACCCCTAAATTGCTATGTCCGGCGTAATGAAAAATTTGATATTGACCTTGTTCTAAGGCTTGGGTGAGTTGTTCGCGATCGGGTTGTTCTAAGAGGGTGAGTTGAATGTCCACGTTGCGAGAACTCGGTTCCCCTGATGTCAAGCTGTGGCGTCTGTTATCCCGTCGCAATTCCTCTTGAATATGCAGGACTTCCTGTTTTAATTGCAGCGAGTCTTGGTCGGTGGGAGCGGCGATCGCCATTAAAATTTTTAACGGTTGGTTGGGATGGCGAACTTGATTGTATAAAATTGGGGTGGTTCCCGGTTGGTAGCGGGAAAAGCCGATATAGGTTCCGGTGGCGAGGGGACGATCCGCCGCGTGGAGAACTTCCCAAGGTAAACTAGAGAGCCGTTTCCCTTTGACTCCTAAGCGGATTTGTAATAATTCATCTCGATTTTGAGCGATCGCTTGGGCGCAAGTCCAACTATCCCGGAGGGTTCCCTGGAATAAGCCTTGATAAAGTTGTTGACCCAGTTCCACTAAACTCCACACAGGGGGGTCAGTGATCATCCGGATCTGATTGTTTTCACTGGGATGACGAAAACGGGAGAGAGTTTGGCCCTCTAAAACCCCCAGTAGGGGATCGTTCATCAGTTGACGAGTTTGTTTGAGCCATTCATCGACGGGCCATTTCACCTGTTCTTCAGCCAATGGCACACCGGAGGCGACTTTTTCCGTCCGTACCAGATATTCATTCTCCCCAACGGGAGTTACTGAAATATGAAATTCCTGGGTCATTTTTGGAAATTAAAGAATTTAAGAATTAAGCATTAAGAATTAGAGAGGGGTGCTGGGTTGCTGGATTAGCAATTGTTAATCACTAAATGGGAACGAGTTGATCTTCTCAGGCGGATTCAGTATTGCTCCTATGTCCAGGGTAGCGAATCTTAGGGAATTTTGCCCCCTTGGTTGGATTTACAGAATTGAGGGGTAACATTCAGGATGAGGCAGTTATGGCAGCTATGAGTCAAGACAGCGAGTGCTGTATGAGGGAGGAAAATGCTGAATCAAGGCCCTAAAAATAAGTGTAAAACTGAAGACCCAGGAAAAAATTCCGATTGGATCTTGTGAAACTGAGCAACTCCATTTAAGCTGTTAAGTCAAAACACTGATTTTTGCAATTAGTCAGTAGACAATGAAAATACCCAAACCAAAAGGAATGCAATCACGATGGTTATTGGGGGCTTTAATCGGGGTAATTTTCGGTAATACTGCCGTAATGATTCCACAAGCGAAAGCTCAAGAGTCAGATTCCCTTTGCCCTCCATCTCCTGGTTATTTTGCAGTCCCGAATGCAATTCGAGACTTTCCTAACCCGGATCGAACGGTCTTCTGTCCAGAAGATCGGGTGATTTTAACCTATGGCCCTTTCCAAGTTCCCATTTTAGTTAGAGATCTTAGAGTCTTTGCTGAAACGGGGGAAATGACCAAAACCATCAGCCAAATCGTTAAAGCGTCCAAAGTAGATGCGGAGACGCTTCGGGGTCTCATGACCTTAGAAGTGGGTTTTGACTTGGTTCCCTTTGCTTGTATCATTTACTCGGAAGAAGGCCAAGAACTCACTGATGCGGTGGGGACATCGATTAGAACCCATCGTCGCGTTGCTAATGGCAAAGCGATCCGAGCGGCTTTAATTAATGCCCTCAGCAATGATGGGAAGCTCTCTTTCTTGGATATTGTGGAGTCTTACCCCGTCCCCGGAATGTATATCGATATTGGGAACATTCCAACGACGGTGAATCAAGTCAAGGACTTGGCAGGTGATCTCAATAGCCTGTTTAGAAAGGCGACTCAATACGGAAAAGCGGGATGCTCACTGCAAGAAATTGAGTTCCCTGCGGCACCACCCCCACCACCCCCACCCCCACCACCACCACCCCCACCACCACCACCCCCACCACCCCCACCCCCACCACCT
>JBMDYE010000567.1:0-4696 GCA_048595135.1 Planktothrix sp. | reverse complement strand
AGAAACCGGGTTTCTAGCAGTCTTTTGAGTTGGAAATCAAGTTTAGTCTGAAGAAACCCGGTTTCTGTTGGGTAAGATAGTAGAGAACCTTCCCCTACAGAATTTCTAGGTTATTTTTTAGGACAAAAAAGGGCGATCGCTCTTTTTTATTATTCAACTAAAAAGGCTGGATCGAGAATTTGATTAATATTATAAGGATTCTCAGGAGGGAATGTTTGATCCGGTAAGTTAGTTTCTTGAATGGCTAAATCTACCCCATCTTGATAAGCATAAATAACGGCTTCCGATAGATAGGATTTCAGACTGGGGTTTTCTTCGAGATGTTGTTGAATACGGCGACGTTGTTCTCGGATGGTTGCTTTCCAACTATTGCTGCGTTTATCACTTTGATATTCCCATTTTAATAGATGGGCGATTAGAATCCTTAGTCGATTTCTCAACTCTTGTTTTTCTCGTTTTCCCAAAGATTCAATTTCCTCGACTAAATTTAAAATATCAACTTGATTAAATTTCCCTTCTTTTAAGAGTTTGGCTTGTTCTACTGTCCAAGCATAAAAATCAAGGTCATAAAGTTGTGATTTCATCATATATAGCACTACGCAAAAAGGTTAGGACATTTCTAAATCTTCAAATCCACTCACAGCCTTACTATTGCCTATTGCCTATTGCCTAGCGCGTAGCTCTATAGGAGAAGTCAGGAATATAGCAGGTTTAAATGGATTGTATAAAAGAATGAGTCAGATTATTAACCCTAAAAAATTGATATAAATTCCAGTTTGAGGGCGAGGCGCGCATCGCCCCTACGATTTTTAGGATTTAAACTGACTTTAGACTTTTTAGCCCAACAAATCCATTTTATTCTTCCTCATCAGTTTCAGTGTTTCTTAAGGAAACAACGGGGGCAATTTTACTAAGTTTTAATTCAGGATGATCCCCTTCTGCTTGATGACAATTCCATTCATTTTTAAATAATAAAACAGGGCGATCGCAACTATCTTTAACAACAGCGGCGTTAAAAATTCTTCCTGCTTTTTCTATAGCTTCCCAACCTCCTGTTACCCAACGTGCCACCGTATACGGTAACATATCTAATAACGTTTCAACGCCATATTCATTTTGTAATCTAAACTGAACCACTTCAAATTGCAGTTGACCCACCGCGGCTAAAATCGGTTCTCGTTTAGATTCATCCGCAGAATACATAATTTGCACTGCACCTTCTTCCCGCAGTTCAGACACGCCTTTATGGAACTGTTTAAACTTAGAGGGGTTCGGATTTTTTAGATAAGCGAATAATTCAGGACTAAAATAAGGAATGCCTTCGTATTCTAATTTTTGACCGACATAAATCGTATCTCCAATTGAAAATACCCCCGGATTATTTAAACCAATTACATCCCCAGGATAAGCAATTTCAATGGATTCTCGTTCTTGAGCAAAAAGCTTTTGCGGACGGGATAAGCGAACATTTTTACCCGTGCGGGCATGATTCACCATCATATCCTTTTCAAATTTTCCCGTACAAACCCTGACAAAAGCAATGCGATCGCGATGTCGCGCATCCATATTCGCTTGTAACTTAAAGACAAAGCCGCTAAATTCGGGATATTCGGGGGGAAGATCGCCCAGGGTCGTAATATGGGAACCGGGTTTTAAGGCATAATCTAGGAAAGAATCTAGAAAGAGTTGTACCCCAAAATTGGTCATGGCACTCCCAAAAAACACCGGGGTCATTTTTCCAGCATGAACTTTTTCTAAATCTAGTTCAGATCCAACTTCTTCTAACAGTTCTAATTCTTCTTTCAGTTGATAATATAGATCCTGTTCTAAATATTCTTCAATGCGGGGATCACCTAAATTAATGACTGTATCTAACGCTTCTCGGCTGCCGTGGGCGGTGCGTTCAAATAAATGAATTTGTTGATTGCGACGATCAAATACGCCTTTAAAGCGATCGCCCATGCCAATCGGCCAGTTTACCGCATAGGTTTGTAAGCCTAATTCTTGTTCAATTTCATCGAGAAGTTCTAACGGTTCTCGACCCGGACGATCCATTTTATTAATAAAGGTAAAAATCGGAATATTCCGCATTTTACACACTTCAAATAATTTCCGGGTTTGAGGTTCTAAACCTTTCGCGGCATCTTCTAACATCACCGCATTATCGGCGGCGGCTAAGGTACGATAGGTGTCTTCGCTAAAATCTTGGTGTCCTGGGGTGTCGAGGAGATTAATTTGACACTGATTGTACTCAAATTGTAAAACGGTGGAGGTAATCGAAATTCCCCGTTGTTGTTCCATTGCCATCCAGTCAGATGTGGCATGACGTTGCGCTTTGCGAACTTTAACGGCCCCCGCTTCGTGAATAGCACCTCCGTACAAAAGTAATTTTTCAGTTAGGGTTGTTTTACCTGCGTCAGGGTGAGAAATAATTGCGAAGTTGCGTCGTCGTTCAACCTCAACTTTTATTTCCGTTTGGATTTCCGTAGTCATGCTCAAGCCTAAATCGGGGACTTATCTTTCAAATTATAGAACAGGATCGGTTCAGATGTTTGGTTTCAGGTGTTAGGCTGTTGGTGGCATAGAATTGAGATGGGGAGCAGCTTGGTTCGTTCATTTAAAGTGCTGCTGATTAGCGTTGGAGTTGCTATACTCAAACTGCATGATATTTATGATGAGCATTCGTTTCAGTCATTCCTTTTGGTTTCAGGGTGAGATGTCAACGGGGTAGGTTTTCTAATTGGCAGTTGAGATAGGCTAAGGAGAAAATAAAAGTAGAACTGAATGATTGAGCAATCGACTAAAATCAGAGTCAGAGTTCTTAGAGAATGTGCGAGTTTGATCTGTAGATTAGGATCAAAATCATAAAAGGGGTATCCCGACGGTTGGTTCAAAGTCGGGATTTGGTGACATTTTGCTGATTGTTTTAGGATATTTTACTCCCGAATCTTATTATTTTATCCCATTAAATTTTTGATTTTTTGTCTACCTTTTTAAAATGATGAGTTTAAACGGAGTTGTTTTTCAAGCGGAGATCATCACAGCTTCATTTATGCCGCATGGAGCTTGTTATCTGTGGAAACCTGAATTGATGGGGCTGCATATTGTATCCGATTTATTAATCGCGATCGCTTATTTTTCAATTCCCTGTACATTAATTTACTTTGTCCGTCAACGAAAAGATTTACCCTATTCCGAGGTCTTGTTACTCTTTAGCGCCTTTATTATTGCTTGCGGACTGACGCATTTAATGGGGGTTTGGACACTGTGGTATCCTGAGTATTGGTTGTTAGGAGGAATTAAAGCCGTTACTGCTTTGATTTCAATTTATACCGCTTTTTCAATGATTCCTTTAGTTCCCAAATTATTAGAACTGAAAAGTCCAAAGGAATTAGAAGAAATTAACTTGGCTTTAAAAATTAGTCAAAAGCGCTATCAAACTTTAATGGCAGCTTGTCCTGTAGGAATCTTTGAGACGGATGCAACGGGACAATGTGTTTATGTGAATGAATATGGATGCCGAATCACAGGAACTCAACCGAGTGACGCGGCGGGTAGCGGGTGGGTTGATGGTCTTGATAGTCGAGATCGAGAACGAGTGATTCAAGAATGGATAACAGCCGTTAAAGCTCAACAACCTTTTCATTCAGAATATCGTTTAAAATCTCCTTTAGGTAAAGGGGTCTGGATGTTAGGCCAAGCCATTCCCCTTAAAGATGAAGGCGGCAAAGTGACCGGATATTTGGGGACAATTATTGATATTAATGCTCGAAAAAAAGCGGAAGAAGAATTGCAACAATCTCAACAAATGTTGCAGATTATGATTAATAGTATTCCGCAACGGGTGTTTTGGAAAGATCGCGATTCGATTTATGTGGGTTGTAATCAACCCTTAGCGGAAGATGCGGGTTTAAAGTCACCGTCCGAGATTGTTGGAAAAACCGATTATGATTTACCTTGGAGTTTAGAAGAAATTGAATATTATCGCAAAATTGATCAAGAAGTGATGGAGTCTAATCTACCTCGCTATCGCATTGTGGAGACACAAGTTAGGGCGGATGGTCAGCTTTGTTGGATAGAAACCAATAAAATTCCGATTCATGATCAGCAGGGAAATGTGATCGGGGTGTTAGGAACCTATGAAAATATTACAGAACGAAAAATAGCAGAAGAATTAGTTGGACAACAAAAACGCACCTTAAGAGCCATTTTAGATAATGCCCCGATTTGGATTTGGATGACAACCATTGAAGGGCAAATGAAGTTAGTTAATAAAACCTTTTGTGAACAGGTAGGAGTTCCTGAAGAACGATTTTTAGCTGCTGCCCATTATGCAGAAATTTTAGGAGAAAAAGAATCGGCGAATTGTCGGGCATCGGATGCAGCTTGTTGGGCGCAAGATACTCCCCATCGTTCCCATGAAACTTTACAGTTAGCTGATGGGAAATGGCATGATTTAGATGTTTTAAAAGCAAAAATCAAAGATGAAAATGGACAAGTCATTGGTTTGATTGGGTTAGCGGTTGATATTACAGAAAATATTCAAGCTCAATTGGCTTTAAAAGAATCAGAAGCTCGATTCCGCCAACTGGCACAACAGGAAAAGTTAATTAATTATCTAGCGAATCAAATTCGGAATTCGCTGGATTTAAACACAATTTTAGAAACAACGGTTTTGAAAGTTTGGGAGTTTATG
>JBMDYE010000566.1:0-2442 GCA_048595135.1 Planktothrix sp. | reverse complement strand
CAAATCTAGGTGCATTTTTTCCGTAGAGTTTTGCTCGAATTTTATGGTTCCAGTAAGCAACTCGTTTGTTAGTGTAGCAAAGAATTCGGAAGCAATCTGGATCTGAAGGAAAAGTTGCAGAGAATTTTTTTAGTGCGTATTTGAGAAACCTTTCTTCTCGAACCATGAAGGCTCCATTTTTGCGCTCTAAGTCAAATTTCGAGAAAGGTTGGAAAACGGTTTTGCTTTTAACAGCCGTTCGACAAGCGGTTACAAATTCTAGCAGAGGGCTATCTTTTCCTTGGCGAACAACTTCGGTTAAGACAACTTTATTCTGCACGTTAAAAGATTGCGATCGCCTTTCATTTTTTTCGTCATTTACTGGAGATAATTGAGCCGGATCTCCCATAACGATGAGTTGGCGATTTTTACCAATCAGTAAAGTATTCTGGATTCGGTGTTGAATAATATTCCACAATTCGGTTGTCACCATGCTGCATTCATCCAGAAAAATCGTATCGTATAAATGCAGTAATGAAGGTAAAACTTGTTTGAGGATTTTATGTTGTCCTTGTTTAACAGGAGCTAATCCTAAGAGTTGATGAATGGTCATAAAATCTACTCCTCTAACTCCTTTTTCAGTTGCCATGCGTTGCAAAACTCCCACAGCTTTATTTGTAGGAGCGGTAAATGCAACTCGTTTTCCTGTATTGACAAGCTGTTGAGCAATTAAATTAATAATTGTTGATTTTCCTGTACCTGCATATCCGAATAATCCAAAGATTTGTTGACGGCTGTTGAGAAATTGCTCAATTTGTTTTAAGGCTTGCTCTTGTTGAGAGGTGAGTTGAAAAGAAGGTTGAACCCAATTTTGTGTCATAACGATTAAGTTTATGTGACTACTAAATGGGTTCAGCGTTAGCTGAGATTATTTTTATTTTAATGTCACAAAAACTTTATTTAATTGGAGGATTATAACTTAACTTATGGCTGCCTCCTGTAACACCTCAATCAACTTGGGTTTTTCGCTCGCGATTACCTCATCACGTAAATGCTTGTGATGCGGAAAACTGGGTAAATCTGGAAAATGTGGTGTACTATCGTAGCGAAAAATGAGGCGATTGTGATCATCTTGACAATGATAGCGATAATCCAGCCACGTTAATACATCAGCTTCAACTACAAGCGCCTCATTAATTTCTAGCAAATGCCCCTGCATAAACCGAACTTTCACCCGCAAAGTTGCCCGTTCTGGAGTTAGCACCTCTTCTACATAGCGCTCAATATAGGCATCTTCTAATGCAATAAGTGCCTGCTCAATCTGATAGAAATAGTCTGCTATCAACTTATGCAACATACTGTAATCGCTTTTCTAAATCCTTCCGCAGTCCCAAAAAGTGGCGATAATCATTTGCCCATTCAATAAAGCATTCATCATCCGATAATTGCCCCTTACTGTAGCGATCAAAAAACTCCTCCGAGGTCATCCTGTTCTGGCTTTCATATAAACTCAAGCGTTTAGCCACTGCAATCAACGCATCTAAAGGTGATGTATAAACAATCTGTTGCTTTTGCATTTTCCCCTCCTTGCCTTAACCGATATACCCTCGTTTACTCAAATAGTCATTCTAAACTTTTACTGTAATCAGTAATTATAGCTCAATCAAATTTACAGCTTCTCAAGCCCCAGTTTTCCCAAGGAAATGAGAATCGACATAGACAGTTGAGTTTTAGCTGATGCTTCAGGAATCCCCATGCCATTTCTGACCAACGTTAGAAACTCTCGAACTTTGAAAACAACCGGATCTGTGGCAGGGGTATAACCTTTTTGAATAGCAATCTTTAAACCTCGTTCAATATCTTGAAGTGTAGCAACTTGTTGATGATCTACAAATACTGTGGATTCTTGCCCTAGTGTACCCGTAGTCATCGCAATTCCATTACTGGTTGGCTGTCCTGAATGGGGAATAATATTAAACAAATAGAGACGTTCAATCCCCTGACTAGAGCGAGTTTTAACGACAAGATTAGTAATAGAAGTAGTAGTTGCCCCTGGAAAATTTAAGGGTTGAATGGGTTGAACTAATACCATTCGAGCTTGATTACTTTTTAATTCTATATCCGTATTAAAAACAGCTTTAGAAGGGTCAGCTAATCGAATATAAGTAACGATTTCATCGGTTTGGCTAAAGTCAATTACACTAAAGCGACCTGGCCAAACAGGGAGATTCGTAGTTGTACGAGTTGCTGTATCCCGACTCATCGGTTGTAAAGCTGGATTTTGAGCAAAACTTTTGGAAGATAAACTTGTGATTAGAATCGTTGAGAGAACAGGAGAAAGTACAATTAGACCCATTTTTTGAAAAAGTTTTTTCATGATGCAATAACCTCGAATTAAATTCAGTAATTAATTGACCGTAATAAAAGCATTAACAAAGATTGAAACCTCCGTTCCTTCCGGCA
>JBMDYE010000565.1:0-5816 GCA_048595135.1 Planktothrix sp. | reverse complement strand
GGGCTGAGTTTGAAAATCTGGTGAAGCATCTCGTTGATAGTACGATTGAACCCGTGACTCAAGCCTTAAAAGATGCGAATTTGCAACCGAATGATATTAATCGGATTATTTTAGTCGGCGGTTCAACTCGAATTCCAGCCGTTCAGCAAGCCATTGGTGACTACTTTGATGGACGTTCTCCCGATCGCTCTGTTAACCCCGATGAAGCCGTCGCATTGGGAGCCGCCATTCAAGCAGGGGTACTGGCGGGAGAAGTCAAAGATTTATTATTACTAGATATCACCCCCCTCTCGTTAGGATTAGAAACATTAGGAGGAGTCTCTACTAAAATTATTGAACGGAATACCACCATCCCCACTAGCCGTTCTCAAATGTTCTCCACCGCCGTTGACGGACAAACCTCTGTAGAAATTCACGTTCTCCAAGGGGAAAGAGCAATGGCAAAAGACAATAAAAGTTTAGGAAAATTCCTCCTCAATGGAATTCCCGCCGCCAAACGGGGGATTCCCCAAATTGAAGTGTCATTCGATATTGATGCCAACGGAATTTTAAAAGTTTCCGCTCAAGATAAAGGCACCGGACGGGAACAAAGTATTTCAATTACGAATACCGGAGGATTAACCGAAGCTGAAATTGAACGGATGCGACAAGAAGCTGAAGTTTACGCCGAAGAAGATGAACAACGGCGCTTAGTTGCAGAACTGAAAAATCAGTCGGAAACCCTATTCTATAATTGTAAAGTAACGCTGAAAGGAAACGCTCATCTGATCAATGATGAACTGAAAGAGCGAGTCCGCCAAGAAGCGGCTGCCTTGAAAAAAGCTGTCGCCTCTCCTGATATCTCTTATTCAGAGATGAGGCAACGGGTGGATTCCTTCCAAGAAATGCTGTACGCGTTGGGTTCTGCCATTTATGAACAAGCAGACTTAAGCCCCAACGAATTCTCGGAAGAAACTTCTAGTGATTCAGCCTTTGATGAGTCTGAAGAACCCGAAGCCACCTCTAGCGAGTTATCCATTCCAGAAAATAGCTTTCAGGAAGATAACGTACCGGACAGCAGCAGCGTTCAGGACACAAGCATTCCGGATAATAGCTTAACTGCATTTATCCCATTAACCGACTCGCTTCCTGATCCTGAACCCGACCCAGGTAATCCGTTTACCTCCCAATTTAAGGAATAGCGATCGGAGTCGGGTGATTAACCGTCACCGAACCTTTTAACCGTAAACTGGTTCTAGGGGCAAAGCAAGCACTCAGAAAAATTTTGATCTCGGTTGAACCTGGAATGCTTCGCCTCGAACCGTTAACAAGCAAGCTCAAAAATTTGTTGTTATTTATTCTCTAGGCAAATAAACTCTATGGCAGGCGATTATTATGAAATACTGGGTGTCTCCCGCGACGCAGATACAGAAGAAATTAAGCGTTCCTATCGTCGCCTAGCTCGTAAATATCACCCAGATGTGAACCAAGAACCGGGCGCGGAAGAACGATTTAAAGAAATTAGTCGCGCCTATGAAGTCTTGAAAGAACCGGAATTACGGGCGCGTTATGATCGATTTGGTGAAGCGGGAGTATCCAGTGGTGCAGGGGGCTTTGATCCGAACTTCACTGATCCGTTTACCGATATTTTTGAAAGCTTTTTCAGTGGGTTTGGCGGGATGGGAAATGCCCAACAAGCTCGTCGGCGGAGTGGCCCGGTTCGGGGTGATGACCTCCGGTTAGATTTACGTTTAGAGTTTAAAGAAGCGATCTTTGGCGGTGAAAAAGAAATCCGCATTAAACATCTAGAAACCTGCGAAACTTGTACTGGAAGCGGCGCTAAACCGGGAACCCGACCCCAAAGTTGTTCGACTTGCGGCGGAAGTGGTCAAGTTCGCCGCGCGACTCGCACGCCCTTTGGCAGTTTTACACAGGTTTCTGTTTGTCCGAATTGTAATGGAACCGGACAAGTTATTGAAGATAAATGTTCCACCTGTGGCGGTCGCGGTTTAAACGAAGTGACCAAGAAACTGAAGATTAATGTTCCGGCTGGTGTCGATAATGGCACAAGGCTGCGGGTTGCTAATGAAGGGGATGCAGGTAAACGCAGTGGCCCTCCTGGGGATTTATATGTGTTCCTATCCGTTGCCCCCGATCCTAAGTTTAAGCGGGATGGCATTAATATCCTCTCTGAAGTCAAAATTAGCTATCTCCAAGCAATTTTGGGTTGTACCTTTGATGTGGAAACCGTTGATGGGCCGACCAAACTCACCATTCCCGCCGGAACCCAACCGGGAACTGTGTTAACGTTAGAAAATAAAGGAGTACCGAAGTTAGGAAATCCCGTCAGTCGAGGAGATCATTTAATTACGGTTTTAGTCGAAATTCCTACCCGTATTGCGCCTGAAGAAAAAGAATTGTTGGAACAATTAGCAAAAATTCGGAGCGAACGGACGGGAAAAGGTGGAATTGAAGGATTTTTAGGAAATCTATTTCAACAAAAATAAGAGGAAGAATTAAGAATTAAGAATTAAGAATTAAGAATTAAGAATTAAGTAGGATGGGCTGCGCCCATCTGTCGGCTATATTGAGAGTTAAATCTAAAATTTAGCGTAATTTATAAACGATTTAATGATTAACTATTTAATCATGAACTCTCAAGTACGGGCGTAACGATAACGTCTTTACTGATTACTGATTACTGATTACTGATTACTGATGAGTGAAACAAAAATATTAACACCGGATGCTCAACTTGATTTGCGGGGAACGCCTTGTCCGCTTAATTTTGTAAGAACGAAACTTCGTTTAGAACAAATGAAACCGGGTTCTTTACTGGAAGTTTGGTTAGATCCGGGGGAACCCATTGAACAAGTTCCTGATAGTTTAACGATGGAAGGATATCAAATTGAGCAAATTCAAGATTGCTCTAACTATTTTTCCGTTAAAATTCGTCGTCCTAAAACCTTAGCATGAGTTCCGTTGGAACAGATGACACCGTAAATTTAACCCAATTCGTCGGAACTGTAGTGGCGGTTCAGGCGAATTTTTATCAAGTTCGATTAGAAGAACCAAGCGCTACATTATTACCCGAAGGGATAACAGAATTTCCTGATACTTTGCTCTGTACTCGTCGTTCTCTGCTAAAAAAAATTGGTCAGCAGGTGATGGTGGGCGATCGCGTGGTGATTGAAGAACCGGACTGGTTAGGGGGACGAGGAGCGATCGCTCAGGTGTTTCCTCGCAGTACGGAATTAACCCGTCCTCCCATCGCCAATGCGAATCAAATTTTATTAGTATTTGCGATCGCAGAACCCGAACTAGAAGTAACCGCATTAAGTCGATTTTTAGTGAAAGCGGAATCAACAGGTTTAGACGTTTGTTTATGTTTAAATAAATGTGATTTGGTTTCAGACGAAGCCTTATTATTTTGGAAAAATCGCCTCGTTAGTTGGGGATATGAACCCTTATTTTTAAGCGTTCGTCAAGAATTAGAATATACCTTTGATCAGAATAATCATCGAATTGCTTCTGATTTTTTAAAAGATTTCCATGAAGCGTCAGACAATTATTTATTCAATCGATTAAGTCATAAACTCACGGTAATTTCTGGCCCGTCAGGGGTAGGTAAATCAAGTTTAATTAATCGTTTAATTCCTGATAGTAATTTAAGAGTTGGAAAAGTTTCAGGAAAGTTAGGAAGAGGACGACATACGACTCGCCACGTGGAATTATTTGAACTTCCAAAGGGGGGATTATTAGCCGATACGCCAGGATTTAATCAACCCGAATTAACCTGTGAACCGCAAGAGTTAGTCGATTATTTTCCAGAAGCAAAACAACGATTAAGTCAGGGAAGCTGTCAATTTAATGATTGTTTACATCGAGATGAACCGAATTGTGTTGTGCGGGGAGACTGGGAACGTTATCCGATTTATTTAGATTTTTTGGAAGGTGCGATCGCCTATCAAGAAGCTATGTTACAACAACGGGATGCAGAAGCAACGGTTAAATCTAAAACAAAATCCGGCGGAAAAAAACAAAGCGAACCGAAATTAGCAAGTAAAAAATATCGCCGTTTCTCCCGTCGATTTGAGCATCAAAATTTACAAGATTTTCACGACGATTTGGATGAAAACGCTTAATAATTTATTCTTAAAATGAATGATATTTAGTCATTATCTATAAAGGTGTAAGGGCGAGAAAACCTCGCCCCTACAATATTCTTAATTCTTAATTCTTAATTCTTAATTCTTAATTCATTATTTGTCTTTCCAACTGGATAAGGGAGGTGTATCTAGTAATGCACCACTTAAACTATCGTGTAAATAGCCATTTGTTGCTAAAATTCGACCTGTATTCATTTGGAAAGGACTACCATCATAAGCCGTTACTTTTCCTCCCGCTTCTTGGACTAATACAATTCCAGCCGCCATATCCCAAGGAGATAAACCCCTTTCCCAATAACCGTCTAACCGTCCACAAGCGACATGAGCTAAATCAACGGAAGCCGAACCACTGCGTCTAACGCCTTGGGTTAAATGGGTTAAATAAGCAAATTCAGCATAATTATTATCGGCGGTTTCTCGGCGATCGTAAGCAAAACCAGTGACTAATAAACTTTTCGCTAAAGTATCGGTTTTAGAAACACTAATCAAGCGATTATTACAAGTCGCACCTAAACCTTTTGCTGCTTGAAATAATTCATCATGAAAGGGATCATAAACGGCTCCCACTTGGGGAATGCCATTAATTAATAATCCAACCGAAGCCGAAAAAAACGGATATTGATGAGCAAAATTAGTGGTTCCGTCTAACGGATCAATTGCCCATAAATATTGACTCGTTGTATCCCCTAGTTTTCCTGATTCTTCCGTTAAAATACCATGTTCAGGAACATGACGGTTTAAAACCGCTAAAATTGCTGCTTCGGAGGCTTTATCCGCTTCCGTTACTAAATCCCCAGACCGTCCTTTTTCCTGAATTTCTGTTAAATTCCCTAAATAAGATTTCAACACAGCACCCCCCGCTTGTGCCGCCAAAGTCGCAATATCTAATAACGTTTGTAATTGATCTTGAGTCATAAGAATTAAGAATTAGGGAATAGGGAATAGGGAATAGGGAATAGAGAAGAAGGAGTAATTACTGATTACTGATTACTGATTACTGATTACTGATTACTGATTCTTCTGTTGAGAACGGAACTCGGCGGGGGTTAAACGCATGGGTTTTTCAGGGTTCCAGATCCCATACCCCATCAGCCGTGCATACTCCTGAGCATAGTTCAACCGTTGAGTATACTTAGAATTTAAGTTAGAACGGCTAGATTGAGCATTAGGGTAAGTATCGGTTAACGCATAACCTTCTTTGACTAATAGTTCATTGATGAGAACGCCATTTAACCAAATGAAACCCGCAATTCGGCCATAACGATCTTTAGCGTTTAGATTGGCTTCGAGCAGAATTTGTTTACCTTCGCAGAGTTGTTTAAGCTTTTGTTTCGCTTGCGTTCCCCAAGGATTTTGTTTTAAGTCAGGCGTGGTAATTCCCATTAAACGAACTTGTTGCAACACAGGAATATCCCCGCTTTTATCGAGAATTTCCAACGTTTGACCTGTCACGACCCGTTCTACTTTGGTAAACGTCCCTTTCGGGAGGTCAGGTTGAGAACAACTCGTTAACAACAGCAACAATATTAACCCGAACCCATAACTAATCTTCATCTAAGGGTAATCCTGCTCTGACTTTCCCTTTCCCAAAGTAGCGTCCAAACTGAAGCTCATACACTTCGTCCTCATCTTGGGTTTCCACCACTAAATCAGAACGGGGATAACTCA
>JBMDYE010000564.1:0-4571 GCA_048595135.1 Planktothrix sp. | reverse complement strand
ATAAACTTCTTTTTTCTGACTCTGATAACGTTTCTAAATATAATTCAATCGCTTCCTGAATATTGGCTTTGATCTCATCAAATGATTCTCCCTGAGACTGACAACCCGGAAGTTCAGGAACAAAAGCATAATAACCGTAATCGTCTTTTTCAATAATCACACTAACTTTATAAGACATAAATTTTTAACCCTTTTTTCTCTCATTTCTACTGTCTACCAATAAATGCTTTTCTCTCGTTTCTAGGCTCTGCCTAGAAATGCCTCTAAAACAGGCTCCGCCTGATGTTTCTCGAAGACAGAGCCTTCCAATTAATATTCCCAGGCTAGAACCTGGGAACAAGGGAAAAGTTAGGATTCTTGATTCAACTTTAACACCGCCATAAACGCTTCTTGAGGAACATCAACCGACCCTAAAGATTTCATGCGTTTTTTACCTTTGGCTTGCTTCTGCAACAGTTTTTTCTTACGGCTAATATCCCCCCCATAACACTTCGCTAACACATCTTTTCTTAAAGCAGGAATATGTTCACTCGCAATTACTTTAGATCCAATCGATGCTTGAATCGGAACTTTAAATTGATGGCGAGGAATCAATTCTTTCAGTTTTTCCACCATTGCCCGTCCAACGTGATAAGCTTTATCTCGGTGAACAATCATGGCTAAGGAATCAATCGGATCTTTATTAATCATAATATCGAGTTTCACTAAGGCATTTTCTCGATATCCAATCAGATGATATTCCATACTCGCATAACCACGAGAACGGGATTTCATTTGATCAAAAAAGTCCGTTACCACCTCCGCTAAAGGCACTTCATAGACTAACGTTGTTCGTCCCTGTGCTAAATAGCGCATATCTTTAAATTCACCGCGCCGACCCTGCGCCAACTCCATTAAACTCCCCACATAAGTTTCAGGAGTAATCATTTCCACCCGTACATAAGGTTCTTCAATTTTTTCGCGGTGGTTGGGTTCTGGTAAATGGCTAGGGTTATCGACTAAAATCACTTCTCCTTTTTGGGTTGTGACTTGATAAACCACCGAAGGAGAGGTAACAATTAAGTCTAAATCATATTCCCGTTCTAACCGTTCCTGCACAATTTCCATGTGCAGTAATCCCAAAAATCCACACCGGAAACCGAACCCCATGGCGCTTGATGTTTCCGGTTCATAGGATAACGCTGCGTCGTTTAATTTAAGTTTTTCTAACGCTTCTTTTAAGCTGGGATATTCATCAGAATCCGTTGGAAATAACCCACAAAACACCATCGGTTTTGCTTCCGTATACCCAGGCAGGGGTTGTTCTGCTTGGCTATTGGCTAAGGTAATCGTATCACCAACCCGCGCATCTTCAACGGTTTTAATGGCAGCAGCTAAATATCCCACTTCGCCTGCGTGCAGTTCATTAACTTGGGTTTGGGTCGGAGATAAAACGCCAATTTCATCGATGTCATATTCTTTACCCGATGCCATTAATCGAATGCGATCGCCTTTTTTGAGCGTTCCATCCATCACCCGAAAATAAACAATCACCCCCCGATAGCTATCATAATAACTATCAAAAATTAATGCTCGTAATTTCTGATCAACCGTATCCTGGGGAGGCGGAACTAAATGGACAATCGATTCTAAAATTTCATGAATTCCGACTCCTTCTTTCGCCGAAGCTAACACCGCGCCTGAACAATCTAATCCAATAATTTCTTCAATCTCAGCTTTAATCCGATCCGGTTCGGCGCCGGGTAAATCAATCTTATTTAAAACCGGAATAATTTCTAAGTTATGTTCCAACGCTAAATAAACATTGGCTAAAGTTTGTGCTTCCACCCCTTGGGAAGCATCCACCACTAATAATGCACCTTCACAAGCGGCTAAGGAACGCGACACTTCATAGGAGAAGTCAACGTGACCGGGAGTGTCAATTAAATTTAATACATATTCGTTACCGTCATCGGCTTTATAATTCATCCGTGCGGCTTGCAGTTTAATGGTAATCCCCCGTTCTCGCTCTAAGTCCATTGAGTCGAGATATTGTTCCTTCATTTCCCGCTTTTGAACGGTTCCTGTTGCCTCCAAAAGGCGATCCGCGAGGGTGGACTTCCCATGATCAATATGAGCAATAATAGAAAAGTTACGAATTCGAGAAACTGGAACGTTAGTCATAGGGTGATATTCAGAGGCATAATAGGGAAGACTCCCGTTAAAGTCACGAGAATCTGCTTCATGTATTTTAACAAAGTAATCCCTGCCCCACACCGATTTTTTCAGGTGTTGGGTGTCAGGGGTCAATCAAATGCACGGGATGGTGTCTGAAGTAGATAACTTTAACTTTAACTAAGGTTGTTTTTCGAGTTCCGACTTCATGCGTTCTAAGGTACGGTGCATTTGTTCAAACATTTGGTCAGGGGTAATGCCAAATTGACCCAGTTGGGTTCGCAACTGTTCAACGGTCATTTGCGCCATGAAATCTTCGGATAGCTCAAACCGCTTCATGAAAATCCGGTAACGATCCATGATCGATTCCATCTGCTCAATATAAAGTTTTTTTCCCTCCCGATCAAACTTGCCATAATCGCTGCCGAGTTTGATCATGGATTGATAATCTTCAAATAGCTGTTTAGCTTCCTGCTGAACGATGTCTGAATCAAAGAATCCCATAATTTCTCAATCTTTAATCGTTAAATGGATTTTAGTTTAAGGCTTAAGTTAAATTTTTTCATATTTTAACCGTTCAGGCTACGAGTCCCTACACCCCCAGACGTCGCAATATCCGTACATCTATAGTAGGAGGCAGGAGGCAGCTTTGCTGGAGGCAGGAGGAGAATTCCTAATAATAAACAATTGATTATAATTCTAATTCGGTAAAAAATCCCGATCTAGGGTGGCTTCTGGAGTAAACGGACAAACAACCGGAAACACCTCTAACGCCAAACCTGTTTCTAATGCAGCTTCTTGTCTTGCATCTTGATAACATTCTTCAAAGACTTCTGTATAGTAGGGTTTTAAACTCGGACTATTTTTTAAAGCTTTATTCAATCTTCTGCGATGTTCATAAATTGAAGATAACCAACTGTTAGAGCGTTTAGCGGGTTGATATTGATATTTTAAAAGGTGCAGTAAAACAACAATTAAATTACTTTCCAACGCTTGTTTCTCACTGCGTCCCATCGCTTCAATTTCTTCAATTAAATTTTCTAAATCCACTGCTGCTAATTGTCCGTTTTTTAGTTGATTAACGGTTGTTTCAATCCATAAATAAAAATCTTGTTCATAAAGGCTTAAATTTTGGGTGGGTTCTAATTTAGGACTGACCATTCCCCTCTCCCTGTCTTCAATGACATGATAAGCTGCGTCAGAATAACATGACACAGCTTAACAAAATATAGACTAATATTATTAAGATGGGGGCGGTGGGACTTGAACCCACACGACCGGGTAAGGGTCAACGGATTTTCATTCTCCCGCAGCTTTCGCTACTGCCAATGACAACTGGCGTTGAGAATTGGACTCTCTCTTTACCCTCGGCTTTACGTTAGGGTAGCTCCCGTCGAGTCTCTGCACCTTCCGAAGTTTGGATGTTAGATTGGGGAAAATCCCTCATTTCTAATACCCTTCGGCTTGGCTCAGGATTGCCTTGTCTGAAATCAGATTTAGGTTTCCCTGAGTTTGAGAGCTTACACTTGAGGAATTTCTCGCCTCAAGGCTCAATTTACCTTAAGTCCGTAGCGTCTACCATTCCGCCACGCCCCCGTATTGGGTTTGTTTTGCGTTAACCAGTTCGTTGATTAATCACATTTTTATATCTAAGCATTTTTTTTTGAGTTACGCAAGTCTTTTTAGAAAAATTTTTTTTACTTTGTCTGAAACCCTCTTCTGATGGGGGTTTAAACTTAAACTGATTTGAGCGAACTTTCGAGAGCCAGAGGGGACAAGCCAAAGATTCCTTAGACTCAGAGGGGAATTGGGGGTTAAACTAGGTAAGGTTAACCCAGAAGTTGAGTCCTTATGATTTTGCCAGGTTCAGCAGTACGTGTGACTAACCCTGTCGATATTTACTATGGTTTTCAAGGCCTTGTGCAACGGGTGAGTGATGGTAAGGTTGCGGTTTTGTTTGAAGGGGGAAACTGGGACAAGCTTGTCACCTTCAGATTATCCGAAGTAGAAGCGATCGACACCACCGCCGGACGCAAAGGAAAAAAATAGGAATTAAGAATTAAGAATTAAGAATTAAGAATTGTTTATATTTGTTGGCTTCGCCAGTGTCGTAGGCGATCGCAGCCTATACAAAAACTCTAGAATTCAGAAATATAGCAATCCTAAATAGATTGTAATATTTTACCGTAGGGGTTGGGTCTCCCAACCCCTACAGGTTTTTATCACAAATCATTTAGGATTGCTATAGCAAAAGTTTTCCGAGAGTGACACAAGACGGTTATGATTATTGTAATGGGACATTCCCGCCTCCTATGGAGTCCTAAAGGACTCACTACAATTTTAATTCTTAATTCTTAATTCTTAATTCTTAATTCTTAATTCTTAATTCTTAATTCTTAATTCTTAATTCTTAATTC
>JBMDYE010000563.1:0-10658 GCA_048595135.1 Planktothrix sp. | reverse complement strand
AGTCATCAGTCATCAGTCATCAGTGTAAGAGTAATCAGTAATCCGTTAGGCAGTTATTAGTTTTGAATTTGAAGCTAATCTGAACCACTTGTCAAAGATTAAAGATTAACTGACGCCAAAACTGTCTACTGCTCACTCTTGCACTGATGACTGATGACTGGTGACTGGTGACTGGTGACTGGTGACTGATTACTGATTTTTGGGAATTTCAATCATTTGATTGACGAGAAGAAGTTCTGAAGTCAGGTTATTTCTGATGGCGATTAAATCGTAATAATCAAAATCACCTTGTTCTAAGGTCTTCAGGGCAATTTGTTGTAGGGTATCTCCGGGCTGAATAAGATAAGGAACCCAAGTATAAGATTTACCATTTAAGGTAAATTCTGAATTACTTTTTAGCCATTTTTGATAATTTTCGTCTCGCTTTTGGGAGAGGCGTGATTCAATTTGATGTAAGGCAAATTGCCATAATTTATAACCGTTTTTGCTTAAATGTAAGCCATCGGTGGTTAAATCGGAACGTAAATTTCCTTGAGTATCCGTGAAGCGAGGGTGAAAATCCAGATAGGTAGCCCCGCTTTTTCTCACAACTTGAGCCAGTTGTTGATTAAGATCTCGAATTTGAACATTAGGGATATTAAAAGGTAAGAATTTTGTCGGTAATGAAGTAGGGAAAATAGATTGGATTAAAATCGGGGTTTGAGGATGGTTTTGTTGAAGGGTTTGAATAATTTGTTGATAATTCTCTAAAATAGTGCCCGGAGAAATCTGATTTTTTAAATCATTAATTCCCGCTAAAATATAGATAGCATCCGGCTGAATTTGAGAAAATATAAAGAGCCGTTTTAAAATGCCTCCCGTTGTATCTCCTGAAATCCCTTGATTTAACCATAATCGTTTTGAAGGCAACAACCGAGAGGGAAACCATTGAGTTAGAGAATCCCCTAATATAACAATAAGGCGTGTTGAATTACGGTCTTGAGCGGTTTTAGATTCTGAAAATTGGACTAACTGATTTTGAATTAAAATCGTTTCCTGTTCTAAGATAGACAGCCAATCTTTATAAGTTGGTTGATAAACAGTTGCATCGAACTGAGTATAAAGTTGACCCGTATGTAGAGCAACGAGTCGCTGTTGAAACATTTCACTTCCCGATTTTGGCGGCATGGGTTCGACGGTCTAGCAGATGTCAGGTGTCAGGTGTCAGGTGTCAGAAGGAAAAAGAAAAAAGAAGTTGTTTTAATATGAACTTTGACTCCTATCCATCCTCTGATTAATTTTAACTTGGAGATCATCTCAACCCAAGGTGAGTGTGGAGGAATAAAAAATCCCTCACACTCACCTTGGGTAAAACGTTTAGGAGTAGCAAAGAGATGAGGAAAAAGGTAAATCTCCTCATGCTCATTCGTAGGGTTTAGTAGGTTTCCACGTGCCAGCGTTTTTCTTTTTTCAGTTGTTTCTGGTACTGACTCCAGTCAACCTCAAATTTACCTGCCGCCGCAGACATTCCTTCGTCAATACCACCTTCCATACCTTTCAAACCACAAATATAGGTATGGGTATTACCTTTCTGAACTAATTGCCAGAGTTCATCCGCGTTTTCTTTAATTCGGTCTTGGATGTACATTCTGCCGCCTTCGGGGTTTTGCTGTTCACGGCTGATGGCATAGGTCAGACGGAAGTTGTCGGGGAATTCCCGTTGTAATTGTTCCAACTCTTCTTTATACAGAATATTGGGGGTTTTCGGGATTCCAAAGAACAACCAAGCTAACCCTTTGAATTTGTAGTCGGGATTTTGTTCTTTAAACATCCGCCACAGGAAAGCACGGAAGGGCGCAATCCCTGTCCCTGTTGCCATCATAATAATTGTGGCGTTTTCATCATCGGGGAGTAACATTTCTTTCCCGACCGGGCCAGTAATCGCCACATCAGCGCCAACTTCTAAGTTACACAGGTAAGTTGAGCAAACACCATAAACCGTTTCTCCCGTTTCAGGATGTTTGTATTCCAGTTGACGGACACAGAGGGAGACGGTTTTATCATCCAATTTGTCGCCATGACGGGTAGAAGCAATCGAATACAGTCTCAACTTATGGGGTTTGCCTTTAGCATCGGTTCCCGGAGGAATAATCCCAATACTTTGACCCTCAACATAGCGTAAATCACCTTCAGATAGATCAAAGGTCAGGTGGCGAACTGTACCAATACCCCCCTCGCCGACAAGTTCATAATTTTCCAGACATTTGCCAATGTACGGGTTGTTGGGGCGGTAAGTGTTAACAGGAACATCCGCTTTATGCTTCGCTTCAACCATGGGCTTACTTGGTTCTCCAGATTGTGGGCTGCTATGTCCATTTTCTGGTGCTGGCGTGGGGCTTGACGATTCTCCTAAAGGACGAATATTGACAATTTTGCCCCCCATCTGGGCAATTCTCCGCATTTCTTGATTCATGCGGTTATAGGGTACGGTAATGGAAACTGTACCACTGCGGCGGATGGGGTAGTTCAATTGGTCAGTATTTCCCCCTTGACGCATTCCCTCCACTTCAAACACAAAGACGCGACTGTTCGCTCCTGCGTTCGTTGCACCAGTTCCACTTGGACGATACATTTGTTTCTTCTCCCTTTGAATATACTTAGCTGTTCACGAATAAAGTGTGACAGATACATCACTTTAAGGTCTTCTTAAGGCGCAATGAACCAGAAAAGTCAGACAGGCTGCCCCCAACCCTCACAATCAGCGCTGGAAGGTCGTTCCATAATCTGTTCTGTTGCACTTGGATTTATATTTTACCGCCTAGTGTTCATCGGCTCTAGAGGAAAAAGGGACAAGGGGACAAGGGGACAAGGGGACAAGGGGACAAGGGGACAAGGGGACAAGGGGACAAGGGAAAGAAATTTCTATTACAAGAGTGCCTATTGCCTAATTCTTAATTCTTAATTCTTAATTCTTAATTCTTAATTCCTCTTTTATTCATTTAGAAATTCGGCTTCGCAGATGGTGGATTCCCGTTGGTTAAGGTCGTCTGTGTCCCATAAACCACTTAAAAAGGTGGTGTAAAAATATTCTCCTCCGGGTTGAACATCGACTTTGGGAGCATCTTTAGAATAAATGTTGTGATCAGGAGTGCCTCGTTGGGCTTGATAATAAACGTAGGCATCTGCATTCACACACATGACATGGTAAAAGTCTTTATTAGCCGCTGGTTCATCCCCTAATTTATAAAGAGCTAAACCTCGGTTTAAATAAGCTTTAATAAACTTTGGATCAATTTGTAGGGTTTGATTAAAATCTTCAATGGCGGCTGCATAATTTTTGAGGCTATGGTGAACACAACCTCGATTATAATAAGCATAGGCATTGTACGGATCGATTTGCAACGCTCGGTTATAGTCTTGAATCGCTTCTTCCTTTTGACCGAGTTGATGATAACATAATCCTCGGTTAATATAAGCTTTGGTATAATTCAATTCTAAGTGAAGGGTTTTATTAAAATCTTCTAAAGATTTTTCTTTATATCCCAATAAATAGTAAGCTCGTCCTCGATTGTAATAGGTTTTAAAATTATTAGGATTGATTAATAAAGCTTGATTATAATTTTCAATGGCTTCTGGGTATTCTCCTGATTGAGCGATCGCTAATCCTAAATTATTATAAGCTGCATCACTATTGGGATGAAATTTTAGGGCAATTTTAAAATCATGAATTGCTTTTTCATATTTCCCTAAATGTCGCCAAGCATTGCCTCGGTTCAGATAAGCATCGGGCATTTTAGGATCGATCTGTAACGCCCTATTTAAGTCATCAACGGCTTTACTATATTGTTTCAAATAATAGTAAACTAAACCCCGGTTATTATAAGCAACGGCATGAGTAGGGTTTAAAGTTAGCACTTGATCAAAATCTTTTAACGCTCCACGATAGTTCCCTTGGCGAGCCTTTTTCAACCCTTCTTCATATAAACGTTTAGCAGAATTAATCATAAACTTACCTCTGATATTGCTGGAAAATAATACAGAGCAGAAATCTCTCTTGATTCTATGAATAGACAACCTACTACTCTGTTCGGTTTTACTAGGTGAAGTCTTTATACAGTGGGCTTCTGTGACATCCGCTTCCCCATCATTAAAACTTTGTGGCTATTTCTTATGCAACCCAGATGAATCAATATGGCCTAACTTCTATCATATAGCAGGAGGCAGGAGGGAGCAGAGGGAGCGGAGGAGGCGGAGGGGGCGGAGGGGGCGGAGGGAGCGGGGGGAGAAATTTATACTTATTGCTTAATTCTTAATTCTTAATTCTGATCCTTCGTTCCACTCAGGACGCTACGCGATTCATAATTCTTAAAAAAATCCCCCAAGCTAGAGGCTGGAGGGAAACGGGAAGAAGGGTTTAGAGAGGGAATCTTAACCCACAACGAAGTTAACTAATTTTCCAGGGACAACAATGACTTTCTTGATTGTTTTATCCCCAATATTTCGTTGAGCGACTTCGGAATTCCGGGCATATTCTTCTAAGGTTTCTTTATCCGCTTGGGAGGGAACCTGTAACGTGCCGCGCATTTTGCCGTTAATTTGAATCACTAACGTAATTTCATCCACCACTAACGCTGCGGGATCAAAAGTCGGCCAAGTTTGGGTATGAATAGACTCTTGATATCCCAGATTCTGCCATAATTCTTCTGCAATATGGGGGGCAAAAGGTGCTAATAATTTCACCAAGGTTTCTACCCCTTCTTGATAAACTGAAGAATCCTTACAATCGGCTTCCGAAAGGGCGTTACTCAGTTTCATCATTTCAGAAACAGCCGTATTAAATTGATAGTCTCCCTCTAAATCTTCCGTGACTTCTTTAATAGCCGTATGAATGGCTCGTTTTAAATCTTTTTCAGATTTCGTTAACCCCTCTCCCACTTGAGAAAAGGTCGTTTCTGCCGATTCAGTCACAATCCGCCAAACCCGATTTAAAAAGCGGAATTGCCCCTCAACGTCGGCATCTTCCCATTCTAAATCTTTCTCTGGGGGAGCTTTGAATAAAATAAACATTCGAGCCGTATCTGCCCCATATTTCCCCATCACTTCCAACGGATCAACCCCGTTATATTTGGATTTAGACATCTTTTCATAAAAGACTTCTAATTTCTCACCCGTTTCTGGATCTTTGGGATCTTTCGGGTCAATTTGGGAAGGGGGAAAATATTTACCTGTTTTATCATTTTTATAGGTAATTCCCTGTACCATCCCCTGGGTTAATAACCGTTGGAAGGGTTCTTTACAATGCAATAATCGCCGATCGTGAATTACTTTCGTAAAGAACCGAGAATATAATAAGTGTAAAATCGCGTGTTCAATTCCCCCCACATATTGATCCACAGGCATCCAATCATTACTAATCGCCGGATCAAAAGCGGCTTGCTCATTTTGAGCATCGGGATACCGCATGAAATACCACGATGAATCAATAAACGTATCCATCGTATCGGTTTCCCGTCTCGCCGGAGTGCCGCAACTGGGACAGGGAACATTAACCCAATCTTCGAGTTTAGCCAAAGGTGATGGCCCTCGTCCGCTAAATTCTACTTGGTCGGGTAATTTCACAGGTAAATCGGCATCAGGAACCGCCACCGCCCCACAATTTGGACAGTGGATAATCGGAATCGGACAACCCCAATAGCGTTGACGGGAAATCAACCAATCTCGGAGGCGATATTGAATCCGTCCTTTCCCATAGCCTTCGTCTTCGGCGTAGTTGATGATGGCTTGTTTGGCGTGTTCGGAATGTTCGCCACTAAAATAACCCGACTCCACCATAATTCCAGTTCCGGTGTAGGCGGTTTCAAGCTTTTGGTTTTCTTCGTTATCGTTATCCGCATCATCCGCAACGATCACCTGTTTAATTGGGAGGTTATACTGTTGGGCGAATTGGAAATCACGGGTATCATGGGCAGGAACCCCCATCACTGCGCCTGTTCCGTATCCATACAGGACATAATCGGCGATCCAAATCGGAACTTCTTCGTTGTTAAAAGGATTAATTACAGTTCCACCTGTGGGTACGCCGCGTTTGGGTTTATCTTCGGAGGTGCGATCGCTTGCACTTTCGGAAGCCATTTCTTGAATAAACGCTTCAACGGTAGCTTTTTGTTCAGGCGTGGTAACTTTAGCAACTAACGGATGTTCGGGTGCCAAGACGACATAACTCACCCCATAAACGGTATCGGGACGAGTGGTAAAAACGGCGATTTTTTCATCTAACCCCACAATGGGAAATTCTAACTCCGCCCCAATGGATTGTCCGATCCAGTTGGCTTGCATGAGTTTCACCCGTTCTGGCCATCCGGGTAAACTTTCCAAATCTTGGAGGAGTTCGCTAGCGTAGTCGGTAATTTTGAGAAACCACTGACGCAGTAATTTTTGTTCAACGATCGCACCTGAGCGCCAAGACCGACCTTCATTATCAACTTGTTCGTTCGCGAGGACGGTTTGATCAATCGGGTCCCAGTTAACGGTGGCTTCTTTTTGGTAGGCGAGTCCAGCTTTATAAAATTGTAAGAACAGCCATTGAGTCCAGCGATAATAGTTGGGGGAACAGGTGGTCACTTCTTTTTCCCAGTCGATGGAAAAACCTAAGCGTTGCAATTGTTCCCGCATTTGGGCAATATTTTGATAAGTCCATTCCGCCGGAGGAATGCCTCGATCAATAGCGGCGTTTTCGGCGGGAAGTCCAAAGGCGTCCCATCCCATCGGATGGAGGACTCGATAGCCTTGCATCCGTTTCAGTCGGGCGATCACGTCGGTGATGGTGTAATTACGAACGTGACCCATGTGTAAACTCCCCGACGGATAGGGGAACATGGAAAGGGCATAAAATTTGGGCTTGGTTTTGTCGGTTGGGGTTTTGTATAAACCTTGTTCAGCCCAGGCTTGTTGCCACTTTTGTTCAATGGATGCAGGGTTATATCGGGACTCCACAGCTATACTCCACGCGGGATAATTAATCTTTTTCCTTAATTATTTTTACATATCGTAGCGTTGTGTCAGTGATCAGCTTGTTATGAAACTTGCAGAGAAAACCTGATTCCCTGTTATGTCCGGGGATGAGCGGCAACAAATTTAGATTCCCTCCTTCAAGATTTCCTACAGTTGGGAAAGAAAATCGGTCTGGAGGAAGTTCGCGATCGCAAACGAAGAACAGATCCAAATTGTAGTGATTCTTTTCAGACGCCTCTTTTCTTGATTTTAATCACTGATTCAGCTAATTTTGCCTAACGTACCTCGACAATAAGCTAGCACTACAATTTGCATAAGTCCCTCCCTGTTAGAAATAGATAAGGATAGCTGATATAACAATCTGGAGAAAACATTAATATGGAAACTTTTCTAAAAGATACATTGATCTCTTCAAGCTTGTTATCCGATCCCATTTCAAAATTTACTGCACCCTTACAGCCCGTACAAACTTTAGATTCATTTTTACCTCAGCCTGGTAGTTTTGCTAGTTTAAATCAAACTGAGAATCCGTTACCGCCATTAATTGTAGAAAAGCAGCTTTTAGCAAATCAAACGTTACCCGATTCTCTAATTGGGATCAAACCCGAACTTGACATCATTAATTTCCCAACCGATCCAATCGTGGATAACCTTAACCCTTTTTCAGAAGGATTAGCCGATTTACAAGTTAGTGTCACCGCACCGGAATCTTCAACAGCCGGAAGTGATATTACCCCAATTAAAGTGACCGTAAAAAATACAGGAACAGCGATCGCCAAAGGAACCACAACCGCAGGTTCTAATGGTTATATGGTCGATTTAGTGCTTTCGAGTGATCAAAACATTCCCCCTGGATATTCGATTTATTCCCCCAATTATAGTGAAGATATTTTATTAAAAGGCGGACGAATTAGCAATACACCCGACTTACAACCCGGAGAAGAATATACTTTTCCCGATGAAATCGGTGGGCTTCCGGTTGATACCCCTAACGGGGGTTATTTTATTGGCGCACAAATTGATCCTGGTCAAGTCATTTCTGAATTAGATGAAAAAAATAATTTTGCCTTTTCACCCGTCAAAATTGACGAGCCAAAAGTTAATGGCGCACCGGATTTAATTGTATCTTCCTTCCAAAGAACTGGAGATGTAGTTATTAGTGAAGGACAAGCGACCTTACCTGTTAAAGTGGTGGTTAAAAATCAAGGAGATGCCACAGCCGACTTATTCAAAGTCTCCGTTGAATATACAAAAGAAGGGAGCAGTCTTCCCCTCACGGCTGCCTTTAGTGCCGACGATACCAGTGAAGTAAATCCGGATTTATTTTCCTATCCTTTTACTCGCAATCCTTTAGCACCGAATCAAGAAGTCACATTGACGGGAAAATTAATCTTTGCGAATGATGAAATTGCCACTGAACCGATTACCTTAGTCGCAACGGCAGATAGCACGTCTGGGGATGAATTGATTCCTGAATTTGGGCGAGTCGAAGAAAAAGATGAAAATAATAATCAATCGTCGCCTGTTCCCCTGAATTGGGAAATCCCCAAACCGATTATCAAAATGTCGGAAGTTCCTGGTGTTAAACTCTTACCAAAACCCGAAAAAGTAGCAGAAGGAATTTGGTTTTTAGGAACAGGGCCAAGTCCAGACGAATTGCGTTTGTTACTCCCCACCAATATTAATGCAGCAGATACCACCAATACAGATCAGCTAAAACCCGGGGGTTCTTTGGGATTAAACTTAGAGGGATCAGGTCTTAATATTGGCGTCTGGGAAGCCAATGAGAACACTGACGGTGCCGCATGGGTACGGGATACCCATCAAGAATTTTCAGGACGAGTCACCTTTGGCGATGGAGGTGGCAGTTTTAGTGACCATGCCACCCACGTTGCGGGAACCATTGCCGCCGCTGGGGTGAATCCTTTAGCAGAGGGAATGGCGACTCAAGTTAATCTTCGCAGCTACAACGCGGATAAAGACATTGAGGAGATGAATGCTGATGCCTATTTACTAGAGGCTTCCAATCATTCCTATGGAGACATTGCCGGATGGACGATGGGATTAGATTGGGAAATTGGCGATGTAGATACTTGGTTTGCCAATCGGACGTTAGGTACTGAAGATCCGAAGTTTAGTCAATATAATGGTGATAGTCGTAATATTGATCAAGTTCTCTACAATAATCCCAAATTGCTGAGTGTTTGGGCGGCTGGAAATGATCGAATTGAAAGGTTTTTTAATTTACAAGGAAATAATACTTATGTGACGTTTTTATCCTCTCCTCCTCCTGGCGTGACGGATTTCGGGGCGGGATATTATCTGGTTTCGGATAGTCTCATATCTGCACCCCCCAGCGATGGCAATGGAGGAACAGGATTTGATTCTTTACTCCACTCTTCTGTAGCTAAAAATCAGCTAACTGTTGGTGCAGTTCGGGATATTACCGTTGATCCTTATACAGCAACGAATGTGAGGATGTCTAATTTCTCCTCCTGGGGGCCAACGGATGACGGACGGGTGAAACCGGATGTGGTTGCTGCGGGAACCACATTAATTCCCTGGGACGAGGCAATATTTTCCTCCGAAGCCGCTTCAGATAGCAGCTATGGCTTCATGTCGGGTACGTCAGTAGCAGCACCGAACGTCACTGGAACCGCCGCGTTGTTGATTGAACATTATCAAAATCTATTTTTGGGAACCCCCGCCAGTGCTACGACAAAAGGGTTATTGATTCATACTGCCTTTGATGGAGGGAATCCTGGGCCCGATTATACCTTCGGTTGGGGTTTGGTGGATGCCGCTGCTGCTGCTAACTTTCTGACCAATGCAAGTCCGAGCTCAGGAGGAACCACGGATTGGCTACTGGAAGACCGCTATTCAGGAACAGAACAAACCTTTACCTTTACCTCCGATGGCACTACCTCTCTGAAAGCGTCTTTAGTTTGGACTGACCCAGTTAATCCGTCCCTGCCTGGGACAGGTTTAGATGGCTCAACTTCAGTGCTGATGAATGATTTGGATATTCGTATCATTGGTCCAGATGGAACCTTTCTCCCTTGGACATTAGACCCCAGTAACCCGACTGCCAATGCCGTTCAATTAACGACCAATCATGTTGATAATGTGGAACAAGTGTTGATTAATGCACCGACTCCTGGGGAATATACGGTTCATATTAGCCATACGGGGGAATCCTTTAATCAAGATTATTCCCTATTGGTGAGTGGGGCAAGAGTGGGAGGAAGCGACGATACCATGCAAATTTCCTTACCGCTTTCCGATATTGTCGAGTTTCGACCCCCCCATATGAGCGGAGATACGGATTTTGATGGTAATGGCCCACGTCTGAATTTTGAGACTTCTGTGAAATCTAATCCGTTTACAATTTGGGTGGAACTGGAAGCAGAGTTCCAAGAAACCCAGCCTGATCAAACAACCTTTAGTAATATGGGAACACCTCAACAATGGATTGTGTTAAATGCGGCTGAACGGTTCCCCGGATGGCAAATTGTTTCTGTTTCCGGTCCAGATGGGGTGATACCATTTGATACGTTTGAACACATAGAACCCAACAATAATCATGATATTGCCACCTATGACGGTGAAGATATTGTGGAGCAATATGAAGTCCAAGGGGACAGTGATGGTGGAGCATTTGGTGGGTC
>JBMDYE010000562.1:0-1849 GCA_048595135.1 Planktothrix sp. | reverse complement strand
ATTGAATGTAGCGTTCCTGTTTAATTCTTAACACAAACTTGACTTGCTTGTGACAGAGCCATTGTGCTAACTTCACGCTTCCAATTTTAAGCTTTCTAAGCTCAGGAATCTTTGGATGTGACGTCGGCGACTTTCAAATAGAATCGGATCTGGCAGGCTTGGTGGCTAGTAATTCAATGCTGACTGTTTTGTGACATTGCAGCAAATCTACCAACAGTTTTAGAGTTAGGTATTCCGACTTTTGTAGTTGTTGTTAGCAATGCAACTGGTAAAATTGAAGAATCATTTTGACTTGATGGGACTTTTTCACGAATACTACCCCATCTTTTTTTACCGCAATTTGGTTACATCTCCTACAGCTAGGGCAAATGAGCGGGGTTGTCACCTCGTCAGGACTGTTACCTGTACTTTTGGCTAGGTTAAAAACTAAACAATAGTCTAGTACGGTTTTGGGGTCGATGTTTGTAAGGTAGTTACACAACCCTAAATTCAGTTTGGAGACAAGTCTGATATGAAATCTAAAAAAGTTGGCTACCTATTCCCCTAAATGTTCCTAGTGAGATAAGTGGACTGACAGAGAGTTCCAAGTAAATTTCAGATTCCACCCCAGTGTTATTCGCACTCTAGGCTAAATTATGACTTCTACCCCCAGTCCCAAGACGATTTTAATTCTAGCGGCTAATCCGACTAATACTTCTCGGTTGCGATTAGAAGAAGAAATTCGAGAAATTGATGAAGGATTACGACGGTCAAATCAACGACATCAATATAAATTAGAACAGAAATTAGCGGTTCGTTCTCGTGATTTTTATCGAGCCATATTAGATTATCAACCTCAGATTGTTCACTTTTGTGGACATGGGACGGGACAGGAGGGAATTGTTCTCGAAGATGACACTGGAAAAATGATACTGCTGGAGACGAGAACCCTCGCCAGTATGTTTAAATTATTTGCTAAAAAAAGCGTTGAATGCGTTATTTTAAATGCTTGTTATTCAGAAGTTCAAGCCAATGCAATTAGCAAATATGTTAATTATGTCTTAGGGATGAATCAAGCGGTGGGAGATAAAGGTGCTCTTGCCTTTTCCGTTGCTTTTTATGATGCTTTAGCGGCTGGATATGAAGTAGAAGAAGCCTATGAGTTAGGATGTTCCCAAATGATGAGTTTCTTAGAAAATGAAACTCCGGTTTTAAAGAAAAAACCGTTAATTGATTCTGCAATTGATTCTGAGGTTATTCCTGATTTAACCAACTTTGAAGATATTATTCCACCGAATCCTTATCAGGGATTAGCTGCTTTTGGCGAAGAAGATGCGGACTTTTTCTTTGGACAGGAAAACTTTGTCAATCAATTAGTAGAAGTCACCGAGAAACAACCGTTGGTTGGGGTAATAGGGCCTAGTGGTAGTGGTAAATCTTCGGTGGTATTTGCGGGTTTAATTCCGAAATTGCGAAAAGAAGGAAACTGGTTAATTGAGATTTTCAAACCTGGAAAAGATCCGTTTTTACCCTTAGCTTTTGCTTTAGTGAGACAACTGGAACCGGAAGCGGGAGAAACTCACAAAATGCGGGAAGCAATGGGACTCGCCAGTGATTTCCAACAAGGTCGCATCACGGTGAAACAGGTGATTAATCAGATTTTAGACCTCAATCCTGGGAAACGATTATTGTTAGTGGCAGACCAATTGGAAGAACTTTATACCCTGTGTCCTGTGAAGGAAGAACCGGAACGTTTTGCCGATGAGTTACTCACGGCGATTACTCACGAAACGATGAGATTAGTATTTACCTTACGAGCGGATTTTCTGAATTATCTGTTGTCCTATCGTCCGTTTCGGGATGCGTTGCA
>JBMDYE010000561.1:0-2154 GCA_048595135.1 Planktothrix sp. | reverse complement strand
TAGTAGAGTCATTATATAGATAAGTACAATATGCACGATAGTGATCAAACGACAGAAAAAGTTCCACTAAAGCTTCCTAACGGTGCAGTTATAGGTATAGAAGTTTCGGAAACGGGAAGAGAAGATGTATCTTTTAATACTTTTCCATTTGACGATATTGCTGTTGCATTAGAAGGAATTACAATAGCAATTAAAGATACATTAGAGAAAGCTAAACCTCAAAAAGCAAGTGTTAAGTTTGGATTAGAAATGAGTATTGAGTCTGGCAAGCTAACTGCTGCTATTGTAAAAGGTTCCGGAAAGGCTAATATGGAAATTACCTTAGAGTGGAGTGAAAAGTAGAAACTGAAACCTCCCATAACCTTCCTATGTCTTTAAGGTTAGATGAGCTACTTCAAGCTTGTACAGTCAAAATCGAGACTTCAAAAACTTCTCAGGGTACAGGCTTTTTCTTCGTACCCAAACTGATTTTAACTTGTGATCATGTAGTTAAAGAAAAAGCTATTGGAGAGTTTGTTGAAGTTACTCCTTATCGTTATGCTAATTCTATTTCAGCACAAATTAAGTATCGCTTTTCTCAAGGAATTGATTTGGCTATTCTTCAAATTGATATAGAAGATAGTTTCCCCTGTGTTTACTTAGGAACAGAAATTAAACCGAGAGATTTATGTTATGCGTATGGCTATACTGATGATCAAGGTTTTCCGCTTGGAGAGCCAGTAACTCTTGAATGTGAAGGGCTTACCGGAGGTTCGATTCAATCGATCAAGCTAAAGGGCGGTCAAGTACGACCTGGATTAAGTGGTTCTCCTCTGCTCAATCAAAGCACTGGTAAAGTCTGCGGAGTTGTTAAATTTACTCGTGACAGAAAGTCAGATTTGGGAGGTGGTGCAGTACCAATAAATGTTGTATTCTCTGAACTAAAAGCTCTTGAAAAGCTTCATAATGATTTTCATAAATCAGATTCACGTTGGTCAAAACTTTTAGACTTTGATACAGAAGCTTTTGACTCAGATTGGACTTATTTAGATTGGGGTTGGCAGAGATTAAATAATTATACTAAAGCATTAATATTCCTCTGTAAGGTAGCTCTAAAATGGACAGTTTTAGGTTTTTATGCTCCCAGAGCTTTTCCCTTAAAAACTATAGCAGCATTGATAGAACATACGTTCAAAGGTGATTTAGGACAAGAGATTAAACGTCAACATAAAAAACTTACTCAGAGGTTATGTTTGGAAGTGGATTTAGAAGGATGCGAACAGGCAAGAATTTTGAATGAGTTGGAGTCACAGGCAGGAGTTCTTACGAAACTAATTGAGATGCTTATTACTGACGATCAAGATTTAGCAAGTACGTCTCGGCTTCTGTGGGTTACAGAAGTGTTACACGAACAAAGAAATTTAATTGGTGAACTTAAGAAGAATAAAGGTCATTATTATCCTAAACTTGAAGCATTTAGAAAAAAATTTAAAATATTTAATGATCTGGAAAATGACAAATATACAATGACCGATAGAATTATTAGTAAACTGATAATTAGACACACTAATGCTAATTCTGCTTTATGGTACTCTCTTGAATATTTTATTTATGAATTGATGGCAGGAATTAAAGAGTATCCAAAGTTAAATTTTATATATATTGAAAAATTTTGTACTTTCTTGATTACTCATATCACAGATTTTACTCCTTTCAGCGACTTTTCAATAGAAGCACTTTTAAGTGATTTAGAGAAAGAAATAAAGAGACACCCCAAGCTAAAAGTTTTAAAAAAAATGAAAATAATGTTAGAAGCTGGTTCTGGGGAATTAGTTCAAGGTGGTTTTTTCCGAGCCTGGAGTGCAACAGGCACTTATCATTTTAGTAGAAAATGTAAGCTTTACCCTGAAAGAGTAAAACCAGAGGAAATGGGTAAAATTCTCTGCTATAACACTCGTGAGGAAGCAGAGCATAAACATAGACCGTGTAAAATTTGTTTAGTAGATGCCGAGGATTTATCGAATGATAATATAGAGTTTTTAGGAGATGAGCCAACAACATATTAAATTACTTCCATTTGGTCTTTGTGACTCTAGATTCGATAGTAAATTAAGGTTAATACTACCTAGTCTCCAGAACTTGTAGCTCTCAAAAGACTAGCCAATAAAGTTTATG
>JBMDYE010000560.1:0-2153 GCA_048595135.1 Planktothrix sp. | reverse complement strand
GTTTTGTCAACACTAGCAGAAGCAATGATTTGCCCATCAGGACTAAAACTGACATCATTTACCCTATCACTATGATCGGAGAGAACTTGATAGTTTTTAATTGTGTAAATAGATTGCTGAAGGGTACTAAAAACTTCTGCTTTAGTATTGTCCTGATTCCAAATTGAGGGATTTAATTGTTTTAATTGTTGTGCGGCTTTCAAGCTTTCTATTAATGAGTCAATCTGTTGATCTTCTAAAAATTTTTCTTTGGCTGAAGCATTCGTTAAGCGAACATTCTTTAAGTTTAAAATTGTTAGCCTATTTTGGACAAAAATGAAAGAAGATAAAATTATAATTCCGGCAATAATAGCTGTGATTAGGGTGAATTTCCGTCCTCGGCGAATTAGGGTTTCAGTTTGTTTTTTAATTTGAGTTAATTCTTGATTGGCTTCCGCCAGGGATAAATCAGCGTTTTGTTTAGCTTCTGCTAATATTTCATTGGCTTTTTTTTGGGCTTCTAATTCTAATTGAGTGGCTTTTTGTTCTAATTTTTGACTGGCTTCTAAAAAATGGTAATCTTCCGCCGATAAATTTTTATCCTGTTCCCAAACTAAGGCATCTGTTAACGCTTGTCCCCGTAATAACCGGGACTCATCTTGATATCCTGACTCTTTCCAAGCGATAAATGCTTCTGAATAGGGACGCAATTTTGTTAATTCTTTTGTTAACCAATCCAGATTAAAAACTTCTTGATAAATTAAATTAGAAACCTTGAATTTTGCCCCTCGTTTCACAATTAATCCTGATAATTGTAATTCGGTTTGTTCTTGGCTGCCATCGGTTTCTAGTTCTTCCTGATGTAAAATTTGTTGATATATTCCTAATAACCGACTGGCTTGCTTTTCATTCACCAAAAGGCGATCGCGAATCGTTCTTAAATGTTCCGGTTCGTCTTGACCTTCCCAGTCTTTTATGATAGAATCTTTAACTAAATTTTCAATCGCTTGATGTTCATTCCCTTCGGCAATATTACTAATTTTATTTAAAACTAAATTACAGACTTTTTGCGTTAAAAACGGTTGTCCTCCCGTCCATTTTAAAATTTGTGCCATGACCGCTTCAGGATTTTGACTTTTTAGGGCTAAACCTTGTGCTAAAGGTTCTGTTTCTGAAAGTTGAAATCCTTGTAAGGGAATCGCCAGACCAATATTAAAGGGAGTTCGGGTTTTATCTCGAATTAAATCCGAAGGGGTAGCAACGCCTAATAAAGCAAAGGTTAAACGGTTGTATTCCGGTTGATTCACTCGTTGATTATAACATGACCGAATGAATGCAAAAAAATCATCAACGGAAAAATTTAAACTAATAATACTATCAATTTCGTCAATAAAAATAACCAGATTTTTTGCCGTTGAAAGTAATAAGATATCGTTAATAAATTTGTCCCAACGTCTGACATTCGATAACTGTTGATTCTTTGTCCACCAATCATCTAAATCAAAATCATCATATAAATCTAAACTACTAACAATACTATCAATAATTCCCGCATACCATTCTTCCGATGTAATATCCGCCGTCCCAATCGCGGTTAAATCAATCGCAACACATAAAACCCCCTCGGCTTGTAACCGTTGCATGGTTCGCACTCGCAACGAAGATTTCCCCATTTGTCGGGAATTCAAGACATAACAAAACTCTCCAGCTTTCAACGCTTGATATAAATCTTCATCCGCTTGACGTTTAATATAGGTCGGAGCATCAATGGGTAAACTCCCACCCACTTGATAAATTGAATGTAACATAGAGGAAATTTGAGGATATGATGAAGATAACCTTATTTTAACTAAAAAAATGTTAACTTTATTAATAGGGTTAAGAATAGGCTGATTACCCTCTTAAAATACTATCTAAAATTGAATTCTCATCAAAAAAGTTAACGTTCTATTACAGACTGGTCAATTTTTTTACCTACTAGCTGAACTACTATAAAGTTTTCTAATCTTTACAGGGCAGGGCTGTTTCATTCTCGCCCGCAAAATCCCTATGGGACACAACCCCCCAACCCCCAACAACCTCTCCCTGCCCTCTCCACCTCTCCCTGCCCTCTCCTAGAAGGAGAGGGAAAAGGAAGAATGTTTTTATTCGAGAGGGAAAAGGAAAAATATTTT
>JBMDYE010000559.1:0-4780 GCA_048595135.1 Planktothrix sp. | reverse complement strand
CCCGGATCTGCTAATTGTTCATAAGTGGTATTTCCTAACATCCGACATTCTACCCCCTGAGTGTTAGGAGGGGTGACTTGCCAATTTTGATGAAGCGATCGCGGATAATCGCCATTAGAGCGAGGTGTCGGTAACGGAAGTTGTTCTGAGATCGAATTTAGAGGGTTTGCGACAGCAGGCGACGTGCGAAACAGTGGAAAACTCACCACACTCGTCGCCATTCCTGTTAAGAATAACCCAAAACTAAGATCAACAATTCGAGGCCCTAAAATCTTTTTTACCATCATACAGGTGCATATAACTCAATCGGTTCCCCGGTTAGGCTAAACGGTCTAACTTGGGTTATTTTCACCTTCACCTGTTGACCTTTCAATTCCGCTAAATTTCCCGAGAAGAACGTTAAACGGTTTCCTCTGGTTCGTCCCATGACTTGTGACGGATCTTTGGGATTTGTTCCCTCCACTAACACTTCTTCAATTCTGCCGAAATAGCGCTGAGAACGTTCTTCTGCTTTCACAGAAACTAAGCGATTTAATCGTTGCAGTCGATCCGCTTTTACCTCTTCACTCAGTTGATTTTCCCAAACTGCCGCCGGAGTCCCAGGACGGGGAGAATAAGCAGCAGTGTTTAACAAATCAAACCCAATATCGTCAACTAATTGTAATGTATTTTCAAATTGTTCTTCCGTTTCCCCCGGAAACCCAACAATCGCATCGGCACTAATGGACGCATCCGGCATATAAGCCCGAATGGTTTCAATAATTTTACGATATTTTTGATGGGTATAACCCCGTGCCATTGCTTTTAAAACATCATTATCTCCCGATTGAAAGGGGATGTGAAAATGTTCACAAACTTTTGGTAATTCTGCACAAGCCCGAATTAATCTTTCAGTAAAATAACGGGGGTGACTGGTCGCAAACCGAATCCGTTCAATCCCTGGAACATCATGAACAAAATACAGTAAATCAGTGAAGGTATGTAAATGGCGACCTTCTGGCGTTGAACCGGGTAAATCTCGACCGTAGGCGTCAATATTTTGCCCTAATAATGTAACTTCTTTGTAACCTAAACGCCCTAATTCTTCCATTTCAGCGCGAATGGCTTCTGGGGTGCGAGATTGTTCAATGCCGCGCACATTGGGAACAACACAATAGGTACACCGTTCATTACAGCCATAAATCACATTCACCCAAGCCGTAATTTCACTATCCCGGCGAGGTTTTGTGATATCTTCCATAATTTCTATTGGTTCGGTGGCAACAATTTGATTACCATCTAACACCTGTTCTAATAAGTCTTGAAGGCGGTTGGCGTGTTGAGGGCCCATGACTAAATCCACTTCAGGAACCCGTCTCAACAAGGTTTCGCCTTCTTGCTGTGCCACACATCCAGCGACAATAATGGTTAAATCAGGTTCTTGTTGTTTCCGTTTGGCTTGTCTTCCTAGATAGGAATAAACTTTTTGTTCAGCGTTATCCCGAATCGTACAGGTATTGTATAGAATCACATTGGCATCATTGGGATCTTCTGTAAAGTCAAATCCCATTTCTTCTAAAACGCCAGCCATGCGTTCTGAGTCGGCTTTATTCATCTGGCAGCCGAACGTTGTGATATGGTAGCGACGGGAACTTGTAGTCATGGATCGGTTATTTTAATTGCGCTCAAATTTTCTATTATAAATCTAATCTTAAGGAATGGGTACTTGCGTTCGCTGATAGATCCCATTCATTCTCGCCTAATCTTTATTATTGCTGATCATGCGATTCAAATTACTATTCTACAGCACCGGAATGATTTTAGCCTTAACGTCTTTATTTTTAACCACTCAATTCACCCATCTTGAACTCGCTTTTTTAACCACTTTATTACTTGCCCTTCTCACCAAAGGAATTAGAAAAAAGTAGGATGGGCTCTGCCCATCATTCATTCCCTACCCTAATTTAATTAATTTTTAATTGATTGGCTGGGATATTTAAGATTAAGATGGGCAGAGCCCATCCTACAGTGATCAGGAATTCAATGAATTTTTAATTGATTGGCTGGGATATTTAAGATTAAGATGGGCTCTGCCCATCCTCCGGGAAAAAATTAAGATGGAAAAACCCGTTATTTAGAAATTTGTTCCATATAATCGTGCCATAATTGAGCCGCATTTGCACTGCTGCCATTGGTTGGGGAGTTATCATCATTTCCTAACCAAACCCCTGTGGTTAATTGTAAGTCTGGAATATAACCGACAAACCACAAATCAACATTATCATTGGTGGTTCCCGTTTTTCCGGCTTCTCCTAAGCCGAGAAACGCATCTTGACCTGTTCCCCGACGAATCACGCCTTGCAATAAAGTTGTCATTGTCTCAGCAACGGAGGGAGATAAAACTGTGGGAACCGTTGGATTTTCTCGATCATACGCATAAATCACACGACAGGTATTAATATCATTCAAATCGGTACAATCACTACTATCTAAAATCCGTCTAATTGCATGGGGAGGATTACTAATTCCTTCATTGGCAACAATGCTATAAGCCCCTGTCATTTCTAATAGCGTTACTTCACTTTGTCCTAATATTAACCCTGGTACTGGATCAAGTTTAGATTTAATGCCTAACCGTCTGGCCATATCAACCACTTGATCGAGTCCAACGTCTTGAGCAATTTTAAGGGCAATCACATTTTCAGATAAGGCTAATCCCCGATACATATCCACCCCACCGCCACTGCGTTCGCAACCCGAATAACTTTGTCCTCGCCACGTTAAGGGTTCACAAGAATAAGTTTGACCGGGGGGAATTCCTTGGGCTAAAGCGGCTAAATAGGTAAATAATTTAAAGGTTGATCCCGGTTGACGCAACGCTTGAGTTGCCCGATTAAATTGGCTTTCTTTATAATCAACTCCCCCCGCCATCGCTAAAATTTCATTGGTTTTAGTATCTAACGTAACGAGGGAACCTTGGGAGAAATTGTTACTTTGTCCCGTTGTATTAATTGAATTTCTCAGAGAAGATTCTGCCAGGGTTTGGAGTCGAGTATCTAAGGCTGTTTCAACAATAAAATTACCTTCACGGGCTAATTGTTCTCCTAATAAGTCTTCTAATTCAGCAAAGATATAATCATAAAAATAAGGGGCAATTGTACTTTCTAAAAATTCACGGGCTTTGGGATTAATTTCAATCCGAGAACGACGGGCGCGATCCGCTTCTATTTCGCTAATCATGCCCATTTCTAACATTCGATTTAAGACGCGATCGCGATATTCTACCGCTAATTGATAATTTTGAATCGGGTTAAAAGTATTGGGAGCGGGTAAAATTCCCACTAACGTTGCTGCTTCTGATAAAGTTAAATCTTTTGCTGATTTATCAAAATAAAATCGAGCAGCATCTTCAAATCCATATAAATTAATCCCTAAATAAACCCGATTCAAATAGGTTTTTAGTAGTTTATTTTTACCGTAAACTGTCTCTAATTTCAGGGCAACAATTGCCTCCCGGAGTTTTCGACCTGCGGAATCTTGGGTTCCCACATAATCTCTAAATAAGGTTCGTGCTAACTGTTGAGAAAGGGTACTTCCTCCTTCCCGAATTTCCCCGCCTTTGACGTTAGTTAATAAAGCTCGTAACGTTCCCACCGGATCAATTCCTAAATGCCAATAAAAACGGCTATCTTCTGATGCCACAACCGCCTTCGGTAAATAGGGGCCAAAATCTGATAATCGATTTTGTTCGATATGAGCCGTATTATTGGACTCCCGCAACGGCCGACCATCCGCCGCATGAATAATCACTGGCCCAGTGACGGTTTCCGGTAACGGATCAACTTGGAATTTCTGCCACTCAAAGACCGTAATCACCGCCATTGTCGCACTAATTCCGGTGAACCCATATAAGCCATACCGGATCAGTTGGGTATACCAAGCGGGCGGATCAATATATTCGACTTTAACGACAGAAGCCAGTTCCGGTGGGCCTAATGTAATCACATCCCGATGTCGGAGCGGTAACTCATGAATCCGCCTTCGCCCCCAATATAAGCCATTGGTCGAGCCTTCATCTTGGATCACAAATTTTTCCCGACCCATCAGACCCAGCCCTTTTTTAACATCCCGTCGCAGGCTTAGGTGAGTCTGGCTAACTAAAGGATTTCTGACTACAATATCGCTAGTCCGAGAGGAACGTCCTAAAACATAGCGATCGCCCACCAACGGATAAATATCAGGTTTATCAACATCAGCCTGCTGGACATGAAGTTCAGGAACTTTCGCATTGGGTTTAAGAATGAGGCGAGAAAAATTAACTTTGGCGTGCAGTGTCTGAACAACCTGAGTGATTGTATTGAGCAGGGTTGGGGGTTTCTGGGGGGGTTTGGTTGTAGACATTTTCAACACTTAAACTCGCGTTGGGCTACTTTTATTTTAAGCTGAATGTTCCTTGAAGTGGCGGAATCAGTCAGAAGGAGGCAGGAGGCAGAAGGCAGGAGGCAGGAGGCAAGAGAAAGAAGGAAGAAGGAAGGAAAAATAGTCCCCTATTCCCTGTTTCTTAATTCTTAATTCTTAATTCTTAATTCTTCTTACTGATTTGTTGATCGGAATGTGGCGATAATTAAACAGAAAATTCCAATATTGATGGAGACATCGGCTAAATTGAAGATGGGAAATTGAATGAGTCGAAAATCTAAAAAATCAATCACATAACCTGCAATAAAGCGATCAATACCGTTACCTAATGCACCGCCTAAAATACAGCCATATCCCACTTGTTCCCAACGGTTAAAGCGGG
>JBMDYE010000558.1:0-17558 GCA_048595135.1 Planktothrix sp. | reverse complement strand
TGGAACCGTTAACCCGAATGCAAGTGTTAGTTGCAATGGGGGGAACTGCTATTGTTTTATTAGTTATTGCAAAAGCTTGGTTACATTTGAGTAACGTCAGTCTTTTACCCCTAGAATTAACGCCGTTTAGTTTAGCTTGGGGATTGGGGATTGGGATTTTGATTACAGTTACCAGTATTTTAATGTATCGGCTATGGCCAGCTTATAGTTATAGTGCAGATACTTATTTAAAAATTGTTCTCAGTCCGTTACTATGGCCGGATTTAATTTGGTTAGGATTATTACCTGGATTAAGCGAAGAATTGTTATTTCGAGGGGTAATGTTAGCGGATTTGGGAGTGAATACCCTGGCTTTAGTGGTGTCTAGTTTAGCCTTTGGCGTCTTGCATTTTAGTGGGGAAAAACAATGGCCCTATGTGATTTGGGCAACGGTGGTGGGGTTTATTTTAGGGTATAGTGCGATCGCAACAGATAACTTATTAGTTCCGATTATTGCTCATGTTTTTACCAACTTAATGTCCGGCTGTTTATGGAAGCTCAAGTATATTGGTCGCCAGGATTAACAGCAGGAAATAGAATTTTATTCAAGGTTATTTTAATCATCAATTGTTTTCTAATCACCGATTTTATCTGATGATCCGACTTTTCTGTATCCTAAGTTTATCATTAGGATGTTGGGGAACCTTTGCATTACCTGTTCACAGTGCAACGGTTCAAATTGAACGAATTCCATTAACCCTTGAACAATTAGAGGAACGTTTAAATAATCCAGTGGTTCAAAATGGAATTTCGATGATTGACTTACAAAACTTTACAATTGATTTACAGCCGGAAAATGCTATTTTTCGGGATCAGTTTTATCGATTATTACAAATTCTACTCAATCGCCCCAAAACACGAACCGGATTAAATCTCAGCAATTCGCTAATCAAAGGAGAGTTTACCACCAACAATTTAGGCTTACGGATTCCCTTATTAGGAGAAGCCTTATTTTCATTATTTTCGGCGGATGAATTATTGCAGTTAAATAAAAGTTATCAATTAAAACCTTTAGAAGTTCCCGCAGAACAAAATCCCTTACTCATTCCTGAAATTACCGTATTAAGAGCAAGACTTAAAATTGAAAACACCACGTTTTTAGGGTCAGTAGATTTTAGCAAAACTTTTTTTTTAAATGAACTCAATGCAAAGAAAGCAAACTTTCGACAAGAAGTGAACGCCTCAGAAGCTCGATTTAGTCAACCTGTTAACTTAAATGAAGCTAAATTTTCTCAAAAAACCGGATTCCAGAAAACAGTATTTTATAGCAACTTAGAAGTAAAAAAAGGAATATTTAATAATATTTTTAGTTTAAGTGATAGCGAATTTCAAGGAAAAGTAAATTTTCAAACGGCTGAGTTTCAAGGACTCACTGACTTTCACGATTGTTTATGGATCACAACCCCTAATTTTAGCGAAGCTTGGTGGAAAAATCGAGCCATTTTTGCCAAATCTCAATTTCTTGACTCTGTGAATTTTAATCAAGCCATTTTTGAAAAACCCGTTGATTTTCGCAATGTTAGATTTAGCCAAATAGTCAACTTATCCGAAGTCAGCCTTCAAGACTTAATGGATTTTAGCGATGCCGGATTTGGTCAGAACTCCTTTCTAGATGTATCGGCTTTAAAGTTTGAATCTCCTGATGCTCAAATTGTTGGTGATCCTGGTGTCATCGGCGACATGATTAAAGTTCCCAGTTTAGAAGGAAATGAAAATTTATTGCGAAACTTAATTCAAAATTTTCGTCATGAGGAAAGAATTGCAGATGCCAATCAAATTGAATATTTACGAGCTAATCTTCAACTCCAACGGTTAAATAAACAGTTGTTTAGTATTAATTTGAATACCGCTTCGATTCCTCGTTTATTGCAAATCGGGTTAACTAAGGAACAAGCAAATGCTATTTTAAAAGTTAGAACCAAACAACCGTTTAAATCCCTAACAGAACTGTTAAAGTTAGATGAAATTGATCGAGGAACTTATCTCAAAGTTGTGAACCGTTTAATCTTGGGAGGAGAAGAACAATCTCAGGGAAACACGGTTAAGAATACATGGGATAAATTTCTCACTCAATCTTATTTACTGCCGCTTTGGCGAAGCCTAAAAACCGGGATAGCTTGTTTACAATTAATCATCTTAATTCTTCTCAGTGGTTATGGGACTTGTTCAGAGTTAATCTTCGGAGTGGGAATTATTATAATTGCTTATTTTGGGTTGATATTTTGGTTAATTGACCGTTGGAGACGGCGAATTCCGACAGCCATTTTACCCACCCGTTCTGAAACAATTTGGATGGTCAGCAGTTGTAGTATTTTAATAACGATTGGATTAACAGAAATTTTTACTGCTTCCCCTCAACCTTTATTAACTTTACTGTGTTTAACGATATTTTTAGTTCCAGTTCCGGCTGTTTTGCTCACGCTTTTATTTAAGCAAGGACGCTATCACAACTTAATGGATGTTTCCTATTTTACGGAAGAAGGAAGTACAAGGCAACTTCGCTTAATGATTGGAAAATTACCGATTATGCCACGATATCCTTTAGCACGAGAACGTCATCTTCCTTTATTATGGGATCGGCGTTGGAATTGGTTAAATTATTATGATTTTAGCTTGAATAATTTACTAAAAATAGGCTTTAATGATCTGCGCCTGAGAGATGAACATTTACCGGGAATTATTACAACCTTAGTTTGGTATCAATGGGGGTTAGGACTTCTGTATTTAACGTTATTATTGTGGACATTATCTCGAACAATTCCAGGGTTAAATTTACTCATTTATCTCAAGTAGGACGATGCTCTGCCCATCCTACTTGACTAAAATAAACTTTAACATAAAAACTCCGGCTAGAATCCATAGGGCAATATTGGTTTCATGAAACTTACCTTGAAAGGATTTAATCAACGGATAAGTAATAATTCCAACGGCTAATCCTTCCGCAATGGAATAACTTAAAGGCATAATTAAAATAGTCAGGAAAGCGGGAATTGATTCGGCGGGATCATCCCAACGAATATAACGAACACTCCCCATCATTAACACCCCAACAATCATTAAAGCTGGGGCGGTTGCAAAGCTGGGAATGGCAGATAATAAGGGAATAAAAAAGATAGAAAGGGTGAATAAAATAGCCGTAATTACCGCAGTAAATCCACTCCGTCCCCCTTCAGAAATCCCGGAGGCTGACTCAATATAAGTGGTGACCGTTGAAGTTCCTAAAATTGCCCCTACAGTTGTTCCCACTGCATCCGCCATGAACGCTTCTGTGACACGAGGAAAACGTCCCTGTTCATCAATATAACCCGCTTTCATTCCTAACCCCGTTAAGGTTCCAACGGTATCAAATAAATCGACAAATAAAAATACAAAGGTAATTGTAAATAACTGCCAAAAATTCACCCTGAAAATTTGTTCTAACCCGACAAAGGCTTGACCGACTAAATCAACAGGTAACTGCGGTAAGGCGATAATTCCCTCTGGTAATGGGGCAATTTTTAAAATCCATCCTAAGATCGCCGTTGCTAAAATTCCCCATAATAAAGCCCCAATTACACGACGGGAAACTAAGGCAGCCGTGATTAAAATTCCAATTATTGTAATTAATGAAGTCGGTTGAGTAAGATTTCCTAATGTGGTGGTGGTGGTTTCTGATGTAATAATTAAATCTGAACCTGTTAAGGCAATATAAGCAATAAATAATCCAATTCCAGCAGCGGTGGCGTGTTTAATACTATCGGGAATCGCAGCAACAATTTGAGTTCTAAATTTACTCAAGGTTAAAGCAATAAAAATTAAACCTTCTATTAAAACCGCCGCTAAGGCGGCTTGCCAAGGAATTCCTAATCCTAAAACCACTGAAAAGGCAAAATAAGCGTTTAATCCCATTCCGGGTGCTAAGGCAAAGGGATATTTCGCATAAATTCCCATGATTAACGTTGCAATGGCTGAAGAAATTGCCGTGGCGATCGCTAATTCCCCAAATAAATCGTTGGGTTTTTGCAGAAAAATAGCATTAGATAAAATATTAGGATTAACGACTAAAATATAAGCCATTGTCACAAATGTAGTCACTCCGGCTAAGACTTCGGTTTTAAAATTTGTTCCGAATTGATTAAACTGAAAAAAACGGGCGATCGCATCGTGATACTGATTAAAACCCATGCTTTTTTCTCCTCATGTTTAAGCGACAGCAGGGAGTCGTTATAATAATTTCAATTATACTCAAAGGTGAACGATGGAAGTCAAAGCTGCCGTTGCTTGGGAAGCAGGTCAACCCTTAACCCTAGAAACTGTACAACTCGAAGGCCCAAGAGAAGGGGAAGTTCTGGTTGAAATTAAAGCCACAGGAATTTGTCATACAGATGCTTATACCCTTTCTGGCGCTGATCCAGAAGGTTTATTTCCCGCTATTTTAGGTCATGAAGGCGCTGGAATTGTCGTTGAAGTGGGGCCCGGTGTTAAAAGTTTAAAGCCGGGGGATCATGTGATTCCGTTATATGTTCCTGAATGTCGTCAATGTGACTATTGTTTAAGTTTTAAAACCAATTTATGCCAAGCAATTCGCGGCACCCAAGGTCAAGGTTTAATGCCCGATGGAACCAGTCGTTTCTCAAAAAATGGGCAACTCATTCACCATTATATGGGAACGTCTACCTTTTCTAATTATACCGTCTTACCCGAAATTTCCCTCGCCAAAATTCGAGAAGATGCTCCGTTTGATAAGGTTTGTTATATTGGCTGTGGAGTGACAACCGGGATCGGTGCTGTGATTAATACCGCTAAGGTTGAACCGGGATCAAATGTGGTGGTATTTGGTTTAGGAGGCATTGGTTTAAATGTGATTCAAGGCGCGAAAATGGTCGGCGCGAATAGGATTATTGGGGTTGATATTAATTCCAGTAAAAAAGCGATCGCCGAAAAATTTGGCATGACCCATTTTGTGAATCCCAAAGAAATAGAAGGGGATTTAGTCTCTTATTTAGTGGATTTAACTCAAGGCGGCGCGGATTATAGTTTTGAATGTATTGGTAACGTGAATGTGATGCGCCAAGCCTTAGAATGTTGTCACAAAGGATGGGGGATGAGTGTGATTATTGGGGTGGCTCCTGCGGGACAAGAAATTAGTACCAGACCCTTTCAATTAGTCACCGGACGAGTCTGGAAAGGAACCGCTTTTGGGGGTGCAAGGGGTCGAACGGATGTTCCTAAAATTGTTGATTGGTATATGGATGGTAAAATTAATATTGATGATTTAATTACCCATGTTCTCCCCATTGATCAAATTAATGAAGCGTTTGATCTAATGCACAAAGGAGAATCCATCCGCACCGTTGTTACCTTTTAGATTAACCTGAATTGCGGTGAGGGCTTTAGCCCTCATTGTCCCCGTTGTTCACTGAAAATCAAATAAGCAGCACCCGCTAATAACATCGCCGCAAAAAAATAATTCCGAGTGACAGGAACTTTCATATAAGCCACACTAAATCCAGCAAATATCAACATTGTAATCACTTCCTGTAAAACTTTTAACTGCGGAAGGTTAAAATATTGAGAACCGATGCGATTGGCTGGAACTTGAAAACAATATTCTAAAAAAGCAATGAACCAACTACTAACAATTGCAATCCATAAGGGAGCGGTTTTCAGATCCTTTAAATGACCATACCAAGCAAAGGTCATAAAAATATTAGAAATGAATAACAGGATCACCGATTTCAGCATATTCAGCGTTTAGGAGTAACCGTTTGTCCTAATTTTAGCTTAAAAATTGACATTTTATACCAACATCCTAAGACTGACGGAGGATGAAAACAGCGATCATCAAATTTCAATTAACATTAAACAAAATAACCTTCTAACGCCAGGATAACCAACATTTTATTAACAGAATGCTGACTGAATTTTTTCTGGTGAATGATTAGGATATTTGCACAAGCGATCGCAACCAAACCAAGGATAAAATTCTGATTCCCAATCTAAATTCGGTGCAAACTCGCTAAAAACATCAATTAACAGTTGATCAACCGCTTCAGCAACTACATGATTCACCCACCACTCTTGCGTTGGTTCTAAATTTTGCTCCCAGTCTAAATAAGTCGCACCCACAAAAGCTTCCAACTGTTCTGATAAAATGTGATCCTGTTCAAATCCATCTTTGTAGTCAAACTCACTTCCTAACTGACTTAAGGTTTCCAAATGCAGCTTTAAAGCAAATTGAGCTAACGTTGAACAGCTAATTAAATCACTTTTTAATAAAGTGCGGGTGGCTGACCCTAAATGGGCGCAGCGAATCACCAAATAATCCGTGACAATCTGGTTAAAAATCGAACTTCCTAAATGAACAATTCCCAGATATTCTAAAATCCTCACCTGTTTTTCTTGAACTCTAAGATTAGGATTTTCTTCAATGGAATCCGGATGGTTTAAGGCAATTTCCAATAATTCAGGATGCTGAAAGGTAGGAATTTTGATCGGATCATTTAAACTGAGTAAATTAAACATGATTATTAAAGAATGAAAGGGTTTAACTGTTATTGAACTACAGGAGATTAAGTTGAAATTACGGAAAACAAAAGGCGGGCTAACCTCTTGATAAAATAAAAGTTGAGAAAAGCGAGCAATCGCATCTGAATCATCAACTCTTGGGACTCTACACCTATGTCTGCTCCGACCTTGATCAGTGAAAGTAGCTGTTTTGGCGGAAAAGTCGGCTTTTACAGCCATTTTTCCTCAAGTTGTCATAGCGAGATGCGATTTTCAGTTTACCAACCTCCCCAAGCTCAATCTCAAGCTGTTCCCGTACTCTACTACCTTTCGGGGTTAACCTGTACGGAAGAAAACTTTATGATTAAAGCAGGCGCCCAACGGTTCGCCGCCAAATACGGATTAATGTTAGTCGCACCAGATACCAGCCCCCGTAATACCGGAATTCCGGGGGAAGACACCGACTGGGACTTAGGGACAGGGGCAGGATTCTATGTGGATGCAACCGTAGAACCCTGGAGTCAGCACTATCGGATGTATAGTTATGTTGTCGAGGAACTCCCTCAATTTGTTGCCACCCATTTTCCGGTGATTCCCCATCGACAAGGGATTTTTGGCCATTCAATGGGGGGACATGGGGCGTTAGTTTGTGCGTTGCGAAACCCCGACCAGTATTTATCCTTGTCCGCTTTTTCCCCCATTGCAGCGCCAATGCGTTGTCCTTGGGGTCAAAAAGCCTTTAGTCATTATTTAGGATCAAATCAAGATGATTGGCGCAATTATGATGCGAGTGAATTAGTTCAAAGAGGTCAATTCAATCGTCCAATTTTAATTGATATTGGCAGCAATGATCCGTTTTTAAGCCAACAACAATTATTACCGGAAGTGTTTGAAAAAGCTTGTGTTGCTGTCGGACAAGTTTTAACTTTACGGATGCAGCCCGGATATGATCATAGTTATTATTTTATTGCATCCTTTATTGAAGATCATATTCGTCATCATGCCCTGACTTTATGTACACCCAGTTCTTAGTTCTATGAATAATCAACTTTCTTTCCAAACAATAGCTGAACAAGTTCAAGAACTCGTCCAAGCTGAAACGGTGACTGTTATTGTTTTAGAATCGGAGGGTCAGCAAATTTATCATCAAGCGGCTGTTGGAAAATATGCAGACGCCCTCGTTGGAAGACGAGGAGATACAGCCACATCGGGTTTATGTGCAACAGCTATGCAAGAGTCCTGTCCGGTTTTAGTGCAAAAAACAGAAGGAGATCATCGGGTTCGTCAAGATTATGTTAACGCTTGGGGAATTTATACCGCTTTAGCTGTACCTTTATTTTCTAAGAATGAAATTTGGGGAGCTATCATGGTGTTAAATCGTTTAGACGGTCAATGTTTTGATGAACAAGATCAACAAAAATTAGCGGATTATGGAACTCAGATTTCTGCTCAACTTGACAAGATTCAAGGGTAAGAATTGATCTCAGAAACTGCTAACCGTAAATCAATTAACCTCACCGTCTTTTTCGGTTTCCTCTAAATGTTCTGAAGGGTTCAGATTCCCATTATTTTGAGTTTGAATCAACTGGGCAATTAAAGCTTTTAATTCAGGAGATAATTCTAACGGCACTTTTCCTTTCACGTGCAAATCTTGTTGCGGGAAAGGAATTTCAATATTATACTGTTTAAACAAAGCGTTAATTTTATAATACATTTCACTTTTAATTTGAAACTGTCGGCTTGGTTTTTTTGTCCAAACCCGCAATTCAAAATTTAAAGAATTTTCTCCAAACCCTTTAAATAAAACTTGAGGCATCGGCATCGATAATATCTCCGAATGGGTTTGAGCCGCAGACAATAATAAATCTTTAACAATTTCGACATTGGCATGATAGGAAACGCTGATAGGAAATCGCAATCCTGACAGGGGACTATCATAATGCCAATTCGTGACTTCGGTTTCCAAAAATCGAGAATTCGGAACAATAATAGAAACTTGATCTAAAGTTTTAATAACGGTACTTCGCGCCCCAACTCGTTCAACGGTTCCCATATATTCGCCGATTTCCACAAAATCTCCCACTTGAATCGGACGTTCAAATAATAATACTAAACCACTGCCAAAATTTTTAGCAATATCTTGAAATCCAAACCCAATTCCTACCCCTAACGCACTAGCAACAATCGTTAAAGAACTTAAATCTAATCCCCACACTTGTAATAAAACAATCGTACCAATTGAAATTAAAAAATATCTAACAATAACGGCGATCACTTCCTGCGCGCCTCGGCTGATGCGTGTGGCTTGTAAAATTCGCGATCGCAAAATATTAGTAATAATTTTTGCTAAAATAAATAATCCCCAAACCAAACATCCTAAAATCATTAAATCAGGGATAGAATAACCGATTTTATTAATGGTGATAATTTTAGAAGTAAACGTTGAAATAAAGGTTTCCGTGATCCGAAAACTTAAAAGACGGGTATAGGGAAATTGATTAGTAATATAGAGAATAACAGTCAGCCACAACGCAAATCTAGCAACAACTAACGTTAAACCTAATAATAAATCTAAATAAGGATGAGTTTCCGATGAAATTTCCGACGCTTCTAAGCGAAACAGATTTTTTAAAACTTGCTCAAGATAACGATGCCAAAACCATCCTAATCCCCAATGAATGAGACCGCCACACAGCAACACGAAAACCGCTTTAATTGCCGCTTCTTGTAAAAATTGATGACTGCGTTCTTGACGCGATTTTTCAATCGCAGTTTGAATTTCTGAACTCCAAATATTCGCTTGAGCTTCAGGAACCATGTTATTTTCTGTATCTTCCTGAGTTACCGTCAGCAAATAAACATTATTTAACCAAATTGTCGGTCGTTCATTCAGTTGTTTAACTTGAACTTGAATCGGTTGTGTAGATGTGACCGCCTGTTGTAATTTGCTGCTAATCATTTCGGCTCGTTCTAAAGCCGTTAAATTTTCTGCGCCACTGACTTTAAAAATGGCTCGTCCATCTAAAGTAACAGGTGCAATATTAGAGCTAAATAACGGTTCAAAGGGTTCTTGTCCCGCCACCGGAAGCACAAATAAGCAGACCGAAAAAACGAACACAAGTAGAAAACGTAAGGCTGAACTCAGTTTAGGGTTAACTTGAACAAATTGAGCCATTATTTTTAGATTCGATAGAAAACATAGTTATTTCTTCCTTTAATTTTAGCTAAATAAAGAGCTTCGTCGGCTTGTAGAATTAATGTATCTTGAGAAGTTTCAGTTTGAGGAAGTTGACTGGCAATTCCAAAACTGAGGGTGACATAAGGATGGGTTAAAGAATTCGGATGGGGAATTTGAAGCTGTTCAATTTCAAACTGGATATTTTTAACCACTTGAATTGCACCTTCCAACGGGGTTTGCGGAAGAATAATCACAAATTCTTCTCCCCCATATCTAAAGACCGCATCAAAAGGACGTTTTGCCCCTTGCTTAATGGCATTAGCAACTTGTTTCAAACACTGATCTCCGGCGGGATGACCAAAGGTATCATTATAAATTTTAAAATAATCTAAATCACATAAGATTAAAGATAAATTATTATTTTCTCGAATCATTTGTCGCCAAGATCGGCTAAATTGCTCATCAAAATAACGGCGATTTCCCACCCCCGTTACACTATCAATAAAAGCCAATTGTTGTAATTTTGAATTGGCTTCTTGTAACTCATATTCTGCTTGAACTCGACTTTCAATTTCAACTTTGAGTTGATGGTTTTTTTCATACAGGAGATGATTTTGTTTTTCCAGTTGGATATTCAGACGATGAATCATCAGTTGGGTTTTGACTCGGATAATCACTTCTTCGGTTCTGAATGGTTTTTTAATATAATCTGCCGCCCCTTCGATAAACGCTCTGACAATATCCTCTGCTTCCTCCCGCACACTAATAATTACAATCGGAATCATTTGGGTTTCAGGATTATTCTTAATTAACCGACAAAGTTCATACCCATTAATATCCGGTAACTGAATATCTAATAAAATTAAATCGGGTTTTTGAGTTTCAATGGCAGCTAAGGCAAGTTTACCATTAATTGCTTTCCTAACGTGATAACCTTGCTCGGCTAAAATAGCCGATAAAATCCGCAAGTTGTCGGCATAATCATCTACAATTAAAATGTCAAAATTTGCAAAAAATTTTTTAGCTTTATTCATTGTTTTGAGCAATGGCTTGAGTAGTATCAGTTAAATCAATAATCAAATCAAACCTAAAATTTAGCACCCATTCTTTAAGTGTTTTCATCAATTCTTGATGTTCTTCTGAGATTTGTTCAATCAGTTTTAAAACTAAATCATCACTGCATTGAGTTGCAGCGTGATGAAGTTCTTGAACTAAGCTATAAGGTAACAGAGCTAGTTCGGATTTTAAAGCCTCATTCAGAACAGCAGTATTTAATGATGAAGATAAGGGAATTGTCTCCCGCTCTTGATAAATATATTCTACTCCCAGATGCTCCTGAATTTTCTCTAAAAGAACTTCTTCTTTAAACGGTTTACTAATCCAATCATTACAACCAGCAATCTCAATTGATTGCCGATCCTGTTCAAAGACGGATGCTGTAATTGCTAAAATCGGTACAGCCATTTTTTCTTCTTGACTGCGAATTTGACGAACCGTTGCAAAACCATCCATAATGGGCAGTTTCATATCTAAACAAATCAGATCGGGATGCCAACTTTTCCACAGTTTTAACGCATCTTGACCATTACTGGCTTCTTGCACTTGAAACCCAATTCCATGCAACATTTTGACTAAAAATAAACGGTTATCAGAATCATCGTCAACCACTAAAATTCGAGCCGGAGCCTGATGGGGAGCTAAACTAATCGCTTGCTGTGTGGTTTGCTTTTCTAACATCGGGGTTTCTGTTGGTACTTTGGCACTAATTTCAAACCTAAAAATTGATCCTTGTCCGGGTGTTGATTCCACCTGAATATCTCCTCCCATTAATTGGATAAATCGGCGACTGATCGGTAATCCTAATCCAGTTCCTTGACCCGATTTGCGACCCGTTTCGGTTTGGGCAAATGCTTCAAATAATAACGGAATTTCGTCGGGAGCAATTCCGGCTCCGGTATCTTCAACTGCAAATTTAATTTTCCATTTTTTATCCGGTGGCAATCGGTCTTTCCCTAACCCTGAATTTACCTGCAAACACAGTTCGGGATAATCACTATTCACGGGATCAGTTTGGAGGTTAACGGGAGGAAATGGATCAGGTTCCGGTTCTGCTTGTACGTGCAATTTCACACTCCCTGCTTTCGTAAACTTAATCGCATTGCTCAACAAATTGACTAAAACCTGTCGGAGTTTTCGATCATCACTAATAATATAATGCGGAAGATTTTCATCTAGATTAAAAACAAACTCTAACCCTTGACTTTCTGCTTTTAAACGCAACATATCTTTGAGATTATGAAGCTGCATGAATAAATTAAATCGAGTTTCGATTAACGTTGTTTTACCCGCTTCAATTTTAGACAATTCCAATACATCATTAATTAAATCCAGTAAATGTTCTCCACTGCGATTAATAATTTCTATATTTTTTTGCTGTTCTTGAGTAAGCACTGCATCTTTTTTCAAAATTTGAGCAAATCCTAAAATGGCATTCAGAGGCGTTCTTAATTCATGACTCATATTCGCTAAAAATTCACTTTTAGCCGCATTGGCGGCTTCTGCCATTTTTTTTGCTTTTTGTAATTCTGCTGCCTGTTGCTGAGTTGTTTCAAACAGTTGAGCTTGTTGGACAGCAACCCCTAATTGACTGGCAATTTGTAGCACCATTTGCACTTCCCCTTGTTGCCATTCGCGGGAACCCGTATTTTGATAAGCTGCTAAGAGTCCCCAAAGTTTTTGTCCTGATAAAATCGCAACGGTTAAATAAGATTTAGCTTGAAATTGCTCTAATAAATTGAGATAACAGGGGGTAAATCCGGCGGTATAAATATCTTCAACACACCGATATTTTACCCCCTTGTTATAAAACCCACCTTGACTTTCTTGTAAATAAGTATCGATCGCAGCCAGGTTATTTCGAGTTCCCGGATCAAACACACAATCGGAATCTAAAATCACCGTTTTCATTAAGTCTTGATCTTCCCCTTGAGCTTTGACTAACGGTTTCCATCCCGGCTCAACGGACTCCGCAACAAATTCTCCACTCCAATCGGGTTTAAATTGATAAATAACAACGCGATCGCACTTTAAGACTTGTTTTAATTCAGCCGTTGCCACTTGAAAAATCTTTTTCAGGTTTAAAGTCTGCCGCATTCGTTCAATCACGCGAGAGCAGATTTTTTCCCGTTTAATACTATTTTGTAGCGCTGTCTCAATTTGCCTTCGTTCTTCAATTTCTTGCTCTAATATCGCTTTCTGTTCTTGCAATTGGGTTTGTTGTTCAATCAGGGTTAATTGAGTTCTAACTCGCGCCATTACATCTTCAATATAAAAAGGTTTAGTAATATAATCTATCCCTCCCACTTCAAACCCTTTGACTTTCTCTTCAATTTCCGAGAGGGCCGTAATGAAAATAACTGGAATATCTCGGGTTTGTTCACATTTTTTTAATTGTTTGCAGGTTTCATAGCCATTGAGACCCGGCATCATCACATCCAACAAAATCAGTTTTGGCGGATCTTCGAGTACCTTCTGTAACGCTAACTCTCCATTGATGGCACTCTCGACTTCATATCCGGCGAGGGTGAGGAAATGAAACAACAGTTCCAGATTTTCTAGAACATCATCAACAATGAGAATTTTGGTTTTTGGGGTTTCTATGGAATCGTTTCGCATATTTCTAGACTTTCATCTTGAAGTGGCACGGTTTTGTTGCGCTCCGGTTCAGCAAGAGCATGATTGATGAGAATGGGGTGTTGAAGCGATTGCTTCACAATAGCAATCAACCGTTGCCGGATTATGTCCCTGATGACCAAATATTCCCGATTCATAAGCTTGCTTTGCTTAACCCTTTATGGAGTCCATAACATTCTCCAAAACAAACGAGTGATTAGATGGTGAAGATGTTTTGCGTTTCGATTAGTATTGTTAAAGCCAGGGTAACATCTCACCTTGGTGTTCCTCCTTCCGACTGAATTCTGAAAAGCCGATTCCGATCATCTGTCCATCGCTCTCCAAAAAGGGTTTAACGTTGAACGCCCGTTTCTCAATTCGGGATCTATCATCCCCCTGCAAGTCCGGCAGGGTTCATTAGTAAGTCTGATGTAGCAATAAATCTTTACTTTTTTAGTTTAAAGCAATTTTAGCCAATATTTTGGCATTTAGGTTTAGATCTACTGCAATACAGATGCAGTTGACAATAAAAGCAATTTGTTCAAATTAATCGATCGCTTTAATCACACTTCATCCGCTTTTTTCAACCCCATTGTCATGTTTTGTAGAATTAGGACAGTAATCAGGGCTGTGATCGGGCTGAATTCTTAACCCTTCTGGCATTAACTCCGGCTCAATTAACCCCTACTAAAAAATTCAGGGACGTGAACATCTCACGCCCCTACGCTGGAAATTGATTTCACAGCCTACTCATCTTAAGTTAACTGGCATGGGGCTTGTCTGCACCTCAAACCCCATTGCTGAATTAAGGTTTAGTCGGCTTTGATAGACTCGGAACTTCAGCACTGGAAGCGGATTTACCGTTATTTCCATTTTCATTGGGGCGGGGTTGAATCACGCCATAACCACCATGATGAGTGCGTTTATAGATCACATTTATTTCGTCGGTCTCCGCATTACGGAACATATAGAAATCATGATCAATTAATTGAAGTTGTTCTAGCGCTTCCTGAATCGACATCGGAGGCATTGCGAAATATTTCGTGCGAACAACCTCTTGCGGAAGCTCAGGAGAACGATTCCCAATTAAATCTTCAACAACGGGCTGTTCATTGACGATCTCACCCGCTTTAGGTAGATTGTGGGTTTTATCTTGGCGTTTTTCTTTATATTTTCGCAGTTGACGGGCAATTTTGTCGGAGACTAAATCAATACTCGCATACAGGTTTTCACTGCTTTCCTGAGCTCGAATTACGGTTCCGTTCGCGTAAATTGTCACTTCTGCGGTTTGTTTTGGATTTATCCGAGGGTTGCGAGCAACAGACAAATGCACATCCACTTCTGTTGTCAACTGTTCAAAGTGGTTGACCGCTTTCGTGATCTTCTGATGTACATACTCATTAATTGCATTCGTAACTTCTAAATTTTTACCCTGGATAACAAGCTTCATAAAGCTCCCTCCCGCTCTTAATATGGGCATATTCTCACCTTAACATTAAGACGAACCTAAACTTCATCTTTTTAAAATCCTTCTTATCCCTTGACAATTCTTGATGTTTTTTAAGTTAAGTTTTGTCAAAACCTCTTGCATTTTCAAAAAAATTCTTGTAAATTCTACCCCTTTTTCTGGTAAAAAATTAACAGTCATCAGTCATCAGTCACCAGTCATCAGTCAGGAGTCAGAAGGCATAAAGAGGAAAAAGGAGAATTATCTTCCCCCTCCTCCCCCGCTCCCCCCGCTCCCCCGCTCCCCCGCTCCCCCGCTCCCTCTTACCGCTGTGCGTCCTTGTCAACTGTATTCTTTCGGTTTGGTTCCTTATGCTGTCGCTTGGCATTGGCAGCAATCCCTCGTCCAAGAACGTCGTCTTCATCAAGATCTCGACGACCTCTTAATTTTGTTAGAACATCCCCCTGTCTATACCTTGGGACAAGGGGCAAATTTACAATTTCTCAAGTTTGACCCCCAGCACACCGACTATGAGATTCATCGGGTTGAACGCGGAGGAGAAGTGACTTACCATTGTCCAGGTCAGTTAGTCGGCTATCCGATTTTGAATTTGCGACACCATCAACCGGATTTACATTGGTATCTGCGCCAATTAGAAGAAGTTTTAATTCAAGTCTTAGCCGTTTATGGATTAAAAGGCGATCGCATTCCTGGTTTAACAGGGGTTTGGGTAGAAGGGGTGAAAGTGGCGGCAATTGGGATTAAAGTAAGTCGCTGGATTACCATGCACGGATTTGCTTTAAATGTTTGCCCCGATCTGACCGGATTTGAAGCCATTGTTCCCTGTGGAATTGCCAATCGACCCGTCGGTAGCCTCGCTCAATTTATTCCCGCTCTCACCTTAGAACAAGTTCGCCCCGTTGTTGCCGAAATTTTCGCTCATGTCTTTAATTTGGACTTAGTACCGCCGCGATCGCAAAATCAAGAATTAGGGAATGGGCAATGGGCAATGGGTAATGGGTAATGAAATTTCTCCCCCCTTCCCCTTGTCCCCTTGTCCCCTTGTCCCCTTGTCCCCTTGTCCCCTTCCCCCTCTCAAAGCACTGCTCTGCCTAGAGATAGATTTTTTTTGAGAAAGGGGTTGATTTTTATCGACATTATGCTCGATAATGCTATAGTATTAATTGGATTAGGTATCGGTAGACCCAAAGTCTTATGGGCGTCAGGAAAATTTTTTCTGTTAAGTGTAAGTCATTCAGCTTACCTCCGAATTCCAATCTCTGCACACTACTCGATTTTTAGAGGTAAGTTAATGACAATCTATGTAGGCAATCTGTCTTATGAAGTGACAGAAGACGATCTAAAAGAAGTTTTCAAAGAATATGGCGCTGTTAAAAGCGTCCAAATCCCTACAGATCGTGAAACCGGACGGAAGCGTGGTTTTGGATTTGTTGAAATGACAACTGATGCTGAAGAATCAAAAGCCATTGAAGACCTCGATGGTGCTGAATGGATGGGTCGCGATCTGAAAGTGAACAAAGCCCGCCCTCGTGAAAACCGCGGAGGCGGCGGTGGTAAAGGAAGCTGGGGTGGCGGCGGCAACCGCGGTGGTGGAAACTTTGCCCGTGGTAACCGCTACTAAACTCTTTAGAGCAACATTCAGCCTGCTCTCAAGTTTGCTTTAGACCGGACAGGGTACCGTTCCCTGTCCCGTTCTTGTTGTCTACCTGAGATCACTTGATTTAGCGTCTTCTGCAACAAGCCCCACGTCTAACACGGGTTCGGCACCGTGGGATGAATGGTGGGTGGGTTAAAATTTTGCATGATCTGATCTAAAATTAAAATCTAACTAACACGGAAAATAGCGAAAACCAAGCTATCAGCACAAAAAAAGAATTTTTTGATCCGTGTATTTTACCTTCGGAACGAGGGAGTAGCCTATCGCCTTGGTGTAAGACTCGCTATCCTTCGGGATAGAAAGCGGCTGATTGGGTAGGAAGCCTACACACTCTCCGTCGGGTCAGTGTGGGTAGTTCACCCCTATTCGTTATTTACCTGGGAGAATATGGAATGAGTCAAATTGTTGTCGGTGAAACTGAGCAGCTAGAATCGGCCCTCCGCCGATTTAAACGCAAAGTTTCCCAAGCTGGCATTTTGTCCGATGTTAAAAAAAATCGTCACTTTGAAACCCCAGGACAAAAACGCAAGCGTAAGGAAATCGCTAGGCATCAGGAACGCCGCCGACTCCGCAACCGTAGACAACGTTTTCAAAAAGGGGAATAGCCTGAACCTGACCTCCTAACCCACCACCTTCTCGCTTCTGAGTTGTAGGTTAGGGGGGTTTTGATATAAAGGTTTCGACAAAGTTAAGACCCTTCAAAATTCTGGAACCCTTTCACAGCTTACGGTTCCCTATTTTTTGTTCCCTATACTCTGTGCTAAGAGAACCTAACGCCATCACCTTGAAACGATTGATTAGAGCCTTATTCATCAATCCTAATTCATAACGGCTGACGGGTTGGAAGGAGACTGTCCAGGATTCCCCGGATTCCCTTCTAAACTAACCTGTTCAGCAGGAATCGATTGCCACAGTTGTTCAATGCGGTGACCCGGTAAAGTTAAATATAAAGTATCCCCAGGATTGAGAAGAAAATTTAATAGCTCCCAACTATGAATCGTGTGATGATCGGTCTCAATATATAAGGGCACAAAATCCACCTTTCGCGCCACATCTTG
>JBMDYE010000557.1:0-1544 GCA_048595135.1 Planktothrix sp. | reverse complement strand
CTCAGAACAATTAGGCAATCTTGTTATTATCGATACACCAGGGCCAAATGAAGCCGGAGAAAACCTTAAACTGAAGGGCGTTGTAGAAGAAGAACTGAATAAAAGCTCTATCGTATTAATGGTTCTGGATTTCACCCAGTTAAACACTGATGCGGCTGAAAAAGTTAAAAAAGATGTCCAGAAAGTGATCGCTTTACGGGGAAAAGAAAACCTTTATGTTTTGATTAATAAAGTTGATCAACGTCGCGCTGGGGATATGACAACTGAGCAGGTTCAGCAGTTTGTCGCGGCTAAATTTGGGATTGGTTCTACAGAAGATACAGATCGAGTGTTTGAAATCGCGGCTCGGCGTGCGTTTGTCGCTGCGAGTTTTATTCAAGAACTGGGACAAAACTCAAATTTAGAACCGATGAAAATGAAAACCTCAAACGCTTTAGCACAAGAAGTTTATGGGATTGATTGGCAAGAAGATCTTGAGGATGCAACAACCGAGGAATTATCCAAAAAAGCAGACCGATTATGGAAAAAGTCTGGTTTTGATCCGTTTTTAGAAAAAGCAATTAAGGCATTAATGGATCGTGCTGCACCTCGATGTATTAATTCTGCTTTAAAACTGATAAAGAGCCGTCTTTTAGAACTTCGGGATGATATCAGTCTTCGGCATAATGCGATCGATCAAGATCGACAAAAGCTACAACAGGAAGTTCAAGCTTTAGAATCTGATCTTCACAGTCTTGAAAATTGCCGTAACCGTTTACAGCAGGTCGATTCTATTAAAGTTCAACTTAGTCACAACCTTCAAGGAATGCTGGAAGAGCTTAAAAAAGTAGCTAGAGTTAGCTTAGAAGATTATTTCATACAAGAAGAATTTCAGCGAGCCGATATGATGAAAAGAATAAATATGAAGTTTAGAGAATTGTTTCTCAAACCGATTACTGATTTTGATTTTTTTCCTAATTTAATTTCTAAGCAGATTAAATCAACAGTAGAATTTAAGAGTACAGGAATATTTGAATTTAAAACTGAAGATCAAGCTGAACAGTTTGCCAATGCAGCCATTACTTATGCTAAAGACCGAGCCGATACTTTATTAGCAGGGGTTCGTCAAGAAATAAACGATGAAGTGGACAAAGCACGAACAAGTTTAACTCAATTCTTAGAAAAGGAAACAACACCGATTATTGAACGAGCGCGTCAGCGCCTTGATCAAGCATTCAATGTTAATTTATCCCTACCAAAACCCTCATTAAATAGTAATGAAGTCAAGCTAGTTAAGCCTCGTATTAAAAATTCAACTCGTGAAATTGATCTGGGTTACGAACACAAAACTATTCAAAAACGTTCTTTTTGGCATTGGCTTTGGATTGTTCCGTATCAAGAAACTATTCAAGTTAAAAAGCCACCTAAAAAAGAAGATTACTATACGGTTTCTCTGAAGGAACTGATTGTGGAAATTAACAGATCTATAGAAACAGGAATTAATACCATTAATAAAGAGATTAATAATTATCTTGATGAAGATTTTAAAGATGGAATTAATCACT
>JBMDYE010000556.1:0-2796 GCA_048595135.1 Planktothrix sp. | reverse complement strand
CCTGATATAAGCGGAAATTTGAATATAGTCAGGATCAGAACGCTTTCCTGACCCTTTCGTTTTGGTGGGTTTGGGTTCGGGCTGTTGTTCCCGTACTGACTCCGCCGCTTTTAAGATTTGTTGAAACTTACTGGCTTTTTTGTTCATAGTCCCATCTCCTCAAAGGCTTTTTGATAATCTGACCAAGCCACCAGAGCATTGTTATCCTTAACCGCATAAACCGGAACACCCGCCAACGCTGCTTTTTGAAATGCTGCATACCTGCGTATGCAAGTACGCAAAGCAGGTAAACCCGCCTCTGTCAGCATCGTGAAGGCTTCTTCCCCATCCTTGGAAGGTCTAGGAGGAATGATGGTCAACAGGATTTTGAAGCGTTGTGTTCCTAAAGTTTTCAAACTTGATATGGTCAACATCAACGCATCTAAACTCAAAGCATCTGGTGTGGCAGGTAAAATTAGTAAATCGCACCCGTCCGCTAAAGCTTCTAAATCTTCCTGTTCCGGTCTGGCTTGGGTATCGATAATAATTTGCTTGAACTTGGGGACATATTTAGCGGCTTGTCTTTCATCAATCACAGTGAAGGGGAGAGAACCCCGTTTACTCCACCCCGTCGCGGAACGGTTCGGATCACCATCAATTAATAAGGTATCGCCTTGATTGGATAGATAGGCGGCAAGATGAACCGCCGTTGTGGTTTTGCCCACACCCCCCTTGAAGGATGCCACAGTGATAATCATGTTCAGGGATTGAATGACATTACTCTATTATAAATACTTGCGTACTCAAATACTCAAGTATTTAACTATCTAAATATTCAATAATTCCATAAAGCCTGTAACTTTTATGCTGTAGGTATTTTACTGGCTACGAGTGCGGTTTATAGTAGCTTCGCTGCTTTGGGAATCAGTTAGGGAATAAGGGTTTGAGAGCAATCGTACAGAAACTTACGCTAAGGGGCAGATAAGCGCGAGTCTGCTACCAGGGGTAAAGTAGGCTGTAATTGTTGCTGTGTAATAGTTTGGCGGTTTATCTTGCACAGTTTTACATCTATCTCGGTTTCGTACCGTTTTGACTTGATTGATGGACTCAGATGCGATAATACAAAAATTGGCAATTCCCTATTACACCTAATGGCTCAACTCGAACGGACAGAAAATTCTAATCATCAGGAATTAGTCGGCTTTGTTTGGAGCATTGCCGACAAACTTCGAGGGCCTTACCGTCCCCCCCAATATCGGCGGGTGATGTTGCCATTAATTGTGTTGCGTCGTTTGGATGCGGTCTTAGAACCCACAAAGAAAGCGGTTCTGGAAGCGAAGGCAAAATACGAGGCAATGGGTTTACAAGGGGATGCCTTTGAGAAAGCAATCGCTAAAGCCGCAATTAAAGGGAACCGCCAACAGCCGTTATATAATCTCAGTGAATTTACGCTTAAGAAATTATCTGAGGATTCAGAGGGAATAGCCAGTAATTTAAGGGCTTATATTAATGGATTTTCCCCTAGAGCCAGGGATATTTTTGAGAAGTTCGATTTTGATAGTGAAATTCAAAAGCTCGATGAAAGTAATCGCCTTTATCTTGTAATTAAAGAGCTTTGTAAACCTGACATTGATTTATCCCCAGCAAAACTTTCTAATCTCCAAATGGGTTATCTGTTCGAGGAACTGGTGAGAAAGTTTAATGAACAAGCGAACGAAGAAGCGGGAGATCACTTTACCCCCCGTGAAGTTATTCGGTTAATGGTGAATCTGGTTTTCTGTGAAGAACAGGAGATTTTTAAACAAGGCATTTACCGAACCCTTTATGACCCCACAGCCGGAACTGGGGGAATGTTATCGGTAGCAGAGGAATACATTAAAAAGCACAATCCTGATGCTAATTTAGAGTTATTTGGTCAAGAATATAATCCTGAATCCTATGCTATTTGTTGTTCGGATTTACTGATTAAAGATGAACCGATTGATAATATTATTTATGGCGACACTTTAGGAATTAAAAACGCTAAGACGAAAAGTAATAATTTTTTACCCCACGATGGTCATCCTAATAAACAGTTTCACTATATGTTTGCAAATCCGCCGTTTGGGGTGGAATGGAAACCGGAAAAAGACTTTATTGATGATGAATATAATACATTAGGATTTAAGGGACGATTTGGGGCAGGTTTACCCCGAATTAATGATGGTTCCCTGTTATTTCTGCAACACATGATCTCGAAAATGCACCCATCCCCAGAAGTGGGCGGTGATGGTTCTCGGATTGCGATTGTGTTTAATGGTTCGCCTTTGTTTACTGGGGATGCAGGGAGTGGAGAAAGTAATATTCGCCGTTGGATTATTGAAAATGACTGGTTAGATGCGGTGATTGCTTTACCCGACCAAATGTTTTATAACACCGGAATTTTTACTTATATTTGGTTAGTGACGAATAAAAAAGCAGAACACCGCCAAGGAAAAGTACAGTTAATTGATGGAACTCGCCACTATCAGAAAATGAAAAAAAGTTTAGGAAATAAGCGAAATGAATTATCTCCTCAACACATTGCGGAATTAGTCCGATTATATGGGGATTTTGAACAGAATGGAGTGAGTGAAATTGAATCAGATGGACAAACAGAAAAACGGGTTTGTTCTAAGATTTTTGAAAATCGAGAGTTTGGATTTCTTAAAATTACAGTAGAGCGTCCCTTAAGGTTAAATTTTCAGGCGAGTGAGGAACGTTTGGCGCGGTTAGGGGAACAAAAGGCGTTTGAAGATTTAGCAACCAGTAAGAAGCGGAAGGATGCTCAGGTGCAAC
>JBMDYE010000555.1:0-8850 GCA_048595135.1 Planktothrix sp. | reverse complement strand
TCTTAATTCTTAATTCTTAATTCTTAATTCTTAATTCTTAATTCTTAATTCTTAATTCTTAATTCTTAATTCTTAATTCTTAATTCTTAATTCTTAATTCTTAATTCTTAATTCTTAATTCTTAATTCTTAATTCTACCTTGATGCTCTCGTGTCACCGTATTTAATTAATAAGGCGATCGCAATACTCACCCCAAAAATTAACACCATACTCAACGCAGAACCAAAGCCCCAATTTTGAGTTAATCCTAAAAATTGGTTATAAATTAATCGAGAAACCGTCATACTGGATGCTCCTCCTAATAGTTCTGGATCGACGAAATCCCCTAAAGAACTAATAAAAACTAATAATGATCCGGCGGCAATTCCCGGTAAGGTTTGAGGAACCGTTACTTTCCAAAAGGTTTCCGGTGGAGTCGCCCCTAAATCAGCGGAAGCTTCCAATAGTCGGCGATCTAATTTTTCTAAAGACGCATAGAGAACCGTGACCATATAAGGTAAATAACTATAAGCCATCCCAATTAAAACCGCCGGAGTTCGATTCAGTAATTCTAAACCCGGTAATCCAATGATTCCTAATATTGAATTCAACACTCCCGTCGGACGTAAAATCGTAATCCAGGCGTATGTTCTTAATAACGAAGATGTCCAAAGTGGCAAAACAAACATTAATAAAATTAAATTTCGCCAGCGTTTTGGGGCGAGTTGGGCAATCCAATAAGCCACCGGAAAGCCTAATAATAAACAGAAAAAAGTTGTTCCGCCTGCGAAAAAGAGCGATCGCGCAATTACCTGTAAATTAATCGGTTCAAAGACCCGTAAATAGTTAGCAATTCCATTGGGAATCACCACATCCCCAGGTCGAATATCTTTAACTAAACTTAACTGAAAAATCAACAGGGTAGGAAGCACTAATAATAATAATAACCATAACCCTGACGGCCCTAATAGCATCAAAGGGCCGATTAATTTAGAACCGCGTTGTCGCCATCCCGTTTTGGGAGATGGGGGGGGAAAAGTCGGGGAAGTTTTAGTTGAAACCGCCATAGTAAAATTCCGAATTAAAATTTGCTGTTGTTGCGTTTAAGCACTGGTTAATCTTGTCCAGTAACGTTCATAAATTTCATTGACTTCACCCAGCGGATCGATACTTTCACTTCTAGCAATAACGTCTTCCGGGGGAAATAAAGTTGGATCATTTCTTAAGGTTTTAGGTAACTTTTGATAAGCCGCTTTTGAGGGCGTGGCAAATTTTAATCGGTCTACTAACGTTGCTGCTATATCCGGTTGCAACATAAAATTAATCCATTGATAAGCGCCTTCTGGATTGGGTGCAGATTTGGGAATCACCATTGTATCTGTCCACAGAGATGAACCACTCTTTGGCGTAATATATTGTAGATCCTCATTTTCATCCATAATTTCTGCCGCATCTGAGGAATAACACATGGCAATTAATAAATCCCCAACAATCATTTGTGGTCGCCAAGAATCCGTTGTAAATGATGCGATCGCAGGTCTTAGTTTTACTAATTCTTCATAAGCTTGGCGAATCTGATTGGGGTCAGTGGAATTATAAGAATACCCCAACATTTTTAAGGAAGCTCCCATCACTTCCCGCACATCATTTAACAACGTAATGCGTTTTGAGATTTCCTGTTGATGCTCCCAAAGATAACTCCAATCAGTGGGGGGCTGTTTAAGTTTTTTCGGGTTATAAATTAAACCTGTAGTTCCCCAACTAATCGGCACACTATAGCGGTTATTTTCATCGTAAACGGGATTTTGAAATTGGGGAAATAAATCTTGTAACCCAACAATTAAAGATTGATCCAGTTCAGTTAATAGCCCTAATTGAGCCATTTTCTGAACCATATATTCCGATGGATAGATGACACTATAGGCCCCTGCTCCTCCGGCTTGTACCCGTGCTAACATGGACTCGTTTGAATCGAACACATCAGCAACGACTTTTAAGCCCGTTTCTTTTTGAAAGCGATCCAGCAAATCTTGATCCGTATAGCCCGCCCAAGTATAGATATACAGGGTATCGGATGAAATTTGAGTATTTGGGGTTGTTTTAACTTCTGCTAATGTCCAACCACAGCCGGATAGGGAAGACGCCACCATCGCCGCCAAGGACGTATGCAGAAATTGGCGTCTTGTTTGTGAAACCCTAGAAGTCCAATGTTTCCTTAGATGAGTCGGAGGCACTGTTTTCTTTGAATGGAAGTTTGACCAACGAGACAATTATCTCTATTTTTGCACAATTAAACAAAATGGCATTTCTAAATCCAGGGAAAGCCAGAAACCGGGTTTCTGAACAAAAAAAGCAGATTTTATCTGTTAATTCGCGAAGAAACCCGGTTTCTCTGGATTCAAAATCAGAAGCCAGAAACCGGGTTTCTGAACAAAAAATGCAGATTTTATCTGTTAATTCGGGAAGAAACCCGGTTTCTCTGGGTTGAGGGTTCTTTTTTTTCCTACTTAGAAATTAATGAGGATGGGACTGGAGTAACAACATTAGACTCTGAAGAATTGAGTGCTTTAAGTTGTTGTTCAATTTGATCTCGGACAATGGTGCGATATTCATAAAAATGTTCTAAATGTCCGCAAACCACTAAATAATGATCTAAAACACGGGGATTATGTTGAAGAATATTCCACAAATACCGCCAAAATGACCAACGGGTTTTTCGCAATACCCCTTGACGCCAACATAAAATTAATAACGCGCGAATACTTTCCCAGTCGGTTAACTTGCGGCTAATGGAAGCGGTTTTGGGTTGTCCTAACATCATAAAATGGCGATAAGTTCGATCTAAATACTGTTGCGGATCGTACAATTGCCAAAACCCATTCACATATTCACGGGCAATTTCTTCCATCGGTCGAGTCGGAACAAAATTCATCAAGGTCGTTTGATTGGCGTTTCCGGTTTGAGCAATTAATCGCCCTTCTTTTTCTAATCGATGCCACAGCGCTGTATTCGGTAATGCTTGCAACATACTAAACATGGCAATGGGAATTGTGGTTTTTTCTACAAACCGGACAATGCGATCGCCTGCGCCGCTTTTTTCCCCATCAAAACCAATAATAAATCCTGCCATGACCCGCAACCCTGAACGGATAATTTTTTCGACGGATTCACTCAGCGAATCACGGGTATTTTGATATTTTTTAGTTAAACTGAGACTCTCCTCATCCGGGGTTTCAATTCCCAGAAATACCGCCCTAAAATTACATTCCACCATTAAATCCATTAATTCTTGATCTTGGGCTAAATCAATGGATGCTTCTGTTAACAAACGGAAAGGATAATCATTTTCTTTCATCCAAACTTTTAATTCCTTCAGCAACAATTTTACATTCCGTTTGTTGCCAATAAAATTATCATCAACGAGGAATATTCCTCGATTAAATCCTAACTCCTTAAGACGATCTAATTCTGCTAAAAACTGGGCAGGCGTTTTCGTCCTGGGTTTGCGTCCATACAGGACAATAATATCGCAAAATTCGCACTGAAATGGGCAACCCCTGGAAAATTGCAGGGCGATCATATCATAGGCGTTTTTATCTAATAAATCAAAACGAGGAATGGGAGAATCGGTCACATCGGGTTTCTCGCCATTGTCTCGAAAAACCCCGTGCGTTTGTCCTCGTTCCAACGCTTCTACAAATAATGGGAGAGTAATTTCCCCTTCATCTAAAACTAAATAATCCGCTCCTGCTGTTTTTGCATCTTCGGGAATAGAAGTTGGGTATGGCCCGCCAACGGCAACTTTTTTTCCTCGTCGTTTTGCTTCTTGAATTTGCGCCAAAAAGTCATCTTTTTGGACAATCATGGCAGAAACCATCACTAATTCTGCCCAATTCCATTCTGCTTCCGTGATGTTTCTAACGTTACGGTCTACTAATTTAAACTCCCAATCTTGGGGTAAAATTGCAGCCACCGTAATTAACCCTAAAGGGGGAAGTAAGGCTTTACGGTTGACCAGAGCTAGGGCTTGTTCAAATGACCAAAAACTTTTGGGAAAAACCGGATAAATCAGAAGAACACGCATAAAAATTAGACCGTTTGGGGATAATGCCAAATTAAGGACAAAACTGCGAAAAATTAGGAATTTTCGGTTAATTTTGCCACTTCTTCGGCAAGAGTGCCTACAGTATAACGAATTTGTTCTTCTGTGTGGTTGCACGTTACAAAAAAACGTAAACGAGCCGCATTTTTGGGGACAGAAGGATAAAACATAAACGGAACGTTAATGCCCCGTTGAAACAGATTTTGAGACAATTGAACTGACTTCCAAGCATCCCCAACAATAATCGGAATAATGGGAGAATCTGCACTTAAACCCGTATTTAATCCTTGCGCTTTGGCTAAATTTAAAAACAATTTAGAGCGATCGCGTAAACGTTGTACCCGTTCAGGTTCGGTTTTTAATAACCGAATTGACCCTAAAACCGATGCCGCATTGGGGGGAGAAATCCCAACACTAAAAACAAATCCTGGGGCGGTATATTTGAGGTATTCAATAATAGCTTCAGATCCCGCAATATAACCCCCACAACTGGCAAAGGATTTACTTAAGGTTCCCATCCATAAATCCACATCTTTAGGATTAATGCCAAAATGTTCGGCAATGCCTCTTCCTTGTTGTCCTAATACCCCGATAGAATGGGCTTCATCGACCATTAAAAACGCTTTATGACGTTTTTTAATTTCAATAAATTCCGGTAAATTGGGAATATCGCCATCGGTGCTATAAACGCCTTCAATAATGATTAAAACCTTTTGATAGCGATAACGGCGTTCTCGTAACATTCGATCTAAGGTTTGCCAATCATTATGGGGAAATGCGATCGCCGTTGCTCCCGATAATAAACAACCTTGAATTAAACTATTATGACTTAAAGCATCATGTAAAACTAAGTCATGTTGTTTAAATAAATGACCAACCGTGGTGACATTGGTGGCGTGACCCCCCACCATGACAATGCTATCTTCCACCCCTAAAAAATCAGCAATTTCCCGTTCTAATTCTCGGTGGATAGTCTTTTCTCCTGACAGTAACCGACTCGCACCCGCCGAGGTTCCAAACTGATCAATAGCTGCTTTGGCGACTTGGGAAACCAATGGATCACCACACATTCCTAAATAATTATAGGTGGCGAAATTAATTAACTCGTGACCGTTAATCAAGGCGCGATCATTGGCAATTCCTTCTTGCGCCCTAAAAAAAGGATTTCCTAACCCTAATTCTGAAAGTTGCTGTTGTTGCTGCTTGAGTTGCAGATATTCAGGTGTTTGGTCAAATTGATAATATTCAGCAGGAATATCAGGAAGGGGAGCAGATTTCGCTTTTTTGCGAAGTAGTTCTGCGAGGAGCGATCGCTTTTCTTGGGCGGATAACTGCGTTAAAGATGGTGATGAATTCATGATTGATTTTCCCCTTCTTCCGATAACAAAATATTTAATAAAGACTCAACCTCAGCATCCGAAAATTGATCGAGATGGTGTAATAATTGTTCTGCCTCTTCTGGCGAAATGCCATTTTGATATTGTTCGAGGTCAAGGGCTGGGTTTTTGACTAAATATTGGGCCAAAGCCTGAATATTGGGATAATCCCAAAGCAACGTCGGGGGGAGGCGGCGTCCGATGTGGGTTTCTAAGTCTCCCGACAAGCTAATTGCTTCGACTGAGTTTAAACCATAATTGGCAAAATCTTCTTCAATATCAATCTCATCCGGTTCTAAACCCAAGCGTTCTGCCAGTTGGCTGACTAACCACCCTTGAAGGGTCGCCAAGGACTGGAAGGACTCAACACCATTCACAAATATTGCGGTTTGCGGGGGTTTTGCCCCATTTAAAGACGGATTTAACAGTTGCATGACTCACTCCTCCATCACCCTAAAACTTTAGCATCCCAAGATAGCAGAATCGCACTGAGGATTCCTACCCCAGTAGTGCAGTTCATCGTTTGGTTGTCGATACGGACGGACGGGAGAACCCCGTCCCTACAATTATTCATCGACAATGGCCAGGGTTCCGGCCAAAAAACTGGCCCGACAAGCATGGCGTTGGATTTTTCCACTAGACGTTTTTGGAATTGTTCCAGGTTTCAACAACACGGTTTGATAAACTTGCAACTCATGATTGAGAGAAATCGCACGACGGATGGCTTGGGTTAATTCTTGTTTCGGATGTTTTTTCTGGGCGGAACCATTATCTTGATTAAACGTGCGTAACTGTTGCCAATATTGACGTTGGACTTCCGCCACAATCACTAACCGTTCTTCTCCGTTCACCTGGATGGGAAATCCGGCGCTACAATTGGGACGAATTAAATCATGACTTTGTTCAACTGTCCATTCAATATCTTGGGGATAATGATTGCGACCATTAATAATAATCACATCCTTAATGCGTCCGGTAATAAATAATTCTCCCTGATCTAAAAATCCTAAATCTCCCGTTCTTAAAAACGGCCCCTCTCCGGTTGCTAAGGTAGCATTAAACGTTTCTTGGGTTTCCTGGGGTTTATTCCAATATCCTTGAGCAATACTGGGGCCTGTTACCCAAATTTCTCCGACTTCTGCGTCTGAACAAGGGTTAAACGTTTCAGGATTAACAATTAAAATGTTTTGGTCAGGTAAACGTTGCCCACATCCTACTAACGTTCGGGTTAAACCCTCAGAATTTTCAGCCGAAATGACTTGATTTTTTTCTAATTTTGTTGCATTAACGGTTTTCAACGTGGGAGGTGCTATTTTTTCAACCCCGCTAATAATTAATGTCGCTTCTGCCATGCCATAACACGGATAAAAGGCTTCTCGCCTAAACCCGCAAATGGCAAAGGTTTTCGCAAATTTTTCTAACACATCTGCCGAAATGGGTTCTGCCCCATTAAATGCTAAATCCCAACTGCTTAAATCTAAGGTTTCTAACTGTTCAGGTTTAATTTTTCTCACGCATAAATCATAGGCAAAATTGGGGCCGCCACTGGTAGTACCTCGATAGTTAGAAATCGTTTGTAACCACCGTAACGGATTTTGTACAAACATTAATGGCGACATTAAAATAACCGGAAAGTCCCCATATAAGGGTTGTAAAATTCCGCCAATTAAGCCCATATCATGATAGGGAGGCAACCAAATCACGCCTTTACTATTAGGGGAATGTCCGAAACATCGATGAATGGCAGCGGAATTATGCAATAAATTTTGATGGGAAATCATGACCCCTTTGGGGGTGGCAGTGGAACCGGACGTATATTGTAAAAAGGCGAGAGTATTGTTATTAATATCAGGACTTTGCCATTGGTTAGCGATCGCTTGATCGAGGGTATCTGTTGCTAACCATTTCAACGGAAGCACATCAGGAAGCTGAGGGAAAAATCGTTCTAAACTGGATAAGGTTTCTTTCGTTGTTAAGGCAATTGTAGCGTTAGTATCCTCAATAATTGATTTTAACCGAGGCAGGGAGCGATCGGGACGGGGAGGATAAGCTGGAACCGCAATTACTCCCGCATAAAGACAGCCAAAAAATGCGGCAATATAATCTAATCCTGGGGGATATAATAATAAGACAGGTTCCCCAGGTTGACACAAAGATTGGAGATGCACCGCAATAGTTTTCGCTTGCTGTTCTAACTGTTGATAACTGAAACGAACGGTTTCTGTTTCCCCATCTAATAAAAAAGTATAGGCAGATTGATTAGAAGAGTTAGCAGCCCGATCTTGTAACAGTTCAACGAGTGTATTATAGGTGGAATTAGTCATGTAAAGGTAGAAAATGTTCAACGTTTTGCTAAAATTTTTACCCTAAAACTGGATAAAATTTATTTTTGTATCCCGGCTTTTGTAGCAGACTGTTTTTCCTTCAATTCTGCAAATACTTCTTCTAAGCGAACATCCCATTTTCGTTGGTTCGCATAGCCATCTTGAACAAAGGGAGAAATGGTAATCAGTTTCAGGAATAATTCGTTAATCATTGACATCGGAAACCGCAAGGGTCGCATAATATCTAAAAACAAAACGACTCGAATCTCCTCGGTTTCGTTCCATGCTTCATGGGGAAAGGAATCATCAAAAATCATACATTTTCCTTCTTCCCAAGACCGCGTTTCTGTTCCGACTCGAATCCGACATTTTTCTCTGGGTTCAGGAATCTTTAATCCAAATAAACATCGAATTACCCCTTTATACGGCCCCCGATGTTCAGGAATATGTTTTCCAGGGAATAAAATTGAGAAAAATGCGGTTTTCATCCCTGGAATATTTTCGATAATTCGGGTGGTTTCTGGGCATCTCTGGCAGTTTTTATCGACTTTAATGCCATAGCCATAAAAGAAATAAGTTTTCCATAAATTATCTTGGGTTGTACTATAACCTTGGTCGGGTGAAATATCTTGAAAGTTAGGCAGTTGATCTTTAGCTTGCAAAACTTCCTCTAATTCTTGACGAATTAAATGCCAATTCTGTTCAAGTTCCGATGCCCAACTAAATTGTTCCGCTTCAAAAAAAGCCGTATTTCCAATTAAGGAATATTGGGGAATCAGCTTTTCAAATGTCCAGAGAATCTTTGCCCCAATTCGATACAGTAAAAAATATCTAATTTTTTCTTTGACTTGTTCTGAAAGCTGTGTCATCGTTAATTTAGGATAATGTTTTTATAGAAGGCAGGAGGCAGGAGGCAGAAGGCAGAAGGAATAAGAAGGAAGGAAGAAGAAGGAAGGAAGGAAAAATTGTCCCCTTGTCCCCCTTTCCCCCGTTGCCCGTGTGGCCGAGGGGCCCCCGGCCCCGGTGCCCCTGGGTGGTTGCGGCGCCGGGGTTTGTTGAGAGGTTGGGG
>JBMDYE010000554.1:0-1998 GCA_048595135.1 Planktothrix sp. | reverse complement strand
AACCGGAACTGCTTGTAAATTCTACAAACAAATCAATCGTTTTTTGGGTGGAGAACTGGCAAGCGCAACGGGTTGACAATGAGCCATTAAGGGATAAATCAAATCAATCGGTTTTCCTGTATGACTGGTAACAGGGGTTTGCTGATGGTATTCTTGCCAACAAGAATGGTTATGAATCGCCGTACAAACGTCTAAATGGTTAAATGCTTTTCCAACTTGGGGAACCAAAGTTTCCAGTAAAACCCCCGTTAATAACCCATGTTTTCCCACGCCATAGGCTTGTTGTGAAGCGGTACAAGCAGCAATAAAACAATGAGAATATCCCTCCCCTTGTTCTCCAGGATCAGCGAGTTTCAAATTTAAGATTTCCCCACTATGACAGCAATCTAAAATAATTACTTTTTCTCGAACCTTACTCTGTTGTAAAACCTCTCTAAAATTCCGTAAGGAAACCCCCCATTTTGTTCTGAGGTTGGTATCACTAGCCCCTAGCACTACATCAGGAAACCCTTGAGTTTTGACAAAACCATGCCCTGCAAAAAATAACAGTGCTGTATGGGGAATCTCCTTTCCTTGAGGACAAAATAACTCAAAAATCGCTTCTTCTAAATCTTGAATATTAATCTTTCCTTGCGGATCAATTTCAAATTTGCCATTAACGCTCCGTTTCGGTAAACGTTCCACTCGTTGAAAGTAGCCATATTGTTCTAAGCGAGATGCGAGTGCTTCTGCATCAACCGCGGCTCGTTCCAAGTCTCCAGAACTTCCATCAGCTTTTTTCGGTAAACTGAGATACCGATTAATTCCTACAACCAAAGCCACTCGGCTCATGAAGGCTTGATCCCGTTTCTTGAATTTTGCCACTACAATTGAGTGTAATATAAAACGATCTGCAATCAAAGTCCATAAAGCTATTTCATTGGTGAATGCTTATCCTTACAGCCTCTCCCCAAGCCCCTCTCCTGCAAGGCGAGAGGAGAAGAACTGTTAATATTAAATCTTCCTAAATTACCCTACTCAATCGCCATAACGCTTTAAGTACGCATAAGCCATTACCCGCCACATCTCTAACTCTGGCCAAACCCAAGGTTCCTTATAGGTACGACTTTGTTTTGAATCATAATTTAAACAATTCTGCCAAGCGACTTTTGCCCCTAAATTATCCCCTTCCTCCTCTCGAATTTGAGCCAATAAACAATAAGGCGCAGCGCGATCATTTGATTCCTCAATAGCTCGCAATAAATACTGCTTTGCCTGTTCATTCTGATTGAGTTCAAAATACGCCCATCCTAAATTTTTATATAACGAAGCCTTAATTAATGGCTCCTCAACTCGCTCTAAGATAGCCTGAACTAACTCAATCGCTTGCTCATGATTTCCCTGTAAAATTTCTAATCGAGCTAAATTAGAAACAGCAGAATAACCTGGATTGCTATCAGAGGAAGCCGCTTTTTGATAATGATACCGTGCTAACTCAATATTTTGAAGTTTTTCGTAGGTAGACCCTAAATTAAAATGAGATGCCGATAAATCTGAATTAAACTGAAGTGATAACTGTAAATAAAGTTTAGCACTTTTGAGTTCCCCTTCCATATAAAATTTATAGCCCAATTGATTAAAATGACGAGCAATCGATTGTTTAGCCTGAGAACTCACTGTTAAATTTAACTCGTCCGAAAATCGCCAATTTTTAATTAAGAATTCATCCCCCGACATTTCCGATAACAAAATATTGGGATTTTTAGCAAGATTCTGTGCCAACTGTTCTTTGTATTGATCAAGCACATAGGACTGAACTAAAGGTGGAAGCCGAAATTCAAATGTCTCCTGTCCGACTTTTTCCAAGAGTGATCGCCGCAACAGGGATTCTAAAATTGCGATCGCATTTCCTCCTTCTTCAATCCAACCCTTTTGCACTTGTAAGTCTCGAAACGTTAGAGACTGCCCAGCAATGGCTAATGGATAAATAATCCTCAATTCTGCCGGAGTTAATCGTTC
>JBMDYE010000553.1:0-1800 GCA_048595135.1 Planktothrix sp. | reverse complement strand
AATTGGATGAAAACAAGATTAGAAAATCATTCTATCGTCCTTTTTGTTTACAGTTTTTATATTTTGATGAGGTTTTAAATCATCGTAGAGGTTTGTTCTTAAAAATATTACCTACATTTAATAGTGAACAAGAAAATAGAGTAATTTGGCTTAAAGTTGGTAGCGAAATTCCTATTTTTTGTTTAATGGTTAACTTTATCCCAGAGTTACTCCCCCAAAGTGGCTCTCAATGTTTCCCCTTCTACACCTACGACGAAGACGGAACAAACCGAAAAGAAAATATCACCGACTGGTCACTGGAACAATTTAGAAATTATTACCAAGATCAGATTATTACAAAATGGGATATCTTCTATTATACATATAGCCTCTTACATCATCCCACCTACCGAGAACGCTACGCCGCTAACCTAAAACGAGAACTTCCTCGCATTCCCTACGCGCCAGATTTTAGAGGGTTTGTTGAGGCGGGACAACAATTAGCAGACCTCCATCTCAACTATGAACAAAAACCGGAATACCCGCTTAAATTTATCGAAAATGAAGAAGTCCCGTTAGATTGGCGGGTGGACAAAATGAAACTCAGTAAAGATAAAACCCAAATAATTTATAATGAATTTCTCACCCTAAGCGGTATTCCGCCAGAAGTCTTTGACTATCGCTTAGGAAACCGTTCTGCATTAGATTGGATTATTGATCAATATCAAATTAAAACCGATAAACGCAGTGGAATTACTAATGATCCGAACCGTTTAGACGATGAACAATATATTGTTAGATTAATTGGTCAAGTCATCACCGTTAGTTTAGAAACGGTTAAAATTGTTAAAAATTTACCGGATTTGGGATTACCGGAATAGACAAAGCCCTGATGGGGTTACTAGGGTTTTTAATATTTATGTTAATATATTTATTAACCCCCAAAATAGGTAATTTAATGCAAAGCCAAAGTTTAAAATTTAATAAAATTGTAATAATAAATTAACTTAAAAATAAGGAGAGAAAAATGCACATTGTAATCAAGCCAGAGCAAGAAAAATTTATTCTTGAAAAACTACAACAAGGTAAATATAAAAGTGTGGATGATTTATTAACAGTAGCATTTCAACTTTTAGATCAACATGAGGAAAGAGAAAAGCAACTGATTGAACTAAGGCAAAAAATTGCTGAGGGAACCCAGCAAATCCGGGAAGGGAAAGTCGTTGATGGGGAATTAGTTTTTCAACAACTACAAGAAAAGTTAAATTTGATGGAAGAACGTTAAAAATGGGTAGTTACTTTTTCTCAGAACTGGCAGTTCAAGACATCAATGAAATTTGTGAATTTATTGGTCAAACTAATGTTAAAGCTGCCAGTAAACTGTTTGATGCTATCCGAAAAAAATGTAAGTTAGTCTCAGGTTTTCCCAATATGGGTAAAGACTATTCTTGGATTGAATCTGATCTGCGGGGCTTCATTGTTGATGACTATATTGTGTTTTATTATCCCCGTGAAGATGGAATTGATATTGTCCGTGTAGCTTCTGGAAAAAGAGATTTAAAGGCTTTATTTGAAGAGTTTGGAGATGAAATCTGAAAACAGAACATTGAGGAAATGCGATCGCAACCCTGACATACCCAACCATTCGGAACACAAACCAACCCATCCCGTCCGATTTTAGGCCCCAACCTGCAAACTCAACCTCTATTTAAAGAAGATTTGTATTTTTTTTGTAAAGGGTTTGGCGATAGCCACAGATTTTTGTAGGATGGAACTGCCCTCTACAAATGTTTGTCGTTAAGAATGAGAATCTTAGTCACA
>JBMDYE010000552.1:0-10114 GCA_048595135.1 Planktothrix sp. | reverse complement strand
TAATATTCATCGGTATCTAAATACGGATCAAATAATCACCCCATATCCCGATGCCATAAAATCGCCTGAATACAAGATTCAGCAAATTCCATATTCACCCGATCATGCCATAAATGATGCAGTAATTTTGACATTTTGGTGGTTTCGCCTTTTTCCATAAAGGCTAATAATTCCGGGTGGGCGGTTGCTTCGCCGCGCCAAATTCTTAAATCGGCATCATCTCCCGCATAGTGATTATGCAGATCTAAATACTCTTTGGGAATGAAGTATTTAAAGAAGGGTAACGGATTTAAAAAAACTTGTTCTGCAATATAAAGTAAATCCCGCCAATAGAAATCCATCGGCACTGCATAAGCTTTATAAATGCCGATAATTTGCATTAAATTTTCCGGGGTATCAGGAAGCATGGCGCCTCCTGCTTCCAAACGATGAATAATCGAGGAAAATTCGTGAGTTGAGGGGGGTAATTTCGTTTGAGGTAAGGTGGCAATGGTCATTTTAAATCTCCTAATTGATCGTTATTAATTGAGCAGGGTTTGACCGAAAACAAGTTACTTCACTTGAGGAGAATTAAGAGCAATTTCTTGAGCAGGAGCCGCTTGATTTAAAGCGATCACCATTGCTTGCGCTGTGGGTTCCATCCACCGTAATAACAAAGGCGGTTGAATCCCCAGAACAAAAATTAAGGCGGCTAAAATTAAGGCAGGCGCTTGTTCCGCTAACGTTACTTTTGGATAATAAGCTAACCGATTATCTAATTTTCCAAAACAAGTGCGGTTGAGCAGAATCACGAAATAAACCGCCGTTAAACCCGAGGCAATAATACACAGTAAACTCTGGACGGGGAAGACAGAAAAGGTGCCTTGGAAGACTAAAAACTCAGCGACAAATCCCACTAAACCGGGAATTCCCGCACTCGCCATTCCTGCCATAATTAACAGGGAACTGGTGAGGGGTAAACCGCGAATCGGGTTCATTAAACCATTCAGAACATTTAAGTCACGGGTTCCCACTTTTTCTTCCACAACCCCCACCAGTTGAAAGAGAATGGCGAGGATTAAACCATGAGCAATCATTTGGGCGATCGCCCCAATTAAACTCAATTCCGTTGCAGCAGCGGCGGCGACTAAAATATAGCCCATGTGACCAATGGAACTATACGCCACCATCCGTTTAATATCCTGTTGGGCAATAGCCGTTAAAGCCCCATATAACACGGTAATAACACCAATGGTAGCCAGTCCTGGGCTAACAATTTGCCAAGCTTCCGGAAACAATTGTAAGCCAAATCGAATTAACCCATAGGTTCCTAATTTGGCAACAATTCCTCCTAATAACATGGTCACGGGAGAAGAGGATTCCACATAAGCATCGGGAAGCCAAGTATGGAGGGGAACCAAGGGAATTTTGATCCCAAATCCTAACACTAATACCGTTAATAGAATTAACTGGGTTGTTAATCCAAAGTCCTGAGTTTTAATTGCTGAATAATCAAAACTAGCGGCTTCGCTTAACCAAGCCATGCCTAAAAAGGCGGCTAAAATTAAAATTCCTGAAAGGGCGGTATAAATCAGAAATTTCATCGCTGCGTAAGCGCGTTTTTCACTGCCCCAAATCCCAATTAACAGATAAATCGGGATTAATTCTAATTCATAGAAAAGAACGAACAGCAGTAAATTCTGCGCTAAAAAGGCTCCAGCAATCCCCGCATTCACCAGTAAAATCATGGAATAATAGAGGCGAGGACGTTCTTGATCGCTATGGCTACTGGCGATCGCCACCCAGGTTAATAAACCGCTTAACGCAATCAAGGGAAATGCTAACCCATCAATTCCCAAACTGTAGGATAATCCTAATTGGGGAATCCAGTTGATATATTCGGTTAATTGAAAGTTTGAAGTTGTGATATCTAAATCAAAGGCTAGTTTGAACGTCCAAACTAAAATAACGCTGGTTATGGCTAAGGCAATGGAACGAACTTGCTGGGCTGATAATTGTTTGGGCAAAAGCCCAATTAATAAGCAACCCACAATTGGAATCAGAATTAACGCACTCAACATAAGCTTAGGGTTTTCAGAGAAGGAATGAGATCGGCGATATTAAAGTCAAACAAAAGGTAATTTTTAAATCAGGTTCCAAACTTTATCCATCATAACTTACCGAATCTAAAAAAGTAAAATTATAAATTTTAAAGTTTGGATAAAGACTATAGAAATGATTAATAAAAACTTCCGAATAGTTAGGAGTTTTATTTTCATTTCTACAGCATTTTTAGGCAGCCAGTTTCACTTTTCCAGTCTCTAGTTCATAAATCCCCCCAACAATTTTTAATTCTTCCTTCTCCACTAATTCGGCAAGCAACGGAGAAGCTTTTAATTTTTTGATTTGCAGCCTGATATTAGCAATTACGGCTTCATCCCAAGTCTGCTTATCTTTAATAGCCGGTTTAATCGCCTCAATAATACTGCCAATTTTACCGGGAACAGCATTTCCGTCAATGGTGGCTTTAACGGCTCCACATTTTTGATGACCGAGAATGAGAATGGTTTTAACCCCTAATTCTAAAGCTCCAAATTCAAGACTACCCATTTCTTCTGGAGTCACCACATTTCCCGCATTCCGAACTACAAAAAGATCACCTAAACCTTGATCAAAAACAATCTCGGCGGGAACTCTAGAATCAGCACATCCTAAAATAGCAGCAAAGGGTTTTTGACCAGCGCTCACTTCTTTCATCCGTTCCTGAGTTTGGTTAGGATGGGTTAGTTTATTTTGAACAAACCGTTTATTTCCTGACAGTAATCGTTCTAAAGCAACCTCTGGAGTCATTTCTGGAGCTTCACAAGCTGCCCCTTCCTCAGCCCCTTCCTTTTTGCTACCTCGATCTAGAAATTTCGTTGTAGCTCCAGCCGTTAAAAGGGCTGTTCCAGCGATGCAAATCCCATATTTTAATAGATCACGACGGGTAGAACTGGGTGTATCGAAATCTGATCTCATGTTTTCCTATCTAGTTCGTTGCATCTAATCGTAACTCAGTTAAAAGCAAGCTGATCTTAACTTGAATTTTAGATAAATTTTTTGATCAACTTGCTTGTTGTTGCTCTAAGCAACCACTTTCACTTTGCCCGTATCTAAGTCATAATAGGAACCCACTAATTTTAATTTGTTGTCTTTAATGAGCTTAGAAATAACAGGAGAAGCTTGTAAACGCTTCATTTCTAATTTGACATTAGAAACGATACACTCGTCTAAGTTTTGATTGGGATTAATTGCAGGTTTAATGGCATCTACAATGCTGGCAATTTGACCCGGAACTGCTTTTCCATCAATGGTGGCTTTAACTGCCCCACAATATTTATGTCCAATCACCATCAGGACTTTTGCCCCTAATACCAAGGTGCCAAATTCAAGACTTCCAATTTCTTCAGGAGTGGCAACATTTCCCGCATTCCGAACAACGAATAAATCCCCAAAACCTCGATCAAAAATAATTTCGGCAGGTACCCGTGAATCTGCACAACTGAGAATTGCAGCAAAGGGTGCTTGCCCTTTTGCCACTTCTTGAACTCTTGCGATTGTTTGGTTAGGGTTGTTGCGTTTATTTTCGACAAAGCGTTTATTCCCCTCTAACAGTTCTTGTAATGCTTGGTCAGGGGTAGTATTAGTCGTGTTGGCAACAGCAGGTTTACTCTGTACCCACTCAATTCCTTTTCCAACTCCCGCCGTTAAAACTGTAGCCCCCACACCCATTGAACCAAATTTTATTAAATTCCGACGAGACACGTTTAAGTCTACTAATTTTTTTTCCATGTTTGACTCACAGTAAATTGATTATTGAAATTGTTGAAAAATCAAGTTTTTGTTTGAGATAAAGCCATTGATTAGTTAAAACAATCTTAACGAAAAGATTCCCAAAAGTAAAGTCACTCCCACAATAATTGTCAGGGCATAAAACTGAGTTTGTCCTGAAACATTGTATCTCAAGGTTTGTCCACTAAAAACCGTTACAATTCCAACTAAATTAACGAACCCATCCACAATATAGCGGTCAATCCAAGACATCACCTGAGATACTAATCCCACGGTAAATACAATGGTGACGCGATACAGTTTGGCGGTGTAGAAATCGTAAGCGAAGAAATCTTGAATCGCAGAAGAGGGAAGTTGAACGGGTTTTTTCCAATTTTCATTGCAATAAATGATTCCGCCCAATCCGCAACCGATTACAGTAGAGATTGTTAACAATCCCCCTACGGTTAAATTCACCTCCGTCGGTAACAAATTCCATTGTTTTAAGAACAAAGGAACGTGTAAACAAAATCCCATTAATACCGTTGTGGGTAATACCATTGCCCATAATCCTTCGGGAGAACGGACGGTCATTTGTTTGGGTTTTCCAGTAAAAAGTAATCCAAATTCACGGGTTAAACTAAACGCCGTTAAACCATTGACTAAAAACAGACAAAGGGTAATGGCAGGTTGAGTCGTCCAGAGGGTTTCTGCTAACTCTAACATTGTCCAAAATCCGCCAAAGGGAGGAACTGCAATTAACGCCGCTGTTCCGACTAAAAAGCATAATCCAGTGATGGGACGACGTGACCACAACCCGCCATATTGGGTTAAATCTTGGGTGATGTTGTTCGCAATAATGTTTCCGGTTGCCATCACTAATAACGCCATTGGTAAAGCGTAGGTGAATAGCAGAGAAATAGCCGCTTGGGTTTGTCCAGTTCCAAAGGCAATAAAAATCACGCCCATATAGGTACTGACGGAATAGGATAAGGCGCGTTTAATATCAATTTGGGCGATGGCAATACAACTGGCTCCCACTGACGTTGCTAACCCAATGAACACGGCCGTTGACATGACCACCGGAGATAAAGCAATCACCGGGTACATTTTGACTAACACCCAAGCTCCAGCACCGACCACAACGGAATTCCGCAGAATCGTACTGGGAACCGGGCCTTCCATTGCTTCATCTAACCACAGATGCAGAGGGAATTGGGCGCATTTGCCGAGTGGCCCTGCTAACAAGGCTAATCCTAATAAGGTGGCAACTTTCGGGTCAAGGGGGTTGGTTTGCGCCCATTGGGCTAATTCGGTAAAATCCCAGGTTCCCGCCAGGGGATATAAGGCGACTACTCCCATTAACAGGAATAAGTCCCCAACCCGTTTGGTTAAAAAGGCGTCTCTGGCACCGGTGACCACCAAGGATTGGTTAAACCAGAAACCGACTAATAAATAAGTACCGAGGGTGAGAATTTCTAGAATGATGTAGCTGTAGAACAGGGAGTTGCACAGCACTAACCCGCATAACCCCGCTTCAAATAAACCTAGAAGCGAGTAGAACCGCGCCCATCCCCAGTCCATTTCTAAGTAACCAATGGCGTAGATTTGGGCTAAAAGGTTTAATCCGGTAATCACTAAGGTGGCCCCGACGGTAACCGCCGAGACTTCTAAGGGAATGGTAAAGTCTAAGTTAACTACATGAAACCAAGGAATAATCACGGTTTGGGCGGGTTGACCCCAAACTGTGATTAAAGCAAATAACCCATGTGCCAAGGCAAGTAGGGTGGTAATGATATTGACATATCCCGCCGGACGGGGGCCAGTGCGTCGAATGATTGCTGGAAACCAGAGGGTGGATAACAAAGCCCCAATTAAGGGGTAGCAGGGTATCCACCAAATGGTATTAAGGAAGAACTCAGCCATTGGTGCGACCTATCTATAGGGTTTGCTAAAAATTGAATGAGCGAGTTGATTGGAGGCAGAACTGCCATTAATCAACACTTGTAAACCACACTCACCCTGTTGAGGGCTGGGGGTTACATTGACTCTTTACTGTTGAATAAAAACTTACTATAGATTTTAGTATATGGATAACCTGAAGTACAGATTAAATCTAAAAATATTCTTCATTATCGATATAAGCTTATATTATTTTTAGAGCCTTTTCTGAGGCTTTGGGAAAGGACAGAGCAATCTAGTTCTGCTTGTCCCAATAGAATAAGTAAAAATACTTAAGCTGTAGTCCATTCACAATAGATTTTGCTCAATTTTGGGATTAAACAGTCTTGGTTAAAATGGGCTGTCGGTTGTGGGATGATGCGATCGCTTTTAAACTATATTTTCGATAATGACGGTTTGATTTTGATTAATTTTAGCTTTAACATTAAGGGAAGTATTTTTTAGACCCGAAATTTGATAAGATCAAGCCGGATCAATAATTTATAAGTCTTCAATAATCGGTTGACCTTGATAAATTAACGCATTATAAGAGTAATTTTATGATCGCATAATTTCCGAATTATTCCAGTATTTTAACAAATTCTTTTAACTTTTGTTCATAGCGATCGCCTGCCACCCCAACTACATTATTATGATTAGCACCGGCTACCCAAAAGGATAATTTAGGCGGAGATGCCGCTGCAAAAAGTTGTTGTCCGTGAGCAAAAGGAATCATTTGATCCTGGGTTCCATGAATCATTAAAACCGGACAACGAACCGACTTAATTTTCTCAATATTATTGAATCGATCAAACGGATAAAGCGGAATAATCGTTTTAACTCGAAAGATACTGGTAAAGGTACTTTCTAAGATTAAACCCGCCGCCGGTTGACGGGACGCTAAATCAACCGATGGCCCCCCACCAACAGAACGGCCATAAATAATAATGCGATCGCTCTTGATTTTTAACTGTTGAGTTAGATAATAATAGGCAGCATCAATGGCTTGATAAGTTCCCTGTTCGGAGGGTGTACCTTCACTGGTTCCGTACCCTGGATAATCATAAGCAAAAACAGAAAATCCCATTTGTCGCCATTCTTCTAAGAGAAAACGGTTATCTCCTAAATCTTCAGCATTGCCATGACTATAGAGCAGGGTATATTTAGCATTAGGATTGTCTAAATAGATCGCTGTAATTTTTACCTGATTGGCTGTTGTCAAGGTCAGCAAGTCCGCAGAAGGTTCGTAACTGGATGGGCCAGGTTGGAAAATAATCCGTTCTGCAAAAAAATATGCCCAAACGCCTACTGATACATAGAGAATTAGGATAAAACGCATAATTCGTTTTAGAGAAAATTCACCAATAACGAAGCGCTTGATCAAAGTCTTATAATCCATCATTATGCCGTTAACGCTTAAAGAATACTTCTATCCGATTTGGTAATCATGGGGGTGCAAGCCAAGTATTATATTGATTAGCTTTTGAGGAATAACATCACTATGGCACTCGAATATCCTGACGACCTGAAATACACGGATTCCCATGAATATATCAAACTCGAAGGTGACATTGCCACCATTGGTATTAGTGCCTATGCAATCCAGCAACTCGGAGATATTGTATTTGTTGAACTTCCCAAGATTGGCGACGATATTACTAAAGGCGACCCGATGGGTACGGTTGAGTCTGTAAAAGCCGTTGAAGAATTATATGCTCCCGTAAGTGGGACTGTCGTTGAGCAGAATACTGAAATCATAGACGACCCTGAAGTGATCATGCCAGATCCCTATGGAGACGGATGGTTTATTAAAGTTAAGGTGAGTAATCCCAACGATTTAGAAGGAGCTTTAACCGCTGCTGAATATAGTGCTTTAGTATCAGGAGATAAATAGAGAAAATTAAAAATTAAGAATCTCAAGTAACATCCTGAGCCAAGTTTATAATCCTAATTGTAGGTGCGGGTTTTTCCAAACACTTGAGAATTTAATGATTAAGTTAGCTAAACCCGCCCTGCTCAAATTAAGAATTGTAGTTAGCCCTCTAGGGTTATAGCCTGACGGCATGAACTCCGTTGATCCTCAATCGTTAACAGTTAACTATCATGTCAAATGTCAAGGTTCCCGAAAATGTTACCTTTGAGCAAGCGATTGAAATTACTCAAACGTTAATGGCTCAAATTCAGGAAAAAATACTATCTGAGGCAGATCTTAAAACAGCGATCGCTCAGTTAGTTCAAACCCAAAATGGAGCAAGAGGATTTTTTGTTAGTTATTTAACTGATCCTCTCCCTTGGGCTGATCATCCGACTCCAACGGTTTTGGAAGCCTTAAGAACTTCGCCGGAAATTGTTTCAGGATTACTGGTTAAAAATGTTGCCATGTCGGCAGCAATGGCGGTGCATCATCATCGTCAAAATAATCCGGAAATGGCTCAAAGTTCACAACGAGTGACCCAACGTTCTGTTCAGTTAATTCAACAGTTAAATTTACCAACCTTACCTCCTTTAATTCAACAATTATTTGAGAGTGCCAAAACCGGACAAGGAACCTATCAAACCTTTTTAGAACGTTGGCAATATGATCCAGAACAACGGTCTGCAATGGCAGCAGCATTAGAACCGTTGTTATCGTGACAGAAAACAGAATTAAGAATTAAGAATTAAGCAGAGGAATCCGGAAAAATTCCTGAATTATTAGCTTTACATCGGGTGCGATCTTCAATTTCAGCTTTAATTATAACTTTAAGTTCAAGTTAAAAATTAATTTTTATGTAGATTAACTTCTCCAGTAATGGGTTGTTGAATCAGATTTTCTAAACCCACATCTCGCAATAAATTTTCCCAATCTTGATTAAAGTTAGCATCTTCTGGGGAGGTGAGACGAAGTTGAGCTAAGTTAGTTAAAGTGGAATACCAAATCCCATGTTGAGCATAAAGTGCAATCCGTTGGCGGGGTGTGTTAGCGACGTTTAACTGCTTTTCTAGTTCAGGTTTAATGGCGATTCGTTTTACCCATCCCCGAACAAAGATAGGAGTTGATAAGGGCTGTTGAGTACAATAAATTTTGAGATACCATTGATACATTTTATTAGTTTCTAACAAAGTCGCACTCGCCAGATTTAAACTCATAATACCCGGCGTCTGAGGTAAGGAAAAATTGGTGCGGTAAATATCATTATTGTGTTCATCTTGTAATGAAAATTCTGCCAAAGCCACTTCACTGGCTTGATAGGGAACGTAAAACCATAATGTCGGATACGGTTCAATAAAAGACCCCAAATTCCCACTTGGAACTAAGGCGGTCAGTTGCACATCTACCGGAGGACAGTCTCCTCGGCTTCCGGTTCCTTCTCGGTCAGTCGGTCTTCCTCGACCTGAACCATCTGAATCTTGTTGTTGAAAGCGAATCGAGATATTATCGGAACGATGACTGCTCGATGGAGTCACTTCTGCTAATCCTCTGAGAGGATAGTTCAGCAAGCCAAGCAATACCATAATTCCGAGAAAGACAAGTTTCATCATATTGACTCTGCTATCAAGAAAAAAGTGCATTGTGCAAACTGGTTTAATGGTAAGAGCAAACGTCTGAAATGTTCCTATTCTGAAGTTCAGTTGTAAACTCTTCTTCAGGTGGGGTCATACCCTATACTTTTGGTTAGGTTATATTCCATCCTTCAATCAATGTTACATAAATCTCCTAAAGCCCACGTAGTAGAGACCTTGGATGCAAGGTTTCTACACAATCAGGATGCTTCCGCCACTGTATCTATATCCTTTAGTAGGTTGAAGCGTAATTCTATTATGTAATAATTTCAGTATAAATACAGTTATAGTTCTCTAGGTTTTGATCTCTTTTATGCTCTCAGACTTAAAATTTGGGTAAATACTCGGATGTCAAAATTGAGCTAAAAAAACTGCATAATCTTCCTGTTTTTAGACCCATCAATACAGTAGAACAGGTGTATCTAAAATTGCAAGGGAGATTGAAAAAGATGACAAGGTTATTTTAGGAGGCGAATTAGAACGATGACTAACACAGAACAAATGAACCTAAATTTTGATGAGTTAACGGTCATTTATCCTCAACAAATTTGGATAGAACTATCCCCAGAAGAACAACAAGAAGCTTGGCAGCAAACCGAGAATTATTCTAATCCGACTTCCCGGTGGAATGCCTATCTAAATCATATCACCCTCAATCACTTTAAAATTTGGGTTCAAGAAGATTCCGATATCCAAGATCTTCTCACCGTTTGGCCAGCCGAAGAAGATTTACCCAATGTGTGGGAAATCGTCAACGGGACAAAGCTAACTTTAGGTGAAACTCAATTAATTTTAATTCCCACCGATAAAAGCAACTGTTCCGAGTTGAGAATTCCCCAAG
>JBMDYE010000551.1:0-14935 GCA_048595135.1 Planktothrix sp. | reverse complement strand
AATGTCCTTCTCATTTTTCTCGATCCGAAGTTACAATAACCAATAATCCCTTTTAGGGATTGAAACATCAATATCGGGTATTTTCGCCATATCTGGGTCGAGGGTTACAATAACCAATAATCCCTTTTAGGGATTGAAACTAATCATTTTTGAATCCTTAGAACTGTTGCTGGTTACAATAACCAATAATCCCTTTTAGGGATTGAAACTTTAATCAACTCAATTGATATATCTTAGACTCTTAGTTACAATAACCAATAATCCCTTTTAGGGATTGAAGAAGAATAAAGAAGGGTATAGATGCCTATATTTTATCATCTTTAATTCTTAATTCTTGAGTGGCATTTCCCAAATTTTAATCGTTTTGTCTTCGCTACCACTGACGACAATTCTACCATTGGGGCTGACCGCTAAAGCATTAATAGGTTTATTATGACCCCATAAAGTGGCGAGTTTTTTTCCTGTTTTGAGATCCCAAACCATCACATTATTTCCCCCACTCAAAAGCGTGTTACCATCTGCACTAATCGCTAGGGATTTGACCGGACTATCATGATCCTTCCAACTGGCTTTTTGATCACCTGTACTGGTATCCCAAAGGCGAATCGTTCCATCATCACTGGCACTAATCACGGTTTTACCATCCGGTGTAAAAATTAGGGCATTAATGACACCTTCATGACCCGATAGAGTTCGTTGACGAGTTCCGGTTTCTAAATTCCAGAATCGAATCACGCGATCGCTTCCCCCACTAATTAAGGTTTGACCTGTGGGACTAAATGCTAAGGCGTGAATTGCCCCTTTGTGACCTGTAATCGTTAACAGGCGTGATCCCGTTTCTGCGCCCCAAAGGCGAATTGTTTCGTCATCGCTGCCACTGGCTAAGATTTGACCATCGGGACTAAATTCGATGGCATTCACACTTCCAGTATGACCTTCAATGGTGCGAATCCGGTTACCATCTCTTAAATCCCAAAGGCGTATTGTTTTATCATTACTTCCACTCGCCATAATCCGCCCATTCGGACTAATCGCCAAAGATTTAACCCAACTAGAATGGGCTGCAATCGTTTGCATTTCTTTACCTGTTGTTAAATCCCAAATTCTAATGGCTCCGAAACTGCCAACAGATAAGGTTTGACTATTGGGACTAATGGCAACGGCATAAACTTGACCAACCGCCCGTTTATACCCTTGTAAAAAAATACTACTGGGTAAACTTTTCAGGATTAAAATTGGATTAGCCGGAATAAATCCATAGCGAAGATAACCATCAATTTGAGTATATAAACCTCCTGCCATCAATAAAATTGATCCTAAAATCCAAAAATATTTGAATTGAAGTTGAGGAACTTTAATTTGACTAACAACATCGATGAAGCTTTTCTGATCCGACGGTTTGGCTTTAACCCGATCCTTTTTATCTTTCTCATCAGATTTAGGTTCAGATTTCGGAGTATCCGATATATTCAGATCAACTTCCGCTAAACACTGTAAAACCATTTGGGGATTTTGCGGACGATTTCCAGGGAAAGGTGCCATTAAATAATCAATGACGTCTGCTAATGACTTAGAAATATTAGGCGCGCCTTTACGCCATAATAGTTTCCCCGTGCGCGGATTTTCAGGATAAGCCGTGGGCGGTTTTCCCGTTAATAAAAAAATAAAAGTTCGTCCCAAAGCAAAGAAATCCGACTGGGGAACTGCTTTCCCATTGGTTTGTTCAGGGGGGGTGTAACCCGGAGAGACAATCCCCGTTACATTCTGTCCCTGTTCCACTTTCATTAAATACGTGCCTGAAACTTCCCGGGCTGTGCCAAAATCAATCAGAACTAACTGTCCATTAGGCTTCCGCATAATATTTTGCGGCTTAATATCCCGGTGGAAGTATTGCAAATTATGAACTTGATCTAAAATTTCTGCCAGTTGCTTTAACCATTCGAGCGCTTGTTCTTGACTGATGGGTTGTTTTTTGCGCTCCTTCATCCAGTCTTGTAGATTCAGACCGTCGATTTTTTCCATCACTAAACAATGGATGGGTTCATCGGAACCTTTGGGCAAATAGGTGAAATAACCATCCTTATCGACCTTTGGGATGCCAGGATGGTTAAGTTGACTTAAAACTTTAGCTTCTTGTTTAAACAGGGTGACGGCTTTGGGATGGTTCTTGAGTAAAACTTTCAGAACTTTGCACTTACCGACATCATCAATTTCAAACGTTTTTCCAAAACCGCCACCGCCAAGCTGTTTAATGACACGATATCTCCCTTGCAGCAAAAGTTCGGAGCCGCATTGAATACAGGTGCGCCGATCATCATTTGCTGGGTCGGTTGGATTAGGACACTTGGGATTAAGGCAATAACTCACGGAAGCGAGAACCCGGATCAAGGTTGCCAGACTAACTCCACTATAACTTAGACGACTACAATCTGTTAGGTGGATTTCCCTTGGCTTGAGATGTCGGACAGCCGACACCTGAATTGATCGGAAAAATTGGGTTGATAGCAGAAGGCAGAAGGCTGCGAGCGCTGTAGGAGGGAGGAGAATTCATAATCATCAACCATCACAGCCATCCTATCTGTCAAGCACCGTAATGCGTAGTGCTATACAACCTTCGTTTTCCAGCCAGGGCTGTTTTATTCTAATGTTTGGCGAGCGGGAATTTTCAACCGATCCCTTCAATAACGGGATGGAAGAAGAACGCAATGCCAATCACAGTATATGCCGCTAACAATAACGCTCCCTCTAACCAATCCGAACGGCCATCGGAACTGACGGAGTTGGCAATTAATACCGATACAGCAACGGCAATTAATTCAAACGGATTAAAGTCTAAATCCATCGGTTGGCCAAATACCCATCCTGCTAAGACTAAAACAGGAGCCACAAACAAAGCGATTTGTAAACTCGACCCCAACGCAACGGACACGGATAAATCCATTTTATTTTTCATGGCAACGGTAACGGCGGTGGCGTGTTCCGCCGCATTGCCAATAATCGGCACTAAAATCACCCCAGTAAATAAAGCCGTCAGTCCTAACTTGGTGGTGGCTTCTTCTAAACTCTCGACTAATAATTCCGATTCAAAGGCAACAGTTAGGGTCGCAACGAGCAGAACACCAATCCACAAAGGCAAATTCACCTTTTCTGCCGTATGACCGGCTTCTTCAGGAGTGATGGTTCCGTCTGCATCCACTTCAGCAACCCCGACATCGTAAAGATAGGAGTGGGTTTTCATGGAAAATAACAGTGTTAGGACATAAACTCCAATTAAAACCCCAGCTACAGCGATCGAGAGAACCTGCATCGTCTTTGCAGGAATGCCAACGGAGGTAAAATCAACAGCCGTTGGTACTAAAATAGCGATGACGGCTAAGTTCATGGCAGAGGCATTTAAACGGGCAACAACAGGTTGAAAGGTTTGTTCTTTGAACCGGAGTCCTCCTAACAGCATCGATAATCCCATGACTAAGAGGAGGTTGCCCATGATTGAGCCGACTAAACTGGATTTGACGACATCCACCAGTCCCCCCTTCAGGGCAACGATCCCAATAATTAATTCGGTGGCGTTTCCAAAGGTGGCGTTTAACAAGCCTCCTAAATTAGGCCCCAGAACAACAGCAATTTCTTCGGTGGCGGTTCCCATCCAACCCGCTAAGGGAATAATGGCCAATGCAGAGGTAACAAAAACAACGGTTGATCCCCACCCTAAAAAGTGAGCCGCGATCGAAATAGGCACAAAGATCAAGAGCAATGACAGGATCGTTTTCGTGTTCAACATAAAAATAACTAACAACAGTCGAGAAAAAATCTAGGTAGGAACCGATGGAGAAAAGCGGGAATCCACCCGTGTCTATTAAGTTGTTCTGCCCTAAAGCCAGAACTTTAATGAGGTTCGCTTTTGAATTGATCAAGTCAGGAAATCTTGACTAATCTAAATATAGCTTTTGGGTTGATCCGTTAATCTGGAAATGGTCAGCCTGACTTGATCTTCTGTTTCCTAAGTGGCTCTGACCTAAAAATTTTAAAATTAAGAAATATTTACTTAAGCCTCAAAAAACTAAGCAAATATTAACTTTTTTAAAATTACTTGCCAGGACACTAAGTTACAATTTACCATGCGATTAGGTCAGTTAAAACGAAATCCAGAATTATATCACTTTCTCTTCAGATTTTCCTGAATCCAGCTTATGAAAAGGCTGCTTAATGTAGAAAGGTTGCAGAACAAGCACTCTACTTGTAAAAGCCCAAAAAAAACAAAACCAGGTTTAGTTAATTTGAATCATTTTTCCCCTTGAACTGCATTGATCCTGATCACAAATCAACGTTGATTTCACAGGAATCAAATCAGGCTTTTAGCAGTTAAGCAGTTTTTTGTTGTTTCTACATTACAGGATAAAGTTGCAATGGTTTCCACGTTTGATCCCCAGTCTTTTGGCATTGCTGACACCCATCTTAACGTTGTTTTACCAGAGGTTTCTCAACCCACTAATGCAGAGATTGCCAATCCTCCCGCCCTTGATCCCCTGCGGACAGCGACTGGAGTTTACGTTACCATTCACGGTCATTTTTACCAACCCCCCCGTGAAAATCCTTACCTGGATGTGATTGAACGGCAACCCAGCGCAGCCCCTTATCATAACTGGAATGAACGCATCCACCATGAATGTTATCGTCCTAACGCCTTTGCCCGAATTTTAAATGATCAAGGCGAAGTGGTGGCGATTGTTAATAACTATGAATATCTTAGTTTTAATATCGGCCCTACTTTGATGAGTTGGCTAGAACGCTATGACATGGAAGTCTATCAGAAGATTCTGGAAGCGGATCGCAAAAGCTGTGAACGGTTAAATGGGCATGGCAATGCGATCGCCCAAGTTTATAATCATATTATTATGCCCCTGGCTAGCGAACGGGACAAATACACCCAAATTCGCTGGGGAAAAGAAGACTTCCGATCCCGCTTTGGTCGTGACCCCGAAGGAATGTGGCTGGCAGAAACCGCCGTAGACTACGCCACCTTAGAAGCTTTGGTCAATGAAGGCATCCGCTTCACAATTTTAGCCCCTTCCCAAGCGCAACGGTGTCGCCCCAAACCCAGCGCCGAAACCCCTGAACCCGAATGGTCAGAAGTCGGCGGCGGTCAAATTGATCCGACCCGTCCCTATCGCTGTTACTTGAAAACCAGCACCGGAGAAAAAGACGAGTCTCGTTATATTGATATTTTCTTCTATGATGGCCCGATTTCCCGCGATATGGGCTTTAATGATGTTCTCAGTAGTTCCCATCATCTGTGCGGACGACTGGGACAAGCGGTGCGAGGCGATCATCGTCCGACCCAGTTAATTTCCGCCGCCACCGATGGGGAAACCTTTGGCCACCATCGGGGGGGAACAGAAAAATGTTTAGCGTATGCCTTTGTCGAAGAAATCCCCCGTCAAGGCTGGACAGTTACGAATTTTGCCCATTATCTGAGTTTACATCCCCCCACTTGGGAAGTGGAACTCAAACCGATCACCGCCTGGAGTTGCTGTCATGGGGTGGATCGTTGGCAGGAAAACTGCGGTTGTGCAGGGGGGGGAGAATGGCATCAAAAATGGCGCCGTCCCCTCCGGGATACCTTAAACTGGCTGCGCGATCGCCTGGTTGATGTGTATGACAAATATGGCGGTCAGTTTTTCCGTGATCCTTGGATCGCCAGAGATGATTATATTCGAGTGATGCGCGATCGCACCACCGCTAATGTCCAAACCTTTTTTGATGATCATCAAACCCATCCGTTAACCGCCGCCGAACAGGTCGATGCCTTACGACTGTTAGAAATGCAGCGTCATGCGTTGTTAATGTTTACCAGTTGCGGTTGGTTCTTTGAAGAACTCTCCCGACCGGAAGGAACACAAATTTTACGCTATGCCAGCCGCGCTTTAGAATTGGCGGGAGACATTGCTGGCGTTGACCTCGAACCCGAATTTATTTTCCGTTTAGCCTTGGCACCGAGTAACGTAGACTGCTTTAAAACCGGGGATGAAGTTTATCGGCAGTTAGTAGCGACTGCTAGAGTCAGTTTAGAACAGGTCGCTGCCCATTATGCCATTACCTCCTTGTTTACCAGCTATCAACGGGAACAACGGCTTTACTGTTACAACACCCAACAACTGGACTACCAAATCAAACGCATTGGTTCTTTGAGCTTGGTCGTCGGTCAAGTCTTGCTGGTGTCGGAAATTACCCATGAACACAGTAATTTTGTCTTTGCGGTGTTGCATTTAGGCGGTTGGGACTTCCATTGCTGCATTCAACCTTTTACCGGACGCCGGGTTTACACCGACTTGAAACGACGTTTGTTTGAAGCCTTAGAAGAAGCCAGCGCCGCCCATGTGATTTTACGCCTAGTGCAGAACTTCGGCGATGAATTCTTTAGTTTACGGGATTTATTCGCAGAAGAACGGCAACGGATCATGGGGTTATTGTGTCAGGAAACCCTGACCCGTTTGGATCAGCTTTACACCCAAGTCTATCGGGATAACTACGGGATTCTGATGGCCTTTCATCGGGATGGGTTAGCGGTTCCCCAGGAGTTACAAGTGGCGACAGAAGTGGCATTAAGCCATCGTTTCCTCAATAGTGTGCGGGCGTTAGAATCGGAAAGTAGCGAAGGGCGTTTGAGTATCAATCATTTATTAGAATTAGATGCGATCGCAACGGAAGCGGGTTTATTACGCTGTCGTTTGCAAAATCCTGAAGTCAAAGAAGCCTTAGAACGGTTGATTATTCAATCGTTGTGGCGACTATTACATGATAGTGATCCGAATACCATTGAAGAAGATATCAACGGCTTAGAACGATTAATTCAACTCGGTGATCAACTCAATTTAGGGATTTCTCTGAATCAAGCTCAGGAATTATATTTGCAATATCTGACGACCCATGTAGTGCCATTATGTTTGGGATGGTTACAAGGCAATAATCAGAAAATCTTTGTTGAACTAATGGAAAATGCTTCCCAAAGTGGCGTTGTTGCGGTTCAAGTACAACCCCAAACCTCTCAATGGCAAGTTCATCAAATTCGGCGACTGCTGCAATTTGGTCAAACCCTGTCCCTGGATGTACAAACCTGGTTAAACCTAATGGCTTGATCAGTCACCTGTAGGGGCGAAGCATTCGGACAGAAATTTAGGAGAAAAACCGATAAGCTATCTTCCGAATGCTTCGCCCGTACTTCGCCCGTACCCAATGGGGATTAAAAACCCTGGTTTCTTTGAGAAATCGGGGTTTTAGTTTATATATCAAGCGATCGCGCTACGAGGAATTGCTGTATATTGTGCATTAATGCTTTTCCGGTCTTCTGCTTTGTCTATATGAACTTTTTTGATAAATTATTAACGGCGATAGAACAAAACCAAAGCTTGCTTTATGTTGACCTTGAACCTGATCCAGATCGTCATCCATTTTCACCAGAAAGTAATCCTGAAAACAATAATAATTCCACGGATTTAATCCACCAATGGCGAGAATGGTTAAAACTTGTTATTTCTCAAACCGCTGATGTTGTTTGTGCTTATAAACTGTCTTTAGGATTTTATCAAGCATTAGGAATTCCAGGGTTAGAATTATTGCAAGAAACCTTAGCCTTTATTCCTAAACGAATTCCCGTTATTTTAGATGCTAAACATAGTGATCTAAACACCAGTACGGTTTTTGCTCGATTAGTGTTTGAAACTTGGCAATTTGATGCTTGTACCGTTTCCCCTTATGCAGGATTAGATCAAGTTGCTCCGTTTTTAGTGTATCCTGATAAAGCCGTTTTTGTCTTATGTGCAACGGCTAATTCTTCCGCCGCTGTTTTACAAGAATATCCCCGACCCGATCAACCTTTATATTTAGAATTAGTCAATGCGTCCCAAACCTGGGGAACACCAGAACAACTAGGGTTAGAAGTGGGACTGATTGGGGATATGTTAGCGAGAATTCGCAAATCTGCACCGGAACGCTTAATCTTATTACAAGGAGATATTGCGGAAGAAAATGATTTAACTGATCTTGATGATTTAGTGCAAATCTTATCCGCTGGATTAAGTTCAAATGGGGAAGGGTTACTGTTACCTGTCCCGCCTCAATTGTTAGAAGAAAAGAATATTATAGAAAATGTTAAAACGTTAAGAGATCAAATTAATGAAGAACGAAATCGAGTGTTACAAGGAAATCCAACTTGTGATTTATGGTTGCCTGATGTGCTTTCTTTAGAACATCAACCCCATCGAGATTTAATTTTACAACTTTATGATATTGGTTGCGTTACCTTTGGTGATCATCTCCAAGCATCAGGGGAAATTTTTCCTTATTATATTGACTTAAGACCGATTATTTCAATTCCCCAAATTTTTCATCAAATCGTTGGGGCGTATGCTGATATTCTACAAGAATTAACCTTTGATCGGATTGCCGGGATTCCCTACGGTTCGTTACCGACAGCAACGGGATTATCGTTACGGTTACAGCGTCCCCTAATTTATCCTCGTAAAGAAGTGAAAAATTATGGATCTGGACGAGTCATTGAAGGGCATTTTATTGTCGGAGAAACGATTGTTGTGGTAGATGATATTTTAATTACGGGAAATAGTGCAATGAAGGGGGCAGAAAAGTTAAAATCTGCCGGATTAAAAGTCAATGATATTGTAGTATTTATTGACCATGAACGGGACGTTAAAAAACGATTAGAAGAAAATGGCTTTCAGCCTCATGCTGTTTTAACGATTTCCGAAATTGCCCAAACCTTATATGATTGCAACCGAATTACTGAGGAACAGTTTAAATTATTTGAGCATCATTAATAAAGTAACCCTTGGATTAAGTCGGACTACTTATTTTTAGGCAATCTTTCTTGAACCCAAGTGGGTAATAATCGCTTACAATCGTTAATTTGAGTTGCTTTATCTCGTCCCCAACGCCATGTTTTATAGGGAAAGGTTTCGGTGACAGCAATTCCTAACGGGATACCCAGTAAGACTCCTAAAAATAACCCGAAAATAACCCGTTTGTTTTGCTTAGTTTGATAAGTTAAAGACATGATAAATAATACTGATTCAGTTGCTCAATCAGCTTTACAAATTTTGGGTTATTGTAAAAACAAAAACAATTTTTGATATCTTTCGGAAGAAAGATATTAGTTACTAACGGTTCACTCAATACTGATTACTGATTACTGATTACTGATTACTGATTACTGATCACTGATTTAAGATTGGACTTTGAGAATGTTACTCACGACATCGCATAACATTTGTTTATCAAAAGGTTTGGTCAAATATTCTGTTGCGCCTGCTAAACGGCCTTGGACTTTATCAAAAGCGCCATCTCTTGCCGTTAACATAATGATGGGTAAATTTTGAAACTGGGGAATACTACGAACGGTGCGACAGAGTTCTAAACCGTCGATTCCCGGCATGGCCACATCCAGTAACAGCACCGAAACTTGTTCATGGTAAATCATGGATAAGGCATCAACCGCATTATCTGCCACAAGAACTCGATAGCTTGGGTCTAATGCTTGCTTGACCAATTCTTGCATGACCGTGCTGTCATCAACGGCAAGAATGGTAGGTTTCATAGATTGGGGTACAGACATAACCATTTGGGTTTTTTGGTCGAGATGCCCTCTTAACTGATAATCGAGCTTAACCTTACAGTTAAGATCTCTTTCCCCGACTAATCCAAAAGAGGCGTTTTAATCGGAGCATTCGTACAGTCCCCGATAAGTTTATTATAAGGGAAAAGTCTCCCCTAGATTCAACAAAAGGGGATAGTTATTGGAGCTAGAGTAACCCGGATTAAATTATGGATCAGGGGATCAGATTCTATAGTAGAATAAAAAATAAATTGTTTGAACTAATAAAACCTATTGTCGCTGATTTTTGTAAAATTTTTTTAAAGCTTTTTCAGGGTTTTTATAGTTTTGGTAAACTGATTTTAAACAAGAATTTGGTTGAAGGGCTGAATTGTTCTATCGTTTGAAGTCAAGGACGTATAAATCTTAAAATTTAAGATCAAGCCAAAGAGTTAAACCTTTGTTAAGATTGAAGGTAAATTTAAAAGTTGTGTGAAATTGGAAGATTCTGGCAACAAATTTCACATGACGATGGCGAGTCAAATGCTATTGAAGATGTTTTACGGCCATTTCGGTTGCTTTGGTGTCAAACTTTCAAGACATCACATCTTTATCAAAGGGTTCACGTCGCTCTTCTGATTTGATTCCAGGTGGCTAACCGTTCCCTCATCGGGTGATTATCCATGAATGCAAGATTTTTACATCAAACTGTATTAAGCCAAGAAAGTCACCATCTCACTCAGGTACTCAACACGGTTTCTGACATTCCTTTTGATGATTTGACTCACCTAGCGGCTCATCTCGCTCAAACTCCGATCGCTTTAATTACCTTTAGGGACACCAGCCACCACTGGTTGAAGGCTCAAGTCGGTTTAGTGGGGACGACCCATCCCTACTTAAATTTTTGTGAGTCCGTGATGACCCTCCCATTGGAAACTCCCCCCAAACTGATCGTAATTCCTGATACTTGGGCAGATCAGCGTTCCGCCAAGCAACCCATCGTCAAAGGGGATTGTCCAATTCGATTTTATCTGGGAATTCCCCTGATCACCGCCGAGCAAGTCATGGTGGGAATGCTCTGTGTCATGGATTATAGCCCTCGTGAACTCCCGCCGAACACCATTCAAGCTTTACAAACCTTAGCCAATCAAATTATTTCTCAAGTCAATTTACATCGTCAATTAATTAGTAGCAAAACCAAACTGAATCAACTCGAACATCTGATTGATGAGCGCAAAGAAGTCTGGGAAATTGTCCGTCAAGAACGGGACTTTTTTTGTACGGTTTTAGATACCATCAGTGCCTTAGTGGTTGTCCTTGATCCAGCCGGTAAAATTATTCGGTTTAATCGGACTTGTGAACAATTAACGGGTTATTGTGCGGCGGAAGTGGAAGGAAAAACCCTCCAGGATTTGGGGTTAAGTGTGTTTCCCAGTGAATTCAATGTTGATGAATTCGCTGAACAGATGATCATAGAATTTGATGAACCGCCCAAACCCATCAAACGCAAAAATTCATCTTCAACTTTGGATTCTAATCTGTTACCAAAAATCTGCGAAACGGTTTGGATGACCCCATCCGGAAAACGTCATGATATCGCTTGGTCAAATACAGCCATATTAGCTCCCAATCAATCGATTAAATATTGGGTGGCGACAGGTCTTGAAATTACGGAACGGAAACAATCCGAAGAACGACTAAGGTTATTAGAACGGGCGATTAGTGCCAGTCCCAATGGCATTGTCATTAGCGATTTTACCCAACCGGATTGTCCGATTATTTACTGTAATCCCGCCTTTGAACGGGTAACAGGATACAGCCATCAGGAAGTTTTAGGCAAAAATTGTCGTTTTCTGCAAGGGGTAGATACTGATCCCCAAGCTGTTCAGAAAATTCGTCAAGCTCTAACCCAAGAGCATGACTGTATTGTAATGTTAAAAAATTATCGCAAAGATGGCAGTTGGTTCTGGAATGAACTGTCTATTTCTCCCGTTCGCGATCGCTTGGGACAGTTAACTCATTTTATCGGGATTCAAACCGATATTACAGAACGGAAATTAGCAGAAGATGCCCTCAGAGAAAGTGAAGCCCGTTACCGTTTATTAGCCGATCATGCCACCGATTTAATTTCCAGACATACCCCCGATGGTGTTTATTTGTATGCCTCTCCAGCCAGCAGTCAACTGTTAGGATATGAACCGGACTATCTAATCGGTAAAGCCGTCTCTGAACTCGTTCACCCCGATGATCGCGAAACGGTTAAACGGCGTTGTAGCCAGATGCAAAATAGTCACAGTATTTACACCATTAGTTATCGGATTCGATGTCGATCGGGTGAATATATTTGGTTTGAAAGTACCTGTCATGGCTTGCGAGATCAACAAGGTCATATTTATGAGATTATTTCCGTTTCACGGGATATTACCGAACGCAAACAAGCCGAAGCCATTTTATTAGAGCGATCGCAGCTATCCTTATTAGAAGCAGAAATTGGTGCCGCCCTCGGACATGGGGGCAATATTGACAAAATCCTCAACCGTTGTACTGAAGCGATCACCCACTATCCCCATGTTGTCGGAGTCGGGATTTGGGCGTTTAATCTTCGCACCAACCAGTTAGAACTGCAAGCGGGGTCAGGATTAGCCCTTCATGATCGTTATATTGCCGAAACTCAGGTTTGGACAAATGCCATTCCCGATCTGCTCCCAGAAACGACTCAACGCACCTTAGATTTTCCCCTGGTGGTGGAAGGGCGGTTAGTCGGGTTAATGGCTATTTGTAGTCAACCCCCCTTAACCCCCTTAGCCTGTGAAGTTTTAGGATGGGTGGCTAATGCCTTAGCGGTGGGAATTGATCGGGTGAAAGCCCGTGAAGAATTACAAAGCCGTCGGGAAGGGCTGCTGTTTCGGTTAGCCAGTCAAATTCGAGATTCCTTAGATATTGATACGATTTTAGGAACCGCCGTCAATGAAATTCGGGGCTTATTGCAAATTGATCAATGTCATTTCCTGTGGTATATGCCGATGCAGCCCAACCAACAACCCAGTTTTACGGTCACGCATCAATCACAAAATCCCAATTTATTCCAAGGATTAGACGATTATCCTCCCGAACAAATTGCGTTATTAGCGGAGAAAATTCGCCAACATGAAACGGTTCAAATTGATGATGTTTATCAAACTCATTATTTAGATGAATCGACCTGTAAATTTTTACAAGCTGCGGGAATTTCTTCGTTATTATTATTACCCTTAGAAACCCGTTCTGGTCAACGGGGGGCAGTTGTTTGTAATCATTATAGCAGTTCTCGACCTTGGCGAGGAAGTGAAGTGGAATTATTGGGGGCGGTGGTGGATCAGTTAGCGATCGCTATTGATCAAGCGGAATTATATGCCCAAACCCGTGCCGCCGCCTTAGCCGCCCAAACCCAAGCCTTTCATCTGAGTGAAGCCTTACAAGATTTAAAACAAAAAGAAGCGCAATTAATCCAAAGTGAAAAAATGTCAAGTTTAGGGCAAATGGTCGCCGGAGTTGCCCATGAAATTAATAATCCGGTTAATTTTATTTATGGGAATTTAACCTATGCCAAAGAATACACCCAAGATATTTTAGAATTATTAGAACTGTATCAAGACTGTTATCCAGAACCGAGTAAAGAGATTGAAGAAAAAGCGGAAGAAATCGAATTAGAATTTCTGGTGGAAGATTTACCGAAAATTTTATCTTCAATGGAAATGGGGGCGGATCGAATTCGACAAATTGTTGTTTCGTTGCGAAACTTCTCCCGTTTGGATGAAGCGGAAATGAAACCCGTTGATATTCATGATGGCATTGATAGTACCTTATTAATCTTACAAAATCGCTTAAAACCAAAAGGCAGCCATCAAGGGATTGAAATTATTAAAAAATACGGGAAATTACCGAAAGTCGAATGTTATGCAGGACAACTCAATCAAGTCTTAATGAACCTTCTCAGTAATGCCATTGATGCCTTAGATAATGAACTCTTACCACAAATTACCATTACCACTCAGGTGATTCCCGCTGAACAAATAAAGGATAAACATTATCTGAAAGCCATTGATCATGTCCAAATCACGATTCGAGATAATGGCCCAGGAATTGATGAAAAAGTGAAAAATCGTTTGTTTGATCCGTTTTTTACCACCAAACCCGTTGGGAAAGGAACCGGATTAGGCTTATCGATTAGTTATAAAATTATTGTAGAACAACACAAGGGAAAAATTCAATGTTATCGAGATGAAAATCATTTAACCGTGTTTGAAGTTTGTATTCCCATTTATCAAGTCGCAAGACCCACAGAAGTTATTAGTTAATAGGGATTAAAAAAACCCGGTTTCTGCGAGAAACCGGGTTTCTGAATGCCAGATTTGGATCTAATTCCTAAAATTTGAATTAGAAACCCGGTTTCTTGGCTCTGCTGTATCACTAACTTCCAATCGTAACTTGTGATGTGTCTACATTCTCAGTTCCCGGTTGGAATGCAGCAATATTAACTGCTTTTTCTAAAAAACCATAACTGGGAAGTTTCCCTTTTAAAATAATCGTTTTCCCGGTTTGTCCCACCCATAACGTCTCAATATCCTTTAATTCTGGGTCTTCATCAAACGCCAGCGCCACCCGTTTTGCTAAACCACTGGGGTCATATTCTCCATTAATTCCCACTCGTTCTGGGGAAAGAGACGCACTAGCCGCCGCCTGTTTGACCCGTTCATCTGAAGGTTTAGTCGGCTTTTCTGGCGTCATAAAACCAAAATTTCGTTCAAACCATCCCATAAATTAATGATCTCCTACTGGTTAGACCGCTTTAGTCTAATCAGAATCGATTTTAGACGCAAGCCAGTCTGAAATTTGTTGTTTTAATCCTTGAAGTTCTTCTTCAGATAATTGGTGTCCAAATCGGTACGTTTTGCGACGGGAGAAAAAAAACGCCATCGGTTCTTGGGTGACAATTTCTAAACTTGGGTAAAAATTGCCTTTGGGGTCAGGAGTCTGAACTAAATTAATTTGTTGAATATGGGACAATTCCCCCCGTTTTCGTTGGGGGAAATAAGATAACCAAAAAATTTCAAAATTTTGTTGATCAAAATTAAGTTGAACTTTCTCAAACGATTTAAATTCCCACAAAGCCGTATAAATTTTATAAGCAATTCCCGCCGGAATTCCTAACCCAATTAAAGCAACTGGAACTAGCCACAACGATTCAATATTCTGAATAATTTCCGGGTCTAAGATGGTATAAACTTCATATCCGAGGAAAGATGCGATCGCACTACCCCCTAAAATTTTAATAGGTGTTGTTCCCGGTAA
>JBMDYE010000550.1:0-4241 GCA_048595135.1 Planktothrix sp. | reverse complement strand
TAGCTAATCCTCATCCTGAAAAACCTTGCTATGGGTTAATTTCAACTGGGGGAAGTTTTACGTTTATTAAATTAGTTAAAGACGGAAACTGGAAATACGCAAATTCTAAAGTTTTTGAACTTCGCAACCCGGGTAATGATTTGCACCAGGTTCTTCAGATTCTCAAACATCTTAGCCAAATTGCGCTTAACTAATTCCCAACCCCAATGGAAAATTTTCCATTGAAGGATCAATCGTCTCGTTTTCCAATCCCTCCAGTGGAAAAAATCCGTTTAGAACGTCCTGTCTGATGAGCGATCGCATCTAAAGGATCTGAACCATACTTACTGCTTGTCCCCGATGTGTCTGACGATTGCGGGGGAACATTTCCCCCAGGATCAGGTAACGGTAACATCCGTTCAGCCGCCTCAATGCGTTCATATAATGCAGCGGTAAGTTCCTCAAGATTCGTCAGTTTAACCCGACTTTCCAAACGCGGTCTAACTTGTTCATCCCACAGCGCCTCACTTTCATCTTTGCGCTTCAAATCCGCTTTAGGAATGGGGATTGTTAGTGCGTAAGGAATCGACCCTTCGCCACCGGAACTATAACCGGGATTCGTAATCACACATCGTCCTTGGGGAAATCGCAAAATTTCATCAATGGAAAATAAAGGCATTTTTTGCAGAGATTCGTTCCAACTAATCGAGCGATTACTGGCAGATTGACCCCCTAAAGATCGACTTGTAGACTTACTTTTGATCAAAACTTCTTGATCACCATAACGCTCTGAATATTTTTTAGCCGTTTCCGTAGTCCCAGGGTTAAATAGGATGTGGGTACTGCACGCCGAGGCGATCGCTGCTCCCATTTTCTCCCCATATCCTTCATAAAGTTGTTCTAAACTTTGAATTCCCAACAGAAAACAAGCTCCATTAGAACGATATTCATTAATCCATTGTGGCATCCGTTCTAATCGAATTGATGGAAATTCATCTAATGAAATAATCAACGGATCTTTTCGGGGACGACTTAAATTAGAAACCACCAATAAATGAATAGCCGCCGCCAACAAAGGCCCAACAACAGAGCGTCGCTCATCATCAAGTTTAAAAATAATCATTTGACGACCTTCAAGCCGAGTCGGAATATCCGATTTCCCCAAAAAAGCTCGCAGTAAATCAGCTTGAATAAAATTACTAAACGTTCCAGCAGCAGTTGTTAGAATTCCTGAGATGGTTTTTTCTGCATCTTTTGCACTCAAAAATTGATTAAAACTCGTAGCCACCCATTCATCAATTTGCCGAGATTGAATCGCATAATCAAGCCGTTTCACTAAATTTGGCAACCTTAAAATTGCATACAGCATTGCCAAATCAGGATATTTTGAACCTTTGACTAATTGCAGTAAAGCTTTAGCTAATAAATCTCCAGCTTTTGAGAAAAACTCATCACTTTTTCCTTGATTAGAACTCGCATTGCGATTAATCACTTGACCAATTTCTCCCGCCATTACAGAATCTTGAGGAGATTTCATAAAATCGAGGGGATTAATTACCCCTGAATAAGTTTCCCCTGGAGCAAACACCCAAACTTTATAACCGTAACGCGCTGCTAAAGGAGCATGAAGTTTAAGTTGCTCTCCTTTTTTATCATAAAGAAGAATCGGAAATCCTTGCACCATTGCACTTTCAATGGCTCGATCAATCGTCGAAAATGTTTTACCAGATCCAGGCGCTCCAATTACTAGAATAGAACGTTCTGCATGGGGTAACCAAACCGTTGGACTCGCTCCTAACGCCGTTTGAAGAGTTGCTACAAAACCTCTTAATTTTAAGCCACGCCACCAATAACGAGGACTTCCACACCACAACGTTACTTTATTGGGTTTCTGCTCTTTAATTTGTTGAAGTGCTAACCGAGTTGCACCCACTTTTTCTAGGGTTCCACATTGTTTTCCGGTGGTAATTTTTCCCCGACTCCCACCTATAAATCGAGAGGCTACCAGTAGAACAATAAACATCCCTATTGTTAAATATCCTTCTGGGTTATTATACTCTTGAAACAATCCTTTAAAATCTAGTGAAAACAAAGGAAGTGGTTGTTCTGTTTTTTGAGAAGTCTGAGCTAGAATCGGATTAAAATTATTCATAGTGCAACTCCAATAAATTATATTTAATCTACTGAATTAAGCTCAATTCACTATTCAAACCCAAGACAGATTAAATTGAAATTAGAATTACACCTCAAGAATGAATTAAAATAATCGTTTAATAACTCCTAACTCCTAACTGATAACTGATGACTGATAACTGTTAAGGGGAGGCTACCGCCTTGTAAGGGCGGAAAATTTATCTCTGTTTTTAGATGGTTAAGACAAATGGTAAAGTTAGAGCTAAAAGCTCTACGAATCTAAAAAGGGCTGAAGATCAAACTTCTTTACAGCCCGAAATCCTGAATTTTGAAGTTGACCCAGAACTTTTAGAATCCCGTTACAATTTTGTTAGACGACCCATTCTTCCCTATGGGATTGTTGTTAATGAACAAGTAGCAGGTATTTTAATTCCAGAAGATCAATTAGAAAAAGCGAATTGGTTAGTTTTCCCAACTGATGAGGAAATGACAACCATTAGTTTAACAGAAGATGTAACGGGTTTATTACTGTCTGAATGTCGCTTTTGTGTATTAGCATTTGTTCCTGAATACATTCGTTATAAAAACGATATTCCTGATTTAGGAGGTAGTGTTGTTGGCTTGTATGAAGAATACAAAAGTCAACTGAACAAAAAGATAATGGATGTTGTGAGTGAACACGCGCTCGTCTTTGTAGATGAAATGAACCGTCCTTTACACAATACTCCAATTGTTGTTAGGTTTAAGAATGTTGCGTTGTGGAGTTTTAAAGCGGTTCGCGAAGAATTTTATCGCTTACTGGAGAAAGCCTTTTCTGACTACTTGCAAATTCCGTTTAGTAGCAAAAACGATAAATGGCGCAGTCTGGGTATTCTTGATGTACAGTTCAAGGGAGTCAAGGAAGGTGAAGGTTCTAATAAAAGCTACTGTTGTAAAACCGTTAGCTATATTAAACCAACAGTTAACAATTTTCCTTCCCTCTATTTAGGAAAAACTCAACAGAAAAAGTCCATTTGGGGGCTGCATGATACCATTTTAGGGTTTACAGAAACACCTGCATTACCGGGGACATCTGAACCTCAAATTCAAGTTCTTCCTCCCTCTTTTGCTGAAGAAGAACTTGGGAAAAAAGCAATCGCTTCCTCTAAACTTCCTCGTAAGATTATTGCATCTGTTGTTGAAGAAGATGATGAGTTTGACGAAGATCTAGATCAAGATGAATTTGATGAAGATTTAGATCCAGACCTGGATGAAGAAAGTTAACTTCAATTATCTCATACAAAATTCCCTTTTTCCATTCGGATGAAGGGATTTTTTTCTTTACTTTTGTTTAGCATTAGATTCAATCACAGAAGTTTGGATAATTTGGTATTGATGATTATTAAAACACCATTTACTCTGCCTCATACTCTTGCCAATAGATTGTTGTATCTGTAAGCAAGGTAAATCCGAGGAGAGGGAAGGATCTCGCACAATCTTAAATAATGGAGTTTGGAGAGGTAAGTTAGGGTTAAGATAGGTTGCTAATACACGAACAGGCGTAGTATTTTTAGAAATTAGATAACCAACATATAAACACTTAACTTTTCCACACACTCCTTTATTGTTGAGGTTAAAAACAATTAATTGACCTGCTTTACCTTGTACGGTAAAAGCATTTACATTAGATAGGATTTCTTGAGAATTGAGTTGCGAGTTTTCATTAATCACTTTTTGAACTAAATCAACTGGAACAAGTTCAGTGGCTTTTGACCAAGAGACTGATGTTGGGTTAGAACTACAACCGCTTGTTCCAAATAGCATTGATAAGAACAGAAATAATGCCACTCCAAACCGAAACCATCTTCCCACCCATAAAAAAGAGCGAGGTGGTTTAGGTTCTATGTTTTTAGATTTATAAACAGGTATTACTGCTCGATTAGATAATACAACAACTTTTGGTTTTAATTGATCATTAGCTGAATAATTATAAACAATATTTTTTGATATTTTCCTATTTCTTGGTAACATCTTTTTAGCCTCCTTAACGGGTTAATCACTGGCTGTTCAAGCTGGTATTGGTACTAATAAGTAGGTGGTCATAAATAAAGTCAACAATAAAAAAGATTGTTTAGGATAATTCTTGAGAG
>JBMDYE010000549.1:0-1557 GCA_048595135.1 Planktothrix sp. | reverse complement strand
CACTTCGTTTCCCAAATAATGAATCTGCTTCATCAAACAGTAAAATCACGCCTCCCGTTTCCGCCGCATCAAAGACTCGTTTTAAATTTTTCTCCGTTTCTCCAATATATTTACTCACGACAGAACTCAAATCAATTTTATAAAGATCTAAGTTTAATTCACCCGCTAATACCTCGGCTGCCATTGTTTTTCCAGTTCCACTGGCGCCTGCAAATAAAGCCGTAATTCCTAATCCTCGTCCCCCTTTTTTTGCAAACCCCCAATGTTCATAAACAGTCATTCGCTGTCGGACGTGGCTGACAATGGTTTGAAGAATCTGTTGCTGAGTGGAAGGTAAAACTAAATCTTCCCAATTGGCAGCCGTTTCAATTCGTTGCGCTAATTCATCTAATTTAGGTCGCGCCTGAATTCTGCAAATATTCCAAAGTTGATTTTGGCTAATTTCTGCGTCAGATTTAGCTTGCAGACAAGCGGATTTAATCTCGCTAAAATTGAGATTAAATTGAGAAACTAATTGATCAATTAATCTTGTTAAATCTTCTGAAGAACTTCCTAACGCTTTCATCCAGAATTCTCGCTGTTCCTGAGCCGTTGGTTTATTCACATCAAAGGTCAGAATAGGACGAGATCGAGGCGGTTGTCTCTCTTGACTGGTAATCATCAGAGGCGTAGAAATTTGTTCGATGAGCAAGGCGATCGCATTTTCTTTTGCTGTATCTATTGTATCACTTTGATCCGTCTCTAATAATAAAACTCCCTGATTCAAAATTGCCTCTCGTTCCCACAGTTCAATGAACGGATATAAATCAGTTAAATTAGTGGGAATGGCATGACTAGAAATGCAAAAAAGATTAAATCCTAACTCATGACAAACTCGACTCGCGATCGCTCGCTTTCCGACTCGTTCATTACTACAAAGTTCGATAATGGGTAACTCTAATTTTTCAGAAACCAGCGAAAATTGAGCTTCTATTCCCCAAGTGTTAATAATCGTTTGAGCTAATTTTTCATGAGATTCCGCTAAATCTTCACTCACCGAAATTAATCTATAACTGTTAATCAATCGTCTATCGACCTGATTAATTCCCACCAAATAATTTAAAATCCGTTCATCAATTCTTAACGGACTACTTGCCAAAGAATTTCCCCCTCCCACTTCAATCAAACTCCATCGTCTGAGAGGAGACTCTGATGCGATCGCTTCCCAAGTCGGATTTTCAAACAACGTTTGTGCTAAACCAAATGTGGGATAATTTTGTTGAGAGTCAATTTGAGCAGCCGCGCATAAAGATGACCAAATCGGATCAAGTTCCATTCCTAAACAAAGTAATAAAATCTCTTGTTCAAACCCAGATAAACTAAAATATTGGCTCAACTGCTCAAGCGCAAAAGGTTCCTGAACAGAATTAGAAATCAATGTCAGTTCATCTTGATCATCTAGCTCCTCAAAATCTTGATTTTCTAAATAGGAAATCTGGCGTTTTAAAGCTTGACGAACTTGATTTAAAACTATCATGAGAAACTGACGGTTCGCCGTGTACCAATCCAAAAAAACGG
>JBMDYE010000548.1:0-7191 GCA_048595135.1 Planktothrix sp. | reverse complement strand
TAGACGATTGATATAAGCGACATAACCATCAATTTTCTTTTCTAACTTAGGTTCTAATTGTTGATAAATTTCTTCTGCCATCGCTTTGTCTTCTGGATTTTCAGATTCCAGATATTGACTGAGCAGTTCAAGCTGTTCTCCCAATTCATCTAACGTTTCAGAAATTGGTTGAATGGGTGTTGTTGCCATTTTTAACTATTTTCCTTTGCGGTTTATTGATGAGGTTAATGCAGGTTCTTGTGTGTCTAAAGTAGGTGGGGAAAGAGGGGAAGTTGTTTCAAGAGTTAGGGTCGCTTCCACAATGTCAGCACCAGAATCTTTGGCTAGCATTGCCAACATAGCCTCCAGTTGATTAGCTTCGAGGTTTGGTGCTTGTCGCCGGATTTCCTGAGTTTTCACTAATTTCCAAATGGCTAAAGCCTCCGAAGGCGAAGCTTGCTGAACCGCTTGTCGAATCAAACGAATCAGCTTGGCTGTAGCCCGTTGTAGTTTACTGTTGTTATGGGATGAATTCATAATGGAATTTTGTTCAATTCTGCCTAATAGAGGGCGCGTCAGCGCTGTGATAATACTGTTGAGTTAAGAGCCACTATTGCTTGTCGTTCAAGCAGAGCCAAAATCAGGTGGGTAGCACACCCCCATACCTTACATTCCCATTTGACCCTTGATAACCTTTGGCTGGGTCTGACAATTGCAGCACTTCCTAATCCTTCCTGTTCAATTGCTATTTTAAATCGAAGGGCGTCTTCTTCTGTGTGAAAACCGAAGTACGTTGTCTTTCTGTTGCCTTTGGAGTCCGTTATTGTAGCAATTCGATCTGAAAGCACATTGAGATGAAAGCCTGAACCTAAGTCAATTTGTCGAGGTAAAGGGGGATAATGAGAAGAATTCATGGCTTTTAAATTTCAATTTCTGGGATGGAATCAAGATAATTCTTGATAGATATTTTTCCTGTTAAAAATTGAGTTAATGTATCTTCAACAGGAAAGCTATTAATCACATCTGGGGATGAAATTTTAGAAAGAACTTGTTCGAGTTGCTCTTGAAAAGCTTGATAAGCTTCCATACTGTATGAGTGACTAACTTTAATGGCATCATTCTTTTCTTGAAGAAACCAATAAGTGATCTGAATTTGAGAAGGTAGATAAGAATCGGTTTTGGCTAGGATGAATAAGTCAAGTTGAGGCTTCCAGTCAGTGAGGACGTTTCCTAAATCTTCAGGGCAATGAGTTGTCCAATTGATAATTTCAAGTTGCTGATATCGGTAAATTAGTAAGTCAATTTTGCTAGAAAGAATGACATTATTATATGGAAATTGAAGCAATTGTCCATAGGTTTTCCAAGTATTGGGTTCGTTACTCCAGATTTCAGGAGCCAATAATTGTAGTTGAGAAAACCACTGTTTAAACGGGGGCATATTATCTAAAAAAGAACTAATGGGAAGCTCCATTAAAGATTGCTCCATTAAAAGACGAAATTGTTCTTCTTTTGAATCAATTTTAACTTCTGCTATGGATTCGATATTTTCAAGATTTTCTGAAGTTGCAAGACGAGATAAGTCGTCAGCCGTTATCTTTATCATTTGAGTTTAATAAAATTACAAAAGGGTTGACAGAAAAATTTCAATCGATAGAAATCAATCCCAAGATAAGAAGGAAGTCCGGTGATCAACTAATTGGATAGAAAGTTGGGGAGAAGGGGGATTGATAAATTTTAAAAAATCTAATTGAGGTTCAGGGAAGCTAAAATCAATGGTTGGATCAATGAAGGGTAAATGGGAATTTTTTTGAAGAATGTGGAAGAGGTTAATACCTACAGGTAAGGGATGCGCTTCAAAAGAATAAGTATACCAACGCCTACCCGAACGAGAAGTTTGTGGAATTAATGTGATGCGGGTTAATTGATTGACAAGGTTTTGTCCTTGTTGGATTTGATAATTGAGGAAAGGACGCAAGGCATCTGATTGTCCACTATTCAGTAAAGCAAAACTCCAGTTCATGTGAGGATCTAGAAAACATAAGTTAATCCAATCCTGTGCCATTAAGTTAGGAAAAGGTTGACCGTAAACCGCAGGTGTAGCATAAAGAATAATTGTATCTAGCGATTCCGAAAGTTCTACTAGACCTGTTGGACTTTCACGATACACTTTTCCCGATGCTCGATTGAATCGGTAGCGACAAGTTAGCATTATTAGTTTTCTCCTAATATCACTTTGTAAGTGCCAGTTTTTAATCCTGGCACTTCACTTTTAAATCTCGTTAATTCCAATGCAAATCTCGATGTGATGAGGGACTAGATAAGGTGTCCGAAGATTCAGATGAATTAAAGGAAGTAGCAGGAGATGCTAATTCACCTCCGCCATTAATAGCCCACTTTCTCAAGGCATTTAATTCTTCTGTATCCCCTCGAAATTGTGCAGGTTTAGAGTTAATTAAATTAAGCAAGCGATCGCGACTCACAACTCTAGGATGTCCTAAAGCAAATGCTTCTGTGGCAGCTTCTTTAACTACATTGCGGATTTCTGCACCCGTCATTGAAATAGACCGTTCTGCTAATTGTTGAATCCATTGAGCATCTAATTCAATCAGATAATGAGCAAGTTGTACTTGCCAAATTTCTGCTCTTGTAGCCAGATTGGGTAAATCTACATAAAAGACTTTAAAACGACGCAGCATTTCTTTAGAAAATCCCCAAGGGCGATTAGCAGTTGCGGCAACAATGACATCCGTTTTATTTTCTTCAAGCCAAGTTAATAATGTTCCTATCATCCGAGAAGATGTCCCCCCATCTCTCTCAGAAGACTGTTGAGAAACTTGTTTATCCATCTCATCAATCCACAGTAAGCAGGGGGCTAAAGCTTCAGCTTGCTGCAAAATACTTCTGAGATTGGCTTCACTACTACCGAGTTCTTTACTCATGAGTTTTCCCAGATCTAACACTAAACAAGGAACTCCCCATTCGGCAGCGATCGCTTTAACCGCTAAAGATTTCCCTGTACCAGACACACCAATAAAAAGAACATGAGCAGGTTGATCCAGGTGATGAGTAGCACGGGAAGTAGCATCAAGCAATGGGAGTTGCATTTGCGCCCAATAACTAATAGCAGGAAGACCTTGCACAGGTACATCGGGGGGTGGGGCAAAAGTTACACCTTTGCTTGCCAAATGCTGCTTTTTAATCTGTAGAATTTGGATAATTGCTTGGGGTGTAATGCCTCGGTTTGTAATTGCCACCAGTTGCAGTGCATCTTCAATGCCTTCGGTTGTCATTCCTTGGAGAGCGCGAGTCAATTGTCGTTGTTGTTCCTCACTTAGATTGACTTCAAAATCAATGTTATTTTGTCTGGCATTGGCAGATAGAAAAGTAATTTTTCTAATCTTAAGCTGTTCAACTTCTAATTCTGTGGGTAAAGGATTAGATAGTTCCCACACTAAATCTTGAAAATAATGGGGAATATTTAACTCATGATGAGTCAGTATCAAACGGTGGGGCGAACGCTTAAGTGCGAAAAATAGATCCTTGGAAAGTCTTAACCAGTCGGAACGGGAATTGGCTTGAGTGACCAATTCAAGGAAATCTTTCGCGAGAATTAGAGTGGGCTGAGTATCTTCAGAAATGATGCGTTCCAAATGTTTAATGAATGTAATAACAGGATGAACTTCCTGATTAACATTGGAGGTAGTGCTTTTGTCAAGTTGAGTAATTAGATTTCTTTCTATTCGGGGAGTTAAGTTAAGGAATTGGTTTCCACAATCCCATTGAATTAAAGTTCTATATCGTTCCCGAAGTTCTAAAGCAATTTTTTCAATCAATGCAGGTTCAGAAGCAGCAGGTGTATCCACTGTAACAGTTGCAATTCCTGCTTTGAACAGTAAAATAAGTTGTTCTGTGTCAAACATAAATCAAAAACTTAAAAGGGAAGGAAAGGAAGTTAAATTTAAAAACTAGATTTAACTTCCTAATTAATAGTTGCAAAATCAAGGGAAAAATCAGGAATTATCTCACTTACTCTAAATAAATATCCGTTGATTTCTGAACTGAAATGGGAGGTTTAAAGTATTCAGGTTTGAGTTGAGTCTGAGAACATCCTAATTGATTTAGGGGGGCTGTAATTGCCGTACAAGTTTCTCCTTCAGCATTGAAAACTTCTACTTTTAATGGCTGTCCTTTGGTTTGAGTAATTTGAATTTGGATGGGTTGAGACATAAATTTATTTAAGCGTAAACATCTACTTTTTGAGTCAAAGTTATAGTGGTTGTTCCATCTTCAGCTATGAGTGTTTCTCTTGCCCAGAGATGTTCAGGATAGTGGATGTTAATGAATGCTGTATTATGTGCAATTTGAAGTTCTTCTAGAAAATTTTGGACAGTTTCAAAATATTTTCCCAGCAGATTGCGTTCAAAATCCCAAGGATCAATAACGGCTTCAAAACTATTTTGGTCTGAATGCCAACGAAAGCCAAGATCTAGTAAGCCTTCTAAGAAGTTACGACGAATGACAACCTCAGCTTGTTGTTGATCAGTTTTGTCGTAATCATTATTAAGCAGAACCGGAAAATTATGGCTTTCAATCTCTGAATTAATTCCCACTTTTTCGAGAATTACTTTGAGTCCTTCTAGAAGAGATTGTCGGTGAGATAGAGCAGTTTTAACAGTCGAAAAGTGGCTCATAGATTATTAAAGTGTATATCATTTCCTCTTGAAAGCGCATCCGCGCTCTTAACTAAGTTTTGAGAGGAACGCTGTTTTGAGATGAGAGTTTGTTCAGAAGTATAGCGAGAAGAGCTACTCCCACTTTCTGTATTAAAATAGGTAGCAAATCGTCGCAAGGTTTTGGTTAACACCAGTTGGGATAATATTTCTATGGCTTCAGTAGCAACTCGTTGGTTAATAAACAAACTTTGAACATTTCTTTGGGCGATTTCAGCACAAGAAATGGGGTTTTTAGAGAATTCCTCTGGCTGTGGTAAAAGCAGTTCAGGATGTTGCCAACTAGGAGAAGGAAGATGGATACAGAAAGAGGGATTCTTAAAGTCATTAAAGGCGGTTTTAGCATCAAATTTGTTAGTAGAACCGATTAAAACTTGTCCGGCAGGTATGCCTTCACCCATGTTTCCACAATCTAGCCACCAAATTTGAGGGAAGGGTTCTCTGGAGTAGTAACCCTCATAATCTAAAGCTTGACTTAGTTCTGTTCGGGCGGTATTGTTATCAACACATCCAATGATAACAATTAGTTTTTGCCAAGAACATTGAACCATTGAGGTTGAGAATTGTTCTGCGATCGCTCCAAGTTTAACTCCATAAGCTAAACTATATCGAACGGCTAAAATATCAGCTTTATTGAAACCAATTTCAGCTTCACAAAAGTTTTGTCGTGGAACATTAATGGCTTCTACTGAATCAAAATCTACAAGCACACCTTCAGCCGCTATTCCTCCTTTTTCTAATGCTAAGATTAGTCGTGCTAGCATTGGGGCAAAAAATCCTCCTGTTCCTCCACAGCCGACTTGAATAAATTGGATTTGTTTATGAGGAGCCAGGACAATTGGAAGCGCATTATAGTAAGAATTGTCTATCATAATTTTAGAAAAAAGCATCAGAAATTTGAGGGGGAAGATTGAAAACCCAATGACTCGGAATTTCCCAGAAAAGCTGGTGATAAACTCCAACCCTTAAGCGTAAAGTAGGTTGAGTAAAGATTGTACCGAGAACTCCATAAATCTTAAAGCCAGATTCTTCTTCATTATCGGTTTGAGAAAATGAAGCTTCCATAACATGATGGCTATGAACTTCAATGAGAATATTTGAGCTACTTTCCCAACGAGTTACGCTTAAAAGGTCACGGGTTTGTAATGGAACTGTTAACTGCCAATGGGAATCCTGCCAATACAAATGGAATAGAATTTCTTGAGGAGCTACATTTTGTGACAGTCTCAGAATTTGTTGTAATAAAGCTTGGGGAACTTTAGGGTATTGAAGCTCAAATTGTGGAGGAACAAAAGCTAACCCAGGAATTGTACAAGCTTTGAAAGGAGCAATTACATTTAATCCTTCCCGAACACTTCTAAGCATAACACCATTGCCTGCCATAATAAACTCATACATCAAAGCGTTAAAAGGGGGAAGGCTTGGATCTTGAGCGATCAAGTAATTCACCAGAGGTGGAACAGTCATGGTTGGATTAGACATTCAATGACTTCAGCAATAGTGACTTTTCGCTTAGAATTCTTGGAATCAGAAATAGCGATTAAGTCTCTTAATGGGTAAGACTTTGTATTAGTCAAATTTTCCCATTGTCTCCTTATATCTTGAGGGAATTGACGTGATTTTCCTGATACACTATCACCATTGAATGGAGCCTTTATAAATAAATTCCATACATCATTAATAGTTGTTGCCAAAGCAATTGGTACAGGATTAGCTCCAAAGCAAATTCGACCATTAAAGGGGTTAATATTGGGAAAAGGTGCATTGTAAGCTTGAGATTGTGGATCAAACAGTTTAGATTTAATTGCCCATAAATAGTATTGTTGATTAACTCCGATTAAAACTAATCCAGGTAAAGGAATCGAAAGAATTTGAAAGTTAGAACGATTTTCTAAAGTTAGTGAGTTGTGGCGAGAAGGCGGAATAAATTTAACAATCCACTGTGCTTTTTGATGACTACCAATGCGAACAATACCAGGAGAAAGAAATCCTGAATCGATAGGTAATTCAGAGAAGGCATTTCTGACCGCCTCACTAGAAATAAACTGGGTTAGAGTTTGGTTGTCTTTTTGATATCGAATCAGGTATTGACCCTCTAAAATGATTAAGGTACAAAGAACTTGAGAATTGAGAGAATGAGTGAGAGAGTTAATAAGGGCATGAGGATTAAGCGGTGTTAGAGAAAGATTCATCTTTTTGGGCTAAATTCCAAAGGTTAATAAGCGTGAGTTGGTTAGCAATTTCTGTTTGTAACCATTGTTTCAACTTCCAAAGTTCCGCTTTGAGTTTAAGGGCTTCTTGCCAATCTTGAGTGAGAATATCAATGTTATCTTGATTCCATTCAAGGTAGATACTACTTTCTAAGGTGGCATCAAACCAAATATTCCCTGTACTATGATCGATAATACTCATCACATCATAGAGATAGGATAAAGGTTCTGGTACAGTCTTACAAAGAGATTGAAGTTTCTGCCAATCAATT
>JBMDYE010000547.1:0-2260 GCA_048595135.1 Planktothrix sp. | reverse complement strand
TCCCTAAGAAGGATTCCCAAGGGAACTGAGGATTTCTGAACAGTGGGAAGGAATAATTTTAAGATTAGGATTATTTTTATGTAACTGATTCAGTTTTTTTAAGGTATCTCGATAGGCTTGTTTATCGTTAACAATTAGATCGGTTAAGCGGTTGGGTAAAATAAACTCTTGATAGGCGCGACTCAGCCAACAAGCATCGGCAATTAAAAAATAGGGTTGTTTGGTTTGATCGGTTAAAAATAATCCTAACTGTCCCGTTACATGACCGGGTAATTCAATTCCCAGTAAGCTGTTATCTCCTAATAAATCAAATCCTTGTTCAAAGGGTAAAAGTTCCCTGGGTAATTTAACTGAATTTTGGGGATTAATAAATTGAACTCGCTGTTCAAAATCCTTCGGCATTAGTCCTGATAAAAAACCTGCTTTTAAGGCTTTAAATCCTTGTTTATTTTGAACAGCACTATAAGCTGATTGAAAACAAATCAATTGAGCATTGGGAAAATCTTTTAATCCGCCAATATGATCGGCATGAAAGTGAGAAATAATAATAATTTTGATGGCTTCTGGTTCAATCCCTTGTTGTTGAAGTTGGGAAACAGCCGTTTCCTGGGGTTGCAAATAAACTGGAGTAATCCAATTATAAATCTTTTCTGGAAATTGTTGGGTTTCTTGATAAAATCGCTCCGAGTATCCCGTATCAAACAAAATAAAACCGATAGGATGTTCAATTAAGGCAAATAAGGCGGGAAAACTCATTGGTTTCCAACTTCCCCCCGGAATAACCATGGCTTCTGGATGGGTACAATATCCGGCTTGTAAAAAGGTAATATTTAACATATAATAGATTTGAAGTATTTTAGGTTTAGAAAGGTTAATTATTGTCTATAATTTAAAGATTATAAGCCTAATTATAAAAAGGGTTAGTTTGTTTCCACCAGTGGGCAAATTTTTCTAATCCTTGTTCTATTGTAATTTTAGGTTGATATCCTAATTCTGTCTTGGCTGCGGTAATATCTAAGGTTTGACTAAAGGCTAATAATCCGACGGTATACCTCGTGAATGGGGGTTCTTGCGACTGCAATAGGGTTGAGTAGGTGAATTCCATTAATGTTGCTAGAAAATCAGCAAATGGATAGAAAAGCGGTTTTAATTTTAATTGAATATCAAGTTTATTAGATAATAATTTTAATAAGGTTAAAAGCTGAGTTGGTTCGTCATTGGTAATATTAAAAAAACGTCCTGATAAATCTTCCGATGCAGTCTGACACAAGATCAACGCATCAACAACATTATCAATATAAGTCATATCAATAATGGCTTTTCCTTGCTTAATTAAGGGAATTCCAGTGGTTTTATTTCGGGTAATAAGTCGAGGTAAAATGGCGGTATCTCCGGGGCCAAAAATGCCACGCGGACGAATTGAAATGATTGATAATCCTTGTTGATATCCTTTGTTAATTTCTTGTTCTGCGAGTTGTTTGGTTTGAATATAAGGATGAATGGGGGATTGAGCTAAACTATCGGTTTCTTTAATATTAAAGCGATCGCACCTATTAAAATAAACGGCGGACGTAGACACATAAATGAAACGGCGGATTTGAGCGTTTAAACCAGCTTGAACTAGATGTCGAGTTCCTAATACATTGCTTGTATAAAAGTCTTCTTTCCTCCCCCAGGGCGAAGACAAAGCAGCACAGTGAAAAATATCTTCATATCCTACAATTGCTTCTAGAATTGCTTTTGAATCTGTAAGATCAACAGGTAAAAATTTTAATCCCAATTGTTGTAACTGTTGCCCGATTTTTAGGTTGCGTCCAATGACAGTAACATCCTGACCCAAAGACTGTAATTTCAAGGCTAATTTTTGACCTAAAAATCCAGTTCCACCTGTTACTAAAACTTTGTTCATAACGGTTAGATAGTCCTCGTTATTCTTCGTTATTTCTGGTTGCGAGGTTCAACCTAGCAATGATAAATGCAGGCTCCGCCTACTGTATTATTGAGGCAGAGCCTCGTTAAGTTGATTCCCAGGTAGAACCAGGGAACCAGAGGAAAGTTATAAAGGTAAAGAGGGGGGCGGTGGCGGCGTAATAGACCGTTCTATGGTAATTTTATTGCTTTCTCGTTGGGTTTGCATTTCCACAGCGATCGCTTCAAATTGCACTTCCAAAGAACCATAGGGAATTTCTAAATCAACGGTTGTTTCAATTTGTTCAAAGGCATTCGGAGAAAATTCTGTTAACCAACGGGGGCCATCAAC
>JBMDYE010000546.1:0-7084 GCA_048595135.1 Planktothrix sp. | reverse complement strand
CAATACGGTGGTACAGGTTTAGGGTTAACCATCACCCATTACTACTGCAAAATGCTAGGAGGATATATTCAAGTATCCAGCCAACTCGGCATCGGTTCCTGCTTTACCGTTTATCTACCTACTGAATTGAGAATTAAGAATCGCGTAGCGTCCTGAGTGAAACGAAGGATCAGAATTAAGAAAATGGGCAATGGGCAATAGGGAATAGGCAATAGGGAATAGGCACTCTTGCAATAGGAAAAAGAAGAATTATCTCCCTCCGCTTCCCCTGCTCCCCCTGCTCCCCCAGCTCCCTCCGCTCCCTTTGCTCCCAGGGCTGTTTCATGTTCTCTCCAAAATCTCTATGACCTAACCCCCCAGCCCCCTTCCCTGCAAGGGAAGGGGGAGCAATTAAGGAGTAATTAATAACTTTTGATGTTTAATAGTAGAAATTCTTCCCCCTCTCCTTGCAGGAGAGGGGGTTAGGGGGAGAGGTTATACAAATTCATGGGGAAAATTAAACAGCCCTGCCTCCGCTCCCTCCGCTCCCTTTGCTCCCCCCGCTCTCTTCCTCCGGCCTGCCTCCTGCCTTATTCTGCAATGATTTTTAATGGCATTATGCCCACATTTTATCAGTTCAGTGTTAGCTTAAGAGTAGAGGATGATACGAGATTGATTAATAATCGCTCATTCTCTGCCTTGTCCGAAAAAAGCATACCAGATAGTACATTAATAAATATATGTCCAGATATGACTCCCACTTACGATGCTCATTTTGTGGTAAATCTCAGGAGCAAGTTCGCAAACTAATTGCTGGCCCTGGTGTCTATATCTGTGATGAGTGTGTGGAATTGTGTAATGAAATCTTAGAAGAAGAGTTTTCTGCGTCTAACAAACCGAATGGTCATGGGGTTGAGTCTGCTAACGCTCGTTCAGCCAAATCCTCTCCCCAAAAAGGGTTCGCCATTCATTCTATTCCCAAACCCATCGACATTAAACAATATTTAGATAACCATGTCATCGGTCAGGACGCCGCCAAAAAAGTCCTCTCCGTTGCCGTTTATAACCATTACAAACGCTTAAGCGTCGAAAACTTAAACAGTCAGAAAGACAGTGATGATGCTGTCGAACTGCAAAAAGCCAATATCATGCTGCTAGGCCCCACTGGAAGCGGAAAAACCCTCCTGGCGCAATCTTTAGCGAAATTATTAGATGTTCCCTTCGCCGTTGCTGACGCCACCACGCTGACAGAAGCGGGTTATGTAGGCGATGACGTTGAAAATATTTTATTGCGACTGTTGCAAGTGGCAGATTTTGATATTGAAGCCGCCCAACGGGGAATTATTTATATTGACGAAATTGATAAAATTGCTCGTAAAAGCGAAAATACCTCAATCACACGGGATGTGTCCGGGGAAGGGGTACAACAAGCCTTGTTGAAAATGTTAGAAGGAACCGTTGTTAATGTTCCTCCCCAAGGCGGACGGAAACATCCTTACCAAGATTTTATTCAAATTGATACCAGTAAAATCTTGTTTATTTGTGGGGGGGCGTTCGTTGGTTTAGATAAAATTGTTGAACAACGGTTAGGGAAAAAATCCCTTGGTTTTATTCAACCGCAACCGGATGCAACGACGGTGACAGCAACTCCTTCTTCGTCAGAAGTTCTCAAATCTGTTGCACCGGAAGATTTAGTAAAATTTGGCTTAATTCCTGAATTTATCGGACGCCTTCCCGTCATTACAATGTTGGCGCCGTTGGATGAAGAAGCGTTAATGCAAATTTTAACAGAACCTCAAAATGCGTTAGTGAAACAATACAAAAAGTTATTACGCATGGATAATGTTCGGTTAGAATTTGAACCGGAAGCGTTACGAGCCATTGCTAAAGAAGCTTTTCGTCGGAAAACAGGCGCCCGTGCCTTACGCAGTATTTTAGAAGAATTAATGCTCGATGTCATGTATGAGATTCCTTCTCGTAAAGACATGACTCGTTGTGTGATTACTTCAGAAATAGTGGAAAAACGGTCAACCGCAGAATTGTTAGTCCATCCCACTTGGCACCGACAACACGAATCTGCTTAACCGTTAGATATCCCTTACAAATTCTTGCCCCTTATCCGACTTGTAGAAGGGGAAGCCAAAACCCCGGTTTCTTTGAGAAACCGGGGTTTTTAGTCCCTAAAGGTTAAAATAGTAATTACAAAATTTGAGAAAGAAACTTTGTTTCTCCGGTATTAATGTGTAAGTTGTAATGAATAAAGCTCAATTAACGGCTGGGTCTGTTGTTAATGTTCTTTTTGTCAGTCTAATCTCGTCTGCGACTGCACAAACTCCTAACTTGTTTCAGCCTTTTCCAACTTATTTAAACCCGACAATTCCTGTTATTAATTCCCCACCTCTGCCACAAAATGCTAATGGAAACCCTCCAGGTTCTCCCCCGTTTCGGAATCAACAAATCCCGCAAAATTTACTGATTCCATCCCCGTCTCAATTATCTCCCTCTATGCCGTTTAATGGCAGCGGAATAGACAATCAAATGATGGGAAATGGCATGAATAATTTTCCGAATCAAAATTCTAATTTTTTACTACCAGGGGGTCAAATGCCTTTATCCTCCATCCCTGGAAATACACCGTTACAAATTTCTCCCATTCCCAATAGTAATTTTGGGCAAGTATCGGGAGTCACTCAAATGATTCATTTACAAGTTCCGGTTTCTCCTCAGCTTCAGTCTCAACCCATTTCTCCTGTACAATTGCCCCAATTACTAACAGGTGCTTCTGGAAATCATGCAACAACAGTAACGGTTAATCAACAGGGTCAAATTCTGTTAACAACGCCTCCTAACTTAGCAGAAACAAGAGGGGTGATAATGCCTAATTTGGGTGCTATTCCGATTAAATCCAATTTACCGGGTGCTAAACCTGACCGTCAAACGGAACCTTTACAGTTACCTCTGAACGAAGCGAATAATTTAGTTATTCCCTCTAATTCTTCTCTGAATTCAGCATTTATAGGAGAAATAACTTCGTTAGAACAACAGTTAACGGATCAATTTTCTAACTATTTCGGTCAAGATTTTGGCGGTTCTGCCTTAACAACCAATGATACAGCCATCGTTTTAAATCGTATTTACCAGGAAACCGGAACCCGTGGGGCGGTGGTTTATGTAATAGCCAGAGAAAATAATTTAGATTTGGTAATTTTAACGGAAAAAACACAACCCAAACTTCACCGAGTTGATGTTTCTAAAGCGGATTTATTAAAACAGGTAAAGCTTTTTCAAGAGGCAGTCACCAGTCCCAGAAAAGGAGAGTCTAAACAATATTTAATTGAGGGTCAAGCTCTGTATCAATTATTAATTCAACCTTTAGAAGCTCAACTGCAAGCAGAAAATATTGATACGATTTTATTTAGTTTAGATGCTGGATTACGCAGTCTCCCCTTAGCCGCTTTATATGATGGTCAACAGTATTTAATTGAAAAATATCGTTTAAGTTTAATTCCGAGTATGAGTTTATTAGATACTCGCTATCAATCGATTCAAAATACACCCATTTTAGCAATGGGAGCGAGTCAATTTTTAGAATTAAGTCCTTTACCTGCGGTGGAATTAGAATTAAATCTAATAACCCAAAGTTTAAGAGAAGGTCACGCTTTTATTAATCAAGAATTTACTAAAAATAATTTAATCCGCCAACGTCAAGATTATCCTTATCAAATTATTCATCTCGCAACCCATAGTGAATTTCGTTCGGGTCTTCCTGAAAATTCTTATATTCAATTATGGCAAACTGAGAAACTACGCTTAAATCAGTTAAGACAATTAGGATGGAATAAACCACCTGTAGAATTATTAGTGTTATCATCCTGTCGGAGTGCGTTAGGAGATGAACAAGCAGAGTTAGGGTTTGCTGGGTTAGCGGTTCAAGCGGGCGTTAAGTCGGCTTTAGCGAGTTTATGGTATGTTAGTGATGAAGGAACTTTAGCCTTGATGGTAAAATTTTATAATCAATTAAATCAAACAACAACTAAAGCCGAAGCCCTACAGAAAGCTCAAATTGCTATGTTGAAAGGGGAAATAAAAATGCAGAATGGACAATTAAAATTAGAGAATGCTCGCTCTATTCCCCTTCCTGAAGAATTCTCCCATTTGCCCTCAGAAAACTTATCCCATCCCTATTATTGGTCAGCATTTACGTTAATTGGTAGCCCTTGGTAAATGATAACCCTTCATTCTCTTTTTAAGTTTGAAGACAACCTAATTCTATCAGGGCTTAGTTTACAAAGATTGTTCAGAACATTCCAAATTCAAATTGAGACATTTGTTTGTCAACTGTTTATTTCAACAAAAATCTATCTTAAGGACTATATCTTCAGCTAGATTTTTAAGTTATGATTAGATTAACATACAGTAGCTTTTAATTCCATCTATATCTTACAGAAGATAGATTTTTTCAAGAAAAAGGATTATAAAAAAAATCATATTTTAAAGTACAATTTCTAGGAGTTTAACTTATGTACCTACCCTTATGGCCGGGTAGACCTTATCCACTAGGTTCTCATTGGGATGGAAAAGGCACAAATTTTGCTATTTTTTCAGAAAATGCAACAGGTGTTGAACTGTGTTTATTTGATAAAGATGGTGAAGAAACAAGGATTGCTTTAACAGAAGTTAGTAACTTTGTTTGGCATGGGTATATTCCAGGAATTATGCCGGGACAACGATATGGATTTAGGGTACATGGCCCCTATTGTCCCCATGAAGGTCATCGTTTTAACCCTAATAAACTATTAATAGATCCCTATGCTAAAGCCATTGATGGAGATGTACAACCAGGGCTAGAAACCTTGGGTTATATTGCTTTACATGAGAATCAAGATTTTTCTTATTCTGAAGACAATGATGCCCATTTAATGCCTAAATCTGTTGTCATTGATGAATCCTTTGATTGGGAAGGCGATCAACTTTTGCAGATTCCTAACCATGAAACGATTATCTATGAAACCCACGTTAAAGGCTTTACTAAACTTCATCCAGATATTCCTGAAGAACTGCGAGGAACCTATGCCGGGTTAGCCCATCCTGCCTCGATTTCCTATCTACAATCTTTGGGTGTAACGGCTGTTGAATTAATGCCAATTCATCATTTCCTAACCTTCCCTGGTTATTTAGCGGATAAAGGCTTAAAAAACTATTGGGGTTATGATTCAATTAACTTCTTCTCCCCTCATGCTGGTTATAGTGCCACGGGGACTGCTGGGGAACAAGTTAAGGAATTTAAAGAAATGGTGAAAGCCCTCCACGCCGGAGGAATGGAAGTCATTTTAGATGTGGTTTATAACCATACTGGCGAAGGAAACCACATGGGGCCGACTCTTTCTTTAAAAGGAGTTGATAATGCTGCTTATTACCGTTTAGTCGATGGGAATCCGCGCTATTATATGGACTTTACGGGCTGTGGAAATTCCCTAAACGTCCGCCATCCGCAAGTCTTAAAATTAATTATGGATAGTTTGCGGTATTGGGTATTAGAAATGCACGTGGATGGGTTCCGATTTGATTTAGCCGCCGCCTTAGCCCGTGAACTGTATTCCGTGGATCGATTAGCCGCATTTTTTGATATTATTCACCAAGATCCGGTGTTATCCGATGTGAAGTTAATTGCTGAACCTTGGGACGTGGGAGAAGGCGGTTATCAAGTGGGAGAATTCCCCCTATTATGGTCAGAATGGAACGGAAAATATAGAGATACGGTTAGGGATTTCTGGCGGGGAGAAGACCAAACTTTAGCGGAATTTGCTTACCGATTTACGGGGAGTTCTGATTTATATCAATTTAATGGTCGCCGTCCTAATGCAAGTATTAATTTCGTCACCGCCCATGATGGCTTTACCCTCAATGATTTGGTCAGTTATAACTTTAAATATAACGAAGCCAATGGGGAAGATAATCGAGATGGAGATAACCATAACCGTTCATGGAATTGTGGTGCAGAAGGCTCAACTGATGACCCAGAAGTTTTAAAACTTCGCCACCGTCAACGACGCAATTTTTTAACCACATTAATTCTATCCCAAGGCGTTCCAATGATCGTTGCAGGGGATGAAATGGGGCGAACTCAAAATGGAAATAATAATGCCTATTGTCAAGATAATGAAATTTCTTGGGTCAATTGGGATTTAAAAGATGACGATGCAGCTTTATTAGATTATACTCGCCAACTGATTTATTTTCGTCATCAACATCCCGTTTTTCGACGTCGTAAATGGTTCCAAGGTCGGGCTATTCATGGGTCTGGAGTGACCGATATTGGTTGGTTTAACCCCGATGGTGGGGAAATGACCGAAGAACAATGGAATGTTGGGTTTGCTAAAGCGATTACTGTGTTTCTGAATGGGGAAGAAATCCTCACCCCAGGAACCCGGGGAGAACGAATTATTGATGATAGTTTTCTGGTCTTTTTTAATGCTCATTATGAACCCCTTGATTTTGTCCTCCCAAAAGCTTTAAGCGATCGAGAATGGAAGCTAATTATCTATACAACGCAGCCTCTTTTTATTGAAGAAGATGTTCGTTATATTGAAGATAAACCTATGACTTTAACAGAGCGATCGCTCATGATTTTAAAACGAATATAAGAGGAATTAAGAATTAAGAATTAAGAGACTCAAGGAGCGTCAGTCGCGGAGCGTAGGCGGAGCCTGTGCGTAGCACGTAAGGATCTGAATTAAGAATTAGGAAATAGGGAATAGGGGACAAGCAGGTTATCTTTCCTGCCTCCTGCCTCCTGCCTCCTGCCTTCTTATGACTGGTGACTGATGACTGATGACTGATGACTGGTGACTGGTGACTGATGACTGATGACTGATGACTGATGACTGATGACTGATGACTGATGACTGATTCTTATCGTTGGTAGAGTTGATTTAACTTTAACAAGCGATCGCTTAATTCTGACGTTAATAAATCAGAACTTTCATAGCGCCAACGCCAATTTCCCGCGTTATTACTCGGATCATTCATGCGGGCTTCATGTCCTAAACCGAGAATATCTTGTAACGGAATAACCGCTAAACTCGCAACGGAACTTAAGGCTAAA
>JBMDYE010000545.1:0-2488 GCA_048595135.1 Planktothrix sp. | reverse complement strand
CCATGTTAGATGATGCGGGGGTGGCGATTCGTTCTGGGAACCATTGCACTCAACCGTTACATCATTATATCGGCGTTTGTTCAACGGCTAGAGCAAGTTTATATTTCTACAATACCAAGCAAGAAATTGATGCGTTTATTGCGGCGTTAAAAGATGCGATCGCCTTCTTTCAACAAATTATGGGTTAGTCCCATTTAGTTATAAAAATGCGATCGCCTTTAATCGTTAATTAACTGCGATCGCATCAAGATAGAAGATGGGCAGAGCCCATCCTACTGGAGGGGGAAATGGGTGGCGATTTTTTCGTTGTTTAGTCCGTACACTTCTAGCGGAATTTTCGCATTTTCGCTAATGGTTTGAAGGGCAACTTTTAACGTTTGGACGTGCTTTTCTGCGTCTGAACGTTGTTTAACATTGCCATTTTGATCCGCAACAGCCGCCGTCGTTTTAATCTTATTGACATAATCAGGAGTCAACCGCACTGTAATTAAATTTTCACTCACCCCGAAGTTACAAACTTTCGGATTTCCACTACACAATTTAGTTAAATCTTGACGAGCTTTATCCATCCGAGAGACAATTCGGTTTTTATTATCAGCTTGTTTCCAAGACTCATTAAAAGTGGTTAAAAGCGGTTGAATTTTAGCCGAATAGGAACTACTCATCGGTACTTGTTTGGCATAAGTAACCGCCCGACTCCAATACGTCACTGCTTCCGACCAAAGACCACGCTGTTCTAAAAGTTGAGCTTGTTCTGAATTACTAATTGCTTGATTGTAGGCTTCTTCCCCGACTTCTTCAATGGTTTTGCGATCGCGTGCAGATTCTAATTTCGGTTGATAACGGGCTAATAAAACCTGGGCGGATTGATGGGCCGTTGTCCCATAGGGAACTGTGGCTAAGGTACTCGCTGCACTTTGCCAACTATCAAACACTTGTTGCCAACTATCGGCATATTTTGCCACCCCTTGCCGCGCTTCTGCGACTTGGGCAACTTTTTTAGCCGATTCTAAGGTTAATTGTGCTTCCCGTTCTAACTTTAATCGTCCTCTAACATCGGCTAAATTAGCGCGATATTGTTGCCATCTTGCTTGAGCAAAGGGATAAATTAAACTATCGCTAGGAACTCGTTCTAACAATGCAACCGCTTCTTCCCATAACGATTGCATTTTCATCCAATCTTCAATCGGATGGGGGGGATTTTGACTAATAAGAGAGGCTTCGTTGGCGATTTTTAACGCTTGATTAACGGAATCTAATTCACTGGATTCTTTGCGATAAATCGTTAATAACGCTTTCGCTTCGGGATAATGGGGCGACCAAAATGGAATCGTTTCTAATAATCCAATTCCTGATCTTAAATCTTCTTGGGCTAAGGCGGGAGCTTTAGCAGAACCAACGGTTTCAATGGTTTGTTTAGACTTTTGATTAAACTCCCTAGCCGTTTGAATTTCCTGACATTCTCCAATCACACAGGGACGAGTCAGGGTATAAACACACCCGAACACTACAACAAAAACCGCCGCCAATTGAGCCATTAAAATCGGGTTAAGTCGTTTTTGAGACGGTTCAGGTTGAGGTTCTTCAAGGGGTTCTGATTCTGAAGCAGATTCTGGAGAATCTAACGCTTCTAAATCATTAACATCAAACGGATTTTCCTCGGTTTCCAGAAAAGGATTTTTAAGCACCTCATTAGAATTATTTTGAGGCTCTTGTTCTTGTTTTTTGGGATCTAAAGTTGCTGTACTCATAAATTTTGCCAAATTTCCTCACCACTAAAATCAGTAATCAGTAATCAGTAATCAGTAATCAGTAATCAGTAATCAGTAATCAGTAATCAGTAAAACAGTAATCAGTTTAGCAGTTATTAGTCGTTAGTGATTCGTTTGTAGAGACGTGTCATGGCACGTCTGTACGAAGTGAATCGTTGGAAATTGATCAGGATTAACGATTTACTCATTGCTGACTATCTACCCGACAACTAATAACTCTTACACTGATTACTGATTACTGATTACTGATTCATCTAGGATTATTGCCATTTAATTGTTGACGACCATTGCGAATGACTCGCATCATTTCATTTAATTGTTGTTCTATACTGCCTAAAACATGATCGGCATAATCATCAGCACCATTTTGAATTTCTTCACATTCAGCAACAGTCCGCGATCGCATTTCTTCAATTTCTTGCTGTACGCGATAGCGAATTTGTTCAATTTCTGTTAACGTTTGTTGTTGGAGGGTTTCACATTCAATCTGAACTTGCTGACGGAGTTGATCCGCTTCCGCTTTGGCTTGTTGAATTAAACCCATTTCATTTAAAATTTGAGCAGCCCGTTGCTCGGCGGCTGCAATAATTTCCTGAGCATATTCTTCTGCTTCTTGTAAAATTTCATCTTTATGACGAACAATAATATCGGATTCTTGGAAAGCACTGGGTAAATTCAATCGAATTAAATCCAGTTGATCAAGTAATTGCTCTTCA
>JBMDYE010000544.1:0-2935 GCA_048595135.1 Planktothrix sp. | reverse complement strand
AATACTATCGAAACTACATTTAATTTTCTCAATGCTCAACCAATACCAACACTCTTCTTCTGAATCAATTCCGATACCTAATTCCGATTTTAATTCTATTAACTGATTTTCTTGTTCATATCGGTAAAAAGTAGCCTTCTCTTGATTGATAGTTAAAGCATACCCAGGAAATTTTTCTGTAGCCGATGCACTTAAGTAGATACTAAATTCTCTATTGTTTGCCGTAGTAACTGCAACAGCACCTTGTCCTTTTAGAATCAATTTTTTTGTTGTTTCATTAAGAATTTGAAAAACAGGAATTTTCTCATTGTTTTTTATCTTTTGATAAAGAGATAACTCAGAACTATTTGCTAGATTGTTTGTTATGGGCATTGTCTTCATTTATATTGTGTTCAGTTTGCTGTAGATTTGGGTTTGTTTAATAGGGTTATGTATTCGTAGCCTAGACTATGGGCAACCCAAAACTGGTAGAACAAGCCATTATTACTCGTTGTACTAAATTGACAGTGGATTAAAGTTAATCTTGTGCTACTTCAGCTACTGCAAAAAAACCGTCACCATCTTTTGAGTAGTATTGATGAAGATTAATAAATCGTCTGTTATTTTTATCATATATTCCTGTAATAGCAGCAGGCAGACAAAGCTCCATATATTCATTCATAAACGGCTCCGGCCCATGAAATCCAATTAGCTTTTGTGCTAAACAGCCAAATTTTCCAAATGTTCCTCTTCTAACCGTATTTTCTCTTTCTTCTTTTTCTCCGTATCTTACATCCATGACACTCAATCTCCCGCCCGTTTTTAGTAAGCGGAGAATCTCTTTCAAAATCTGTTTAGCATTTGCTTTTGGCATTTCATGCAATACATAAGTAAAATGAATGATGTCAAAATATTCATCTGGCCAGTGAGTAGATTCAGCGTTAGCCTGATAAAAATTAACATTTTCGACTTTCCTGCGGTTTTTCCATTCTCTACAAGCCCGAATAAAAGGAGGACTGAGGTCAATTCCGATAACTTCTGCGTTAGGAAATAATTCTCCATACTGAAACGTTGTTGTTCCATTTCCACAACCAATGTCTAAAATTCTATTTGGGTTTAGATTACTGTGAGCCATCTTTAACCAGTATTTTAAATTTTCCTCAATCGTAAAGTAAAAGCTTAATTGAGCGCCAGCTAAGGCTATGCGAACATTTTTGTGATTCAAATAACCACCCTTCTGAAAATGCACAGGTTTATTTTCATAAAAAGAGGGAATTACAACCGATGTTGAAACATCTGGAGGGAGAAGATCCCTACCATCTTTGCCCTCGAAAAAATTTGGTAGCATCTGGCGATAACGGTTTAATTGTTTTAGAGTTTCTATTGCTCTCGATATGTTAAATGATTCATCGGGTTTAGGAAGCGAGGTTTGGAATAAGTAAACTTCAAAGGGAGTCGGGGGCTGGAAAAAATTTTCCAAATTAATTTCGGTAGGTTCCGGCCACGATCCATTAGGATAATCAACTACTTTTGCATAATGAGACATATCGAGAAATCCCTTTTTCTGATTGGTGGTACGTTACGTTTGGTTAATGCACCTTACAAGATTAGGAGCGCGAACCTGCTTCGTCAGGATGAGTATGGGGAAACGGGGTCAAGAGGCGATTGTTCTTCTCCGGTTTTTGAATTAAATTAAAGCGCTCACATTTGAGCTTGTTTTATAAAAGCCTCAAAATTGGTGTTATAGGTGTACCATCCGACCACTTGCCCATATCGAATTGTAGTTGATCTGCCCTAGTACCACGAACTACTTGGTCTAGTGCGTACCAGATAAAACGCCAGTTCAAATTGTCTTCCTTGCCAGATCCATTTAGGTATTTCTCTGTAACAGATTCAGGCAAAAAACTTGTATCTACGGTTGCCTGTTCGTGATTAGCGTATATGGCTGGAAAGCCATACTCATCTGTAAACGAAAGATACATAGCCTTTTGATTGCTTGCTATATATTTGAATGACTTCTTCCAAGTTCCTTTGTCAATAATTGTGTCTTCATATCCGTGAAGAATTGCCACAGGTACTTTTAGCAAATCACCTGTTGTCTGAATATCTATCTTATCTTTGAATCCTCCTACGTCTTTGATAATTTCGCGGATACGCTTCGGAATATTGGATTCGGAGTCTGGCACTGGATCGGCAACGACAATTTGTTTAGGCAGCATATTTACGGGTACTTTCTCGCGAGCATAGTAATTCCAGCTCAGAGCAAAAAGTCCACCGAGCGAATGACCAAAAAGGTAAGTCTCTACTTCTGGTTTATCAAGATTTACCTGTTCATAGGCATTCACTGCACTATTGATTGCAGAATTTATCCATTTTTGGGGACTAATTGGGAAAGGACGGAGAGCCTCCTCAGCCAGTTCTAAAATTGTTTCAAACCGACACTTGGGAAACTTGCAGAAACCATGCTGATAGTTAGGATAAATCACATAGTAGCCTTGTTTTACAAGATGCTCTAGGTGACTGCGGTAAATCTCAGACGCGCCCAAGGCAAAGCCATGAAGGTAAATCACCGCTTTTAAAGTACCATTGTCGCCGTAATTTGGATGATCGGGAATATAAATTTCGACGTAAGTACCCTCGTTGCAGTTACCCAATAGTCCGTGTTGATGAAAAGTTGGTGAGGTGTAAATTTTACTGTAGTCTGGCTTTGGAGGTGGTACAGGCTTAAAAGTAATAGTTATGTTAGTATTCATGTTCCGCTTTCTCTTCTTTTACTTTATCTAAAGACGTTTTCTGGGAAACCGTTGTGAATTTTTCACATTAGAGGTTTTTTCCTACATAAGGCACCAAATCGTTTCTTATGGTACGACAATCCTTTGACTCCATAGCCAGCCAACGAACCTTCATCTTCGTCCTCAACAGACTCTTGACTAGGGATTGAAAATAGGGAAAACAA
>JBMDYE010000543.1:0-14842 GCA_048595135.1 Planktothrix sp. | reverse complement strand
TTATCGGTGAAGGTGATTTGCTTTCGGGTTTGGGAAAGTTTCCATCCTGAAGTTTTGTACTCAACTGAACGGCAGTTTTTTTTAAACTGTGGATAACCCTTTTTCCCTGTAATCCCTTTTTTACAGTTGTTGTAAAACCGGGCAATTGAGCTATAAGCTCTTTCCACCGCGACTTGGCAAGCATGAGAATTCAAGGCTTTAACAAACGGAAACTCGGCTCTTAATGCGGTGTTATGACGATACAGTTCTTTCTGCCCAACGCCTCGATTGTCCATCCAGAAACGAATGCACTTGTTGCGAACAAATTGGGCGGTGCGAATTGCATCATCGATGGCAGCAGATTGAGTGGTTTTTGCTTTTGCCTTGAACTCGAAAACGAGCATTTGACGTGAACAGACCCTACGGCAATTATTCTAACACAATTCAAGTCGCCCTAGAAGGGCGAGGCTTGAAACCCAGATCTTTGGTCAAAATAGAGACAGAACAACAGCGCGGATAGACCTGACATTAAGACAATGAAAAAGATCGTTATTTTTGATTTTGATGGGACTTTGGCAGATACCCTAGATGCGATCGTGAGAATTACGAATCGCCTGTCAGAAGAATTTGGATATCGACCGACCCACCCGGAAAAGCTCCCACAAATTCAAAATTTAAATTCTTGGCAGATTATCCAGCAGTCGGGGATTTCCTGGTTTAAGCTTCCTGTTCTCGTGCAACGTGTTAAAACTGAGTTAAAGAATGATCTGGATTTAATTTATTTATTCCCTGAAATTCCTGATGCTCTGATGGAATTAAAACAGCAAAGTTACCAACTTTATATTATTACGTCTAACTCCCAAAGTAACGTTATTAGTGTGCTAGAGCGTTATCAATTGATTAATTTATTTAATAAAATCTATTCAGGAATTACCTTGTTTGGAAAAGACAGAATCATTAATAAACTTTTATTTTATGAAAGGATTAGCCCAGAACAAGCGATTTATATTGGCGATGAAACCCGAGATATTGAAGCCGCTAGAAAATCAAAAATTAAAAGTATTGCGGTGAGTTGGGGATTTAATTCCGCTCAAGTTTTAGCCCAACATTATCCTGATCGTTTAATTCATCATCCCCAAGAGTTAATTCCGACCATTGATCAATTAATGCTTTGATCAAAAGTCCAGCAAAAGTGTTGATGAAATCTGTTCATTCAATCATCAAAATCAGCAGATGATTGGACAGGGAAGTTGTCAACAATGGGAAATAAAGCCTACAAACAAAAGAGGCGATCGCTTTTTCCCTCTTAAATTCTCGTCAATCTAGCTTTTTCTTGATTAATCTGTTAAAATGCCACTAACTTTAATGGGTTAATAGCCAAACTTTAACTAGAACCTTAAACTGAGTAAAGCCCGTGACGAGGATTGAACTCGTGACCTCACCCTTACCAAGGGTGTGCTCTACCACTGAGCTACACGGGCAATAAAAGCCAAGAATTAAGCAGTTGGATCAACTTGCCCTAATCTTGTGTTTTGTTGTCTCGTTGAAGGTGGGCCGAGCTGGATTTGAACCAGCGTAGGCGTAGCCAGCGGATTTACAGTCCGCCCCCATTAACCACTCGGGCATCGACCCATTGAGTCAACAATTTTATATATTAGCACATTGACTAGAAATGTCAACAGGTTTTGAAAAATTTTTTTGAAATCCCCTGGCAGAGGCAAAAAAAGGAAATGAGTTGGAAGGTTTCAGGGAACTCACCCACTCCCCGGCGGCTAAACTTGATTTTTTCTTCAATTTGTCGGTTTTTATATTAGTCCGATTTTATCAATGGACTAGGCTGCCCTACTGTCTCGTCATCCCTCGCTCTGTTTGGACTTGGATCACAAAAATTATTCAAAATGATCACAAATTAACAAAGAGTTAAATCACTTAACAAATAACGCCGAAAGCTGATGATCAAGATAGAAACTTCAAACAGCGTGAGAGTTTGAAGCCAGCGTTTAACGGGGAGGTTATTGATCATGGGCTTACATCCAGTTCCGCTAGAGGAACTTTTTGGGCAAATTATGTTTTCTAGTGTGGTGACTCGTAGCGATCGCCAACAAATTAGAGCCGCCATTTTAGGGCATGATTTAAGCGAAGACGAAAAAGCAATTATCAATCGATTGCTGTATAACGTGCGTCGGGGATGGGTCAGACTGGTTGACCTTTAATGGGTTCAGGATTAAGAGGGTTGATATTGCCACTCCAATCAGCATTCCTCCACACTGAAGGGCTGAAATTTCGATACAATGTCACTCGTAAACCCCATTATCAAGCTTCTTTCCTTTGTCTTCGACTTATTTGTTGATTGCTCATGGTAGTCGAGATCCCCGTCCTCAGCGTGCTTTAAGTACATTAGCGCAGCGACTAGAGGAAAAAACAGGTTTAACCCCCTCTTTGGCTTGGGAGTTCCATCCCGTCGGAACCGCTACATTAGAATTATCACCTCTTCCCCTCCATGTCCAAATTCAACAGTTCGCCGAGTCCAGTGGTCAGGAGGGATATACTGAGGTCAAAATTTTACCGTTATTTCTACTTCCTGGGGTTCACGTCCAGGATGATATTCCCCAAGAAGTGGCGATCGCCCAACAACAACTTGGTTCAAAAGTTAGATTAAATCTGCTTCCCTATCTTGGTTCCCATCTTAATTATTTAGCCGAATGGATCACAGAAAAAATGGCTAAAATTGAGGTGGAAGAATGGATTTTAATGGCACATGGAAGCCGTCATCCAGGGGGGAATAAACCGATAGAGCAGTTAGCCGATCAGGTGGGTGCAGTTCCCGCCTATTGGTTTGTTTCTCCTGATTTAGAAACTCAAATTCAAGGGTTGATTAGTGATGGGGTTCAAAGCATTGGGATTATTCCTTATTTTATGTTTAGTGGTGGAATTACCGATGCGATCGCCCAATCCCTTCAGCAGTTATCTCAACAGTATCCTAACATTAAATTTCATTTAACCCAACCCCTAGAAGCCGATCAAACCTTAGTTGATTTAATGGTTATAGTTTTAGACACGAAGGAGCAGGGGGGAAAAGAAAATAACGAATAGGGGATAGGAAAAAGTGATTAGCTATCCTAGCAATTATTTGTAGTCATCATTTCAGCATGAAACATAACAATTCATGACTGCCCTACTGATCACTATACGGGCATAGCATACGTCCGATAGCTGATCGGTTTTTATCCTAGATTACTGTCCGAATGCTATGCCGCTACGACTGATTACTGCCTGAGCGGAATTTCTATTACAACTTCTGTTCCTAACCCAGGTTCAGAAATGCAGGATAAATGACCTTTATGTTGTTCAACAATAATTTTATAACTGGTGGAAAGCCCTAAACCTGTACCGGAACCAACGGGTTTAGTGGTATAAAATGGATCGAAGATCTTTGCTAAAACATCAGCAGTCATGCCAACTCCATTATCAGCTATTTTAATTTGAATTGTTTTTTTATCTGTTAAAATAGTTGTAATCCAAAGGATTCCTGGATCGGCTATTACTTCTTCTGATTTTCGGTTTTTATTGCGGTCTTGAATAGCATCAATGGCATTGGTTAATAGATTCATAAAGACTTGATTGAGTTGTCCCGCATAACATTCAACAAAGGGTAATTGACCATATTGTTTAATGACTTGAATCGGTTGGGAATAGGGTTGAGCTTTGATTCGATTATCGAGTAACATTAAGGTACTATCTAAATTTTCATGAAGATCTACCTCTTTGAGTTCCGCTTCATGCAATTTAGAAAAAATTCGCAAGGATTTGACAATATCTCGAATCCGTTCTGCTCCGGTTTTCATCGAATTCAGTAAACAAGGTAAATCTTCCCTAATAAAATCTAACTCGATTGATTCTAATTCTTCTTCTATTTCGGCATCGGGTTCGGGATAATGTTGTTGATAAAGGGCAATTAAATTAAATAAATCCTGAATATATTCTTTAGCATGGGTAATATTGCCAAAAATAAAACTAACCGGATTATTAATTTCATGGGCAATTCCCCCCACCATCTGCCCTAAACTTGACATTTTTTCCGATTGAATGAGTTGAGATTGGGTTTGTTGAAGTTGAGAGACAATTTCTTCTAATTCTTTCTGCTTTGCCAGGGCAATCTGAGCAGATTCTTTAGATTCAATAAACAGTTTAGCTTGATTAATGGCGATCGCTAATTGATTAGCAATAGACTGTAATAATTCCACCTGTTGAGGTTCCCAGGGTTGCGCTTGCTGACAATAAGCTAAGACCAAAGCACCTAGTTCTCCGGTTGATATCTTCAGGGGTAAAATTAAAACCGATTCAATTTCTAGAACTAGAAAAAAGTTCCGAATTGCCGTAGTTTCATAGGAAATAACTTCATCAATCTGAATCATTTTTCCCTGAAGTAATGGTTCACTCAGGGGGTAGAGAACATCCCCTGGATATAACTCAGAGATTGCCATTAAACCCGGTTGATTAGATTCTTTTAAAACTTGCCATTCAGGAGGAGTTGAGGCTTCGTGATACCAAGCAAAATAAACCCGATCTAAATTTAATAGTTTTCTAACTTCATGAACCGTTGTTTCTAAAATGGTATTCAAATCAAGAGAATTACGAATTAAATTAGCAATACAATTTTGGATCTTTTCTCGTTCGGCTAAGTCTCGCAGTTGAGCTTCTGAACATTTTAATGATTCTTCGGCGAGTTTGCGTTCTGTGATATCAATCGAAATTCCAACAATTCGATGAAATAGACCCGCCTGATTTTTTAATGGAATGAGTGTGGTTAATGCAAAAATAGTTTCCTGGCTAAACTTAAAACTAGCTTCATAACTCAGGGGAGTTCCCAAAGCTAAACACTGGTCATATTGATGGCGTACTTTTTCCGCTTCAGAGGAAGATAAATATTCTTCTAAAGTGACATTATAAATATCCTGAGATGCAATTTTGGTTAGTCGTTCTGCCGCCGGATTCCACCCCAACATTCGATACTGATAAGTGGGGGACTGTTTTAATAAATTTTGAGGCGTTGATGGGGTAGGATCAGCCGAGTTAGCTTCAACTTGCACAATAAAAATAATTTGTTCAGATCCCTGATAAATAGACCGAAAAATTTGACTGGATAATTCTTGTTCTACCCCTTGAGGTTTGTGATCAGGTTGAGGAGAAAAACTGGGTTGTGACGGTGGAAAAACCTCAATGATCAACCCCCCAAAAATCACATCTCCATTAATTTGAGGTTGAGGTTGGGCGACGGCAGATAACCACTTCAATTGACCGTCCGGGGTATGATGTTGCCATTGCCGTTGCCAACGGGTTTGAGTTTGCAGTGATATTAAGAGAGATTCTCGCCACGTTTGTTTTTCTTCAGCATCAATCCAACCCCACATTAATGCAGAATTCTGCTGAATTTCCTCGGGTTCTAACTGATAAAATTCACGGCAACTCGGACTAATATAAGCGCATTCATCTGTACCATCGGGGTGCAGAATATACTGATAAATAACTCCTGGTAAATTAGTGACGAGTTGTTGCAAGTGTGCCTGATTTTGTTCCTCTAATCTGACCATGCTTTTCATGGCTCACAGCCGATCCGTAAATCTAAAAAAATTATAACTTTTTCTGAGTAGTTTTGATCCTTGAAGAGGACAATTTAAGAATTGTAAAAAAAAGATTAATTCTAAATAGATTAAGGTATTGGGGTTTTCAATTGCCACCTCGATCTGCCATAATCAGAACCATGATTTTAAATTTAGGTAATTTGACTCATTCGCGTAAAACGTAATTTTAATTCGTGTCTACCATCGATTACAAAGTTAAAACAGCCTATGAACGGGGCATAAAATGGTTGATTGCAGCCACTCTGTTAACAGGGGTGAGCTTTGGGGGAGCGTGGCTGTATTATCGATTCCAAAATCGCGCTCCTGATGCCGTTACTGCCCGTTTACAAAAAGTGGAATTGGGAAATATCGAAAATAAAGTCAATGAAGGAGGAACAGTTGAATTAGGAGGACAACGAACAATTAAATCTCCGGCGGATGGTGCGGTGGATCAAGTCTTTGTTAAATTAGGCGATCGCATCCGTTCCGGTCAGCAATTAATGAGTCTGAGAAATCCTGAACGGGAAACTATTTTATCCAAACAACAGTTAGAAATTCAAAAGCAAGAACTTGTGGTTGAACGAAATCGCCAAAAAGTCGTAGAAGCGCAAACTCAGTTACGATTAGCTCAAGAAAAATTGCAAGAAGATTTGCAACTAGCTCAACAAGAAATTACCTCTAAAGAAACCACTCAAGCGTTAACGATTCAGGAGCTTCAACTGAAAATAGAACGTCAACAACAAAAAGTAGTAGAAGCTCAAGAAGAATTAGCCGCGGCTGTTGCTCAACTCGATAAAGCCAATAAGTTGTTAGAGCGAGGTTTCATTGCGGAACAAGAATTAGATACTGAAAAATCTACGGTTCGCCAAAGACAAGCGACGGTGAGAGATGCGGAACTGGAATTAAAAAATAGTCAATTAGAGTTAGACCGGAAAAAAGCAGAATTGATTTTTCGGGAAACCAATATTCAAAATAATGTTTTAGAGATGAAAATTAATCTTGAACAAGCTAAGTCTGAATTACAGCAAAGTTTAAGTGATTTGAACAAAATCAAAGTAGAATATCAAGAACAAGCTTTAAAATTGCAAGATAATTTAGTTAATTCTCCGTTAGATGGGATTGTCCTCAATGTGAGTGTTCAACCGGGAGATGGTGTTAATCGCAGTGATAATTTAATCACCATTGGAGATCCGAATCAAGAACTGGTTAGACTGCAATTATCAACCTTAAATGCGGCTCAAGTTCAACAAAACCAACCCGCACGAATCTCAATTATTGGCCCCAATTCTAAACCGTTTAAGGGAAGAGTTAAACAAGTAAATATTCAAGCGAGCAGTAATGGTAAAGGGGACTCTAATAGCGGTGAACAAGCTGGTCAAGCAACGGTTCCTGCCATTGTTCAATTAGATCAACCCACTGGCTCTTTAATTCCGGGGAGTCCCGTCAGTGTGGAAATTATTTTAGAGGCTAGAAATCAGGTGATTGCTGTGAATACAGAACTGATTCAACGGGAGGGAAAATCGACCTTTGTTTGGAAATTAGATGGGAAAAATCAAGCGCAAAAACAACCCGTCACCTTGGGTTTAGAAGGATTAACGCAAGTCGAAGTGAAATCGGGTTTGAACGTGGGCGATCGCTTAATTATTCCTCCCCCAGATACCCCCATTGAAGCGGGAACTCCGATTGTGATTGAAGCCGAAGAACAGACCCCAGAGTCAAGCAAACCGCCGAATTAATGGTATGATTTAGTTTGATCCAAGAAACCGGGTTTCTCATTCAGATTTTGGGGTTAAATCTAAATATTTTAGTTAGAAACCCGGTTTTTAAATCATTGCTAATTGAGATAAGTTACCGATCATTTTAATCATAATTATATAAAAATGAGCATTAAAAAATACTTTAAAAAAATTTCAATTCTTACCCGTAAATCCTGGGTTAAAGCCTTAACGTTATTTAGTTTATTATGTTTAGTAATCATCAGTTGCACCCCGGCTCAAACTCCAACATCTTCCCAACCCTCTGATAGCTCTCAAGGACGTATTACTATCGGTACAACCTTAAAACTGAGAACGGTTGATCCGGCGGATGCCTATGAAATCTTTTCAGGGAATTTACTTTATAATTTAGGCGATCGCCTCTACGATTATGAAATGGGAACGAATCAACTAAAACCTTCATTAGCAACGGCATTACCAACGGTCAGTGCGGATGGGTTAACTTATATTATTCCCCTTAGAAATAACGTCACGTTTCATGATGGCACACCATTCAACGCCGAAGCCATGGTATTTTCATTGAAACGATTTATCGAAAATGGCGGCGCACCTTCTTCCTTATTATCCGATACAATTGATTCGGTTCAAGCAACCGGAGAATATGAATTAACGATCAAATTGAAAAAACCGTTTTCTGCTTTTCCGGCTGTCCTTGCCTTTTCAGGAACCTGTCCGATTTCTCCTAAAGCTTATGAAATTGGAGAAGGAAAATTTAAACCCACCACCTTTGTTGGAACAGGGCCCTATCAATTAAAATCGATAGGAATTGATGTGATTCGTTTAGATGCGTTTGAGAATTATTGGGGAGAAAAACCCGCTAATCAAGGCATTGATATTCAGCGTTTTTCCAGTCCGGCAAATTTATATAATGCCTTTAAAAGTGGTGCAGTAGATTTGGCTTATTTATCGCTGAATCCTGATCAAATTGCGAGTTTACAAAAAAGCGCGGAACAAGGAAAATGGCAAATGGTTGCGGCGAATGGGAATGCGATTAATTATTTATTAGTAAATGTGAAATCAGAACCGTTAAATCGAGTGGAAGTGAGACAAGCTTTGGCGGCTTTAATCAATCGTTCTGTGATTAATGAAAGAGTGTTACAAAATCAAGGCGAACAACTTTATAGTTTAATTCCCACCACATTTACAGATTATAAACCTGTGTTTTCAGAACAAAATAGGAATGGGAATTCAGAAAGAGCCAAACAACTCTTAACCCAAGCCGGATATACTCCAGAAAATCCGGCGGTTGTTGAAATTTGGTATGCGTCTAACTCTACCAATAAAGGCTTTTTAGGATTAACGTTAAAAGCGTTAGCTGAACGTGATTTAGGCGGGTTAATGAAGTTAAAATTGAATAGTGTGGATTCAACCACAGCCTTTCAATATTTAGATAAAGGCGTTTATCCGACTTTTGTTTTAGATTGGTATGCGGATTTTCTGGATGCGGATAATTATATTTCTCCGTTTTTAGATTGTCAAAAAGGATCGAATGAAACGGGATGTGAAGAAGGCGCGAGTCAATATCAAGGTTCTTTTTATTATAGCGATCGCATGAATGAATTGATTGCCAAACAACGCCAAGAACAAAATCCTGAAATTCGCAAACAAATTTTCACCGAAATTCAAAACTTACTGGCTGAAGATGTTCCTTATATTCCCCTGTGGCAAGATAAAACCTATGTTTTTGCTCGGAATGGAATTAAGAATATTCAGTTACAATTAACCCAACAACTGCCGTTTTGGACAATTCAAAACTAACCATTCATTGATTGATTATGTTTAAATTCACCTTCAAATCTGTTCTGCTTCCTGTTTCACTGTTGACGTTTTCTGTTTTTCATCCCCTTAACTCGATGAACGCATCGGAAGAACCTTTAACGGGAACCACTTGGAAATTAGTGTCTTGGGGGACTTCTGAATCTCCTAAAAAACCCCTTGATCAAACAGAAATTACTTTACGATTTGGTGAGAATCAAATTAACGGTTCATCGGGATGTAACCGTTATATGGCTTCCTATCAACTAACAGAAAATCAATTAAAAATTGCATCAGCCGCCTCAACGCGGATGGCTTGCGAAGGACAAGTGATGAGGCAAGAAAGCCAATATTTGTCTGCGTTACAAGCCGCACAATCTTATCAGATTAATTCTCAAGGTCAATTGCAAATTAATTATCAAGTTAATCGAAATTCAGGGACTTTAACGTTTGAAAAAAATCCTTAATCTAGAATTTAAGGATTTACAGGATTTAATAGTGGAGAATTACTGCTCAGAAATTTCACCAATCTGTTTGAGCTTTTCATAGGTAGACTTCCCAAAGCCTGCAATTTTATCTCTACCAGATCGGGTTGAGTATTCCAAATTATCCCAAGTTAATCCTCCTTCAGTTCCTTTCCAATAAGAAATTGCTGTTAATGCGGGTTTAATTTGATTCTTTGTTACTCCAATTCTTTTGAGTTCTATCTCAATTTGTTGAGGATTAGCAGTTTTTAGATTGAGTTTATGAACTGAAGGTGGGGGAGGTGGTGGTGGAGGTAGAAAGATTATGAGTTTTTCAACTAAATGAGCCAGTTTATCTACATTAGCAGTTAAGTGATGAACCATGTTTTCAAGTTGTTGTAAGCGATGGTTAATTTGAGAATTTTCAGAGGATATCGTTTGAGATAATGTTTGAAGTTTGGTATTAGTGTCTTTATTTTCTATAACCTGTAATTCTCTAAGTTCATTCAGTTTTTGTTTCAATTGTAATTCTAAAGGCTGCTCATTTTCTCCCCTACTATCTAAATCAGGTTTTAAGGGTGTAATGGGTTGAATAGAACCGCCCAATAATTGTTCCATTTCCGTTTTCATAGCGACTGCTTGTTCATCAGTTAAATCAAAAACCCAAACCCAAAGACGTTCAATGTCTAACGCTTGAGCAACAATACACCAATCTGCACCATAGACAATTTCATATTCTTTTTCTTGATCATAAGCTTCAGTTCGGCGCACCACTAAAGACACTAAATTACTTTGATGTTCCGTTAATGTTTGTTCTAACAATTCTTGTCTTTCGGGTGAAATCTCTATTGTTTCTGCATTAGGTATGGCAATTTGAAACGTATAAATTTGACCGTGACTAATGGGTGTAATTCCTAAATAAGATCCAATTTGAACCCGACGATCAGATAAATTCATCGATTTTAATTTCCTTTTTTAGAAACTTTAACTAAATGTTGAGCTAATTCCATGTAACGTTCACTGGCTTTTTGGGCTGCTTCTTTTTCTTGAAAGGTTAGCTGATCATCAAATTCAGAACAAAAAATCGGATATCCTTTATCAGGACAGTTAGAAACAATATTCAATCTTGGAACCCAAGTATTTTCAGGAAATAAATCAATTTTATCTTGTTCTCCAACTTTATCTAATATTTCAAAAATCCGGCTTCTCATCGAAAGATTAAAACTAGAGGAGCGTTGATCGTGCATACTCACAACAATTCCTAAAATGGGTAATGCTTCATCTTTAAATTCTCCGACTTTGCGGGCTTGTTCAATCACATATTCTAAGGCTCTGACCGGATAAGGAGATAACTGGGTCGGGATTAAAATTCCTGAAGAAGCCATCAAAGAAATCCCATTTACTTTACTAAAAGAAGGAGGAGGATCAATTAAAACAAAATCATAATTATGATTTCTAAGTTTTTTCGCTAAAATTCGATCAATATCTACAATTCGAGCCAGATCCGGTTCCATACTACTTAATTTAATATGAGATGGAACTAAATGTAACTTTAGATTTCCCCATTGTTTTTCAACGACTGTATCCTCTAGCTTAACTCTTGGATCAATTAATAAATGGGTAATATCTTTTTTCCCTTGATTTTCAATATCCTCTAACGGATCAATTCCTAACCCCATTGTCAAGTTTGCTTGAGCATCAATATCAATTAAAAGAACTTGATAACCTAACTGATTTAAGGCGGCTCCTAAATTAATTGTCATCGTGGTTTTACCCACGCCCCCTTTATTATTAAAAACAGTAATAATCATTGATTGATTCTCCTGATTAGAATTAGAACTCAATTTTGATTCCGGCTGAACCGGATTTTCTTCTCCTAATGGTTGAGGAGGTTCGAGATTAGACGTTTTATTCCGATTAAAGAATCCTAACATGGTGGAATTTTGAAATGAAGTTGAAATAACCGTTAAAAATTGATCATGAACTCTGATTTGGCTTTTATATAACGCTTGACTAACTTTTAACCCTGTTTTTTTCCCTAATAAGCGACGAACTTGTTTAAAGTCTTGAATAAGTTGGGATTGGGAATAAGTTAAAATCGTCTTAATATCCCCGCTATAATTATAGAGAATCCGAAAATCATAGCCATTCGTTAATAACCCTAAAACAGCCCCCGACTTTCGCATATAATCATGAATCTGCCAACTCGAATAAATAATTTTTTTCTTAGGTGCTTTAACTTCGATGACTAAATAGGGAGGATGGGGTGCAACTGCATCATGAGGATGAACATAAAAATCAACTCTAACTTTACGAATAACCGTTTGTTCCCGCCAGTCTTGCTCGTCATAGCCTAAAATACCCAATAGAGGGATAATAATATGTTGCTCAATCTCCGATTCGCTACTGGCGGATGTAATCGATGTAAACCACCGAGAAAGAGTTGAAGTTGTTAATAGCATGAAGTGAACAGATGCACTTTTCTCTTATCATACCTGCTTTCTTGGCAAAAAAACATCAGTTAAATTACTTAAGTAATTAGGTTTAATGTTACCTCTTTTTTATTGATAATACGGATGGATGCTCAAATATGATCGTGAGTTGTTGAAGATTCCCCTGGAAGAAGCCCAACTACAATTAAAAACCCCCCAGCCGCATCGCCGAGGGGTTGAAAGTAGGGATTAGAATTTGATTTTAATTAACCCTTGTATTCCTTAAAGGAAAGATACGCATTTTCAGCGTCATAGAAATGACATTGATCCACAATATGGGTCATTAAAGACCAAGAAAAATCACATTCAGGATAGAGATATTCACCCCAATTGTCTTTGATGCTTTGATACGCTTTGCGTAAATTGTAGGACGGAATCGCGGTTGAAATGTGGTGAGGAACATGAACATTAATGTCATGACAGAAATACTCAACCCAAGCGGGATAATTACAATGAACAGTTCCCGATAATTGTGCTAACCCTTCATTCCAGTCTTCCGGTTCTTTAAACTGAATATCAGGGGCGGTGTGGTGAACTAAGGTAAAGGTACTCATCCAGAAATGGTACACTAACCAAGGCATTAACCAGAATTTGACAAAGCCAAAAATACCTGTTGCGGCAATTAATAAAGGAAAGCCAATGGCGGCAGAAATAATCACAAATAAAGACGAAAACTTCACTTGTTCCCGTCCTTTTCCCTCAAACTTGCGCCAATCAAAATGTAAAATTGCCCAATGTAAAATCGAAGCCAGCCACCACAGCCGACCTCGCGTTAATTTATAAGCAATTTGAACCACTGGAGACGATGCTTCATAGCTTTCAATTGTCCAGGGTTCCCAAGCATTATCTTCCGTCAGTTTATTGGTATGTTTATGATGATGATTATGCCCTAAACGCCAACTATGGAAGGGATAAATTAACGGTAAAAAAGCTAGATGACCGACTAAATCATTGACCCAACGACGGTTCGCAAATGAACGGTGTCCGCAGTCATGACCAATCACAAAAAAACCTGTTAATGCGGTTCCTGTAAAAACCCAAGCAAAAGGAAGTAAGAACCAGGGTGAGTAAGCAATAGCTAAATAACCTAACCCCACTAAGGTTACATTAATGATCACCGAAAGCCATGCTTTTTTCTGATCTTTGATAAAAACTTCACGCGGTAAAGTTTTGATAATATCTTTTAATCGAGGTGTAGATAAGGGAGTTGGAGAAGATACGACGGCTTGAGATTGAACAGGCGATAAGGTCATAGAGCGTACTTAGATATGAAATACTTGAGTCTGTGGTGCTTGGCTCATGTTAAAATCGAGGTAACTCCTGTGCTTTGGCTTGTTTAAGCAGGCACAACAATTCCTCTAGATTTTCTGAAGATTGGCACCGTAGCTTTTAAACCAGTTTGTAATGGGATAAGCTGGAAGTCAGGATGGATTCAAAAAGTTGACAAGCTCATCCGTTGGTGGGGGTGTTCAACCTGTTGAGACAGCACTCAACAACCGACCCACTCACTGACTTAGAGAATAGAGAGGGTCAACGGTTTAGGTTTCGACCTCACCAATCAGTTCGCTCGAACTGGAACAATCCTTTAGTTGGACTCTTGAGAGAGTTTAAGATCTTGACGTTGCTTCTTCAGGGTTTGCAATTGCAGAAGTAACGTTTCCACTTCAGCGTGTAAGTGTAAGAACTTAACTTGCTGATCCGCACTATACAGATTTTTCATGGTGTTAATTTCAAGCGGTTTAGATGCGGGACAACCAGAAGCTTTCTGGCTGCTTAGAGTTGCATCCAAGGCTTGAGAACGGGGTAGAGTAGATGAACGAGTGGACATCAGAAGTTGATTCGACCTCTAAATCTGAACTCAACAAAACTTAACTATACCGTAACGTGGGGTTAACTCCATTGAAAAAAACATCAAAATTGTTAGTTTATTTCTCGGAATGTTAACGAGACGGTAAACTAAATAAGGAATACACCGAACGGTTTGTCCTGTCAACTGATCCAGACTAAAATCTGTATCAGCGAGTGGATTCTTGATTTACCATTAAACTGTTAATTTGTCAAGTATTTTAATCTGACATCTTTCCATTTACTACTAGAACCGAGATGACGTTGACTTTGCCTACAACCCAGTCCTCCTTGAAGTGCTGGCCTGGTCTAATTGAAGCCTACCGCAACTATTTACCTGTTTCTGCCTCGACTCCTGTTGTCACCCTGCAAGAAGGCAATACGCCTTTAATTCCTGTTCCGGCGATCGCAGAGATGATCGGAAAACAGGTGCAAGTGTATGTCAAGTATGACGGACTCAACCCCACAGGCAGCTTCAAAGACCGAGGCATGACGATGGCAATTTCCAAAGCCAAGGAGGAGGGAAGCAAAGCCGTCATTTGTGCCAGTACCGGAAACACCTCAGCAGCAGCCGCAGCCTACGCCCGTCGCGCCGGAATGAAAGCGTTTGTATTGATTCCCGACGGTTATGTTGCCCTCGGAAAATTAGCCCAGGCGTTATTGTATGGGGCGGAAGTCTTAGCCATTAAAGGCAATTTTGACCGGGCGTTAGATATTGTCCGAGAAATGGCCGAACATTATCCGATCACCTTGGTGAATTCAGTGAACCCCTATCGCTTAGAAGGACAAAAAACAGGCGCCTTTGAAGTGGTGGATGCCTTGGGAGATGCCCCCGACTGGCTGTGTATTCCCGTGGGGAATGCGGGGAATATTACCGCCTATTGGATGGGATTTTGCCAATATCACGCCGA
>JBMDYE010000542.1:0-2240 GCA_048595135.1 Planktothrix sp. | reverse complement strand
GTTATGCGGTTTCTAATCGTTAATTGAACCTTAGACGGTGGGCTTTGCCCACCCTGATTCTAATCATGAATTAACAGAAGTTTTTGTCATCTCCCCCAAAAAATTATTCCCCGATCTTACAATCATCAACTCGTAGGGGCGAGGTTTTCTCACCCATTCAATAAATTAGATGTCAAAGCAGTTATAAAATTAATTGTACAAAAGAAGAATCAGGATGATTAATCTTAAAAAATGGCTACAAACTCCCGGGTTAGGGCGAGAGAACCTCGCCCCTACGAATAATTAAATAAGTTATTAAAAAAATCAAGTCAATTATTATGAATAATAAAGCTAAAATTTATACCTTGTATTTTGCCATTGATGATCTGATTACCGCCCTAGACACTCGCGACAATCGAAAAAGTTTTGACCCCGATCAATTTTTTAATAAACACTGGACTATCGCCAAAGGACAACATTCCGATTTATTTTATGATCTCGTTGCTGAAATTGGACTCGCCCACACTAAAGCAGTGGAAGAGTTTGGAAGACTGGCAACCAGAATTAATAAATATTTAGGACAATGTGAAAAGTATAATATGGATTTAGTTTATTGTTTATGGATTACTTTTGAATTAACCATTAATTTTTATTTTTCCTGTTACAGAAATCCGCCCGATTTTAGCGATGAAATTGAGAATCGATTAACATTAGCTCATCAAAAGTATTTAGCAGCGGAATCGAATTCCGATTCCTGGCAAACGATGGATACAATAATTAAATCAAAGATTGGGAATTTTTGATAATTATCCGCCTCTTTTTCGTTTCCATAATCTTAATTGTTGTTTCCCGATTAAATCTGGTAGTTTTTTAGATAGGCTGTAATTAAGGTTTTTATTTCTGTGATTAACGCTGACTTCTGGGGTTCGTCATAGGTAAAGGCGAGCCAGAGTAACTCATTTGTTGCTTTAAATACCGTTGTTGCCATTAACTTGCATTGATTAGCATCTAGTTTAGGATTACGTTGGGAAAAAAAATCAGCTAATCCAATTAACATCAACTGATCGTACTCATTGTTCACGTTAGCATCAGCAACGGTGAGCAGATCTAGTAATTGTCTTAGCACCGCTTGATAACCCGGACGCTCAATTATAAACTGCTCAAACCCATCGATCATCCGCTCTACATAGATGCTAATCTCCGCCTCTGCTACTTGTTCATGAACCTGCACAAACATCTGATATTCTTGCTCAAAATAACGATTTGCTAAGGCTTGTACGATCGCGGCTTTGTCGGGAAAGAACTGATACAGGGAACCGACGGGAACCGCCGCACGAGAAGCGATCGCCCTTGTGGTGGTTTGTTCATACCCCAGTTCAATAAATAACTGTTCTGCGACGTCCAGAATGTGATGTACCCGTTTGAAACTACGGGTCTGTTTAGGCTGTCGCCTCATGGTGGAGGTTTCCAGACGATCTTTTGACATTGTTGACCACTCCCCTTGACAAAACATGAACAGTGTTCGTATTTTAGAAATATGAACGTTGTTCGTATTTTATCCCGTTTTGTCTGGGAGATTTTATATGCAATCCAGATATTCTTCGGTCAATGCTCTTCCCCTCCCTAAAACCGCCTTCCAATCTACCCTGGAAACGATGCGAGGAATCAAAGCGTTTGTCACCTTGTTATTTGATGAGAGTGGTAGTTTGGAACCCGTGTGGGAATTAAGCCAGAGTTTGCTGGATAGTCCAGCGTTTCATTTAGCGATCGCTTCAATGAAAACTAAACCAGAGATAGCCGCCTTTCTCTCGGAACGTTATCTGGGGCCATGTCATGATTTAGAACAATTACTACAATATCCCCAGGATTCCCTCGGTTATGTTTATGCTCGTCAGATGAAGCAACTAGGATTTCAAACCCTAGAGCCGGTTATTACCGTTGATTCAGATATCCATTATGTCGAAGCCCGTTGGCAGCAAACCCACGACATTTGGCATATCATCACTGGATTTGATGTCAGCGAAATCGGAGAAATTGGTTTACAAGCCTTCTACCTGGCGCAGTTTCAGTTACCTCTATCCAGTCTGCTGATTGCCAATGCTTTAATTGCAGCAACGGTTTTCCAACCGGAGGGACTGAATCCTTTAGTAGAGGCGATCGCTCAGGGATATCAAATGGGGAAAGTTGCCAAACCTCTGATTGCTCAAAAATGGGAAATGGCGTGGGAAAAGCCCGTTTCCGTCTGGCGTGCAGAACTGAAT
>JBMDYE010000541.1:0-8837 GCA_048595135.1 Planktothrix sp. | reverse complement strand
TGATTAAACTTCTTCCTCTGCTCCCTCCGCTCCCTCCGCTCCCTCCGCTCCCTCCGCTCCCTCCGCTCTCTTCTTCCCCCTATCCCCCTATCCCCCTATCCCCCTGTCCCCCTATCCCCCTGTCCCCCCATCCCTAGAGGTGGATGAGGGCGATAGACTATTTATACAAATTTAATGATCTTGATTGAAGTCATCGATTACAGATACAGAGGTAGACAGTTCCGTTGTGATGTATCTTGATTTGGGTAGATTTTACAAAGCGTGTAACCCCAGCAAAACTATTGATATGGCGAACCCCGAAGATCGGCAGTATTATATCGATTTTTCATCGGTACGGGGTAGCGATATGATTCGAGAGTTGAACCGAACGATTACATTGTTGTCCCATGATGAACCCACCTGTCAGTTATTTACAGGTCATATTGGCTGTGGAAAATCGACAGAACTATTTCGTCTTAAAGATCTCCTCGAACACCAGGGATATCATGTCGTTTATTTTGAATCCTCCCAAAATCTCGACATGGCGGATGTGGATATTAGTGATGTGCTGTTAATGATCGCTCGCCAAGTGAGTGAAAGTTTAGAAGCCGAGCAAATTCGCCTCAAACCCGGTTACTTTTCTAATTTATTTACCGAAATTTCTGAGTTCATGCAAACCCCTATTCAATTATCGGGGGAAGCAGAACTATCCGTTGGGATTGCTAAACTAACCGCCAAAACGAAAGATTCCCCCAAATTACGCTCTCAGTTAAGGCAATATTTAGAACCCCGCACCAGCACTATTTTAGATGCGATTAATGACGAACTGTTCGGACGGGCGAACCAAGCTTTACAAGCGAAGGGAAAAAAAGGGTTGGTGGTGATTGTTGATAATCTTGATCGCATTGATAACTCCCCGAAACCTTGGGGACGGACTCAACCGGAATATTTATTTGTTGATCGAGGTGAACAACTCAAACGCCTGAATTGTCATCTGGTGTTTACGATTCCTTTAACCTTAATGTTTTCTAATGATTACGATCGCCTTTCCAGTCGATTTGGCGTCAAGCCGAAAGTGTTACCCATGGTTCCTGTCCGAATGCGACAAGGAGAAGAAAACCCGGCGGGAATGGCATTATTAAAACAAATGATTTTAGCCCGTGCGTTTCCTGATCTCCCCCCATCGGAACGAGAATTGCAGCTTCCTGTTTTATTTGATAGTCCTGAAACATTGAATCGTTTATGTTTGATTAGTGGCGGTCATATTCGACGGTTATTGATGTTGATGTATAGTTGTTTACAACAGGAAGATCCCCCCTTTACACGCTCCTGTTTAGAACAGGTGATCCAAGAATATCGAGATGATTTATTAGGGGCAATTACTGAGGAAGAATGGCAATTACTCGTCCAAGTGGTGAAAACGCAAAAAGTCACCGGGGAAGATGAATGTCAAACCTTACTTCGCAGTATGTTTGTGTTTGAATATCGGGATCAGGAGGGGCGTTGGTTTGGGATTAATCCAGCCTTAGCAGAAAGTAAACAATATCAGGCGTTAATTCATCAACTCCAGAAAATCCCTTAAATTAAGCCCTGAAAAACTACAAAAATTTGATTCTTTTGTGTTTCAAGTCAAAGAAGGCTATTCCGAAGTCGGGATAGCTTTTTTGGATTGGCTATAATTATTGTATAACAGCGATGCTGGACGCAAAAACAATAAGTTTTGATAAAGCTTATTAATAAAACATTCAAGATTAAAAACAAATCTTAATTTTATTAAGTAAAATATTGATTTGAAAAAAATAATTTTTAATCAAGTAAAATTATGGTAAGTTAAAGTTTGGGGAAAAAAGATAATTAATTTATTCATGCAGCCATTAAACAGATTAACCAGGATTGAACCCATCATAGTCAAACATTAAAAAGTTCAACCTGTCACTCTTTGAATTTCATCACTGAACCCTCTCATGGATAATCTTTGTGACCCTCAAACTGTTATCTCTTTTAATGAACGCTCTTTGGCGAGATTAGTCCGTGCGATCGCTTTATCTAAAGGGCAATTTTCGCTTGTTTTAGTTCGGTGTAATTCAACACAACTCAAACAACAAATCCTGCAACATTTACAACAGCATGGTGACGTTAAAGCACAACAACTTCTGCTATCTAATCCAATTGAAAGTCTATACACCGCTATTGCAGAAAAAGTTAAAACTTGTTCTCCAACTTCCCTATCCATCTTAGGCTTAGAATCCCTTCAAAATCTCAATCAAGTCCTTAGTTCCACCAACCAAGTCCGGGATGAATTTCGCAAACAATTTAATTTTCCGATTATTCTATGGATTACCGATGATGTCGCCATTAAATTAATTCGTTTAGCCCCTGACTTCAAAAGCTGGGCGGCTGCAACGATTAAATTTGAATTAGCCACCCGTGATCTCTTAGCCTACCTAAAACTCCAAGGAAATACGTTATTTGCCCTCGCGGAACTTAAAATTAAGGAATGGCAATCTAACCCTTATCCAACCTTAAAACCTTCAGATTCCCTAAGCTTTTCATCGGACTTTGCCATCGGTTCTAGCCGTCGTCGGGAATTGGAATTACACTGGAAAGATTTAAAAAATCGAGGCTATGAATTAGAACCGGCTTTAGAAGCTTGTCGTCAATTTATTGTGTCCCAAGATTATGACGCTAAAGATCAAAGCGAAATTGCTAGACAATACTATCAGCAAAGTTTAGCATTCTTGCAACATGAATCTCGTTTAAGAGGTGTGGCTTTATGCGAGAGTGGCAGTTCTGCTTCTGGTTCTGTCGCTTCTTGTTGCCATTTACCCAATCTATCAAAACATCAACAATGTTTAATTGAACGTCAGGGAATTGTTTTATTTCATATTGCATTAACCTATCGCATTCAAGCCACCCGTAACCCCAGTTTAGCTACCAGTTTATTACAGGAAGCCCAAACTAATTTTCAACAAAGTCAAGAAATTTTTCAACAAGCAGGACGCCTTGATTTAGTCGCCGGAGTTTTGTCCCATTTAGGTGAAATTTTACAACGATTACATCAGTGGGAACCCCTAGAACGTTTAGCCTTAGAAGGGGTGAAAATGCACATTACCTATGGAATGCCTCGCCAATTGGCTCAAGATTATATGTTTATGGCGGAAGCCGCCCTCAAACAAGCAAATTGGAGACGCGCCCATGAGTTAACCAAACTAGCTTTAGCGATTTTACCTGAATCGGAACCTCCTGGCAGTCGAGGACAATATTTGCTCTTATTAGCCCGTTGTTATCAATATCAAGGACAATGGCAACAAGCCCTCGACCAGTTAAATTTGGCTTGTTTTCAAACCGAACCCAAATACAATCCTCAATTGTATTTAGAAATTTTAACAGAACTGCGGACGATTTATTATCAATTAGGGCATTATCGCCAAGCCTTTAGGATTAAGAAAAAACAACGGGAAGTTGAACATCAATATGGGTTCCGCGCCTTCATTGGAGCCGCCCGACTTCAACCCCCCAAACAAGCGATTAATCCCTCCAGTACCCAAGGGGAAAAAACCGTAACCATTGCGGAAGAAATGATGGCATCTTGTCGCCAACAAGATATTCAAAATTTAATCCAACGGTTGAGCCGAGATGACCATAAATTAATCATTATTCATGGTCGTTCTGGAGTGGGAAAAAGCTCTTTAGTTAATGCTGGGTTAGTTCCGGCTTTAAAAAATACCAGTTTAGCCGCTCGTAATTGTTTACCTGTGATTGTTCAAGGGTATACCAATTGGATACGAGATTTAGAACGAAGTTTAGCCCAATCTTTACTCACGGATGAGTGTTATTCGAGTTCTAAATCCTCGTTAAAAGAATTGTGGTATCAAGTGGTTGCCAATCCGTATCAACAGAAACTTGAGGAGGCGTTAATCACGACTCAAACTAAAGCCTATCAGGATTATTTATCGGAAGATTTGATTCTAAATCCCTCAGCTTTTGTGTTGCAACAACTCCATCAAAATGCAGAACAAAACCTCCTTACAGTTCTAATTTTTGATCAATTTGAAGAGTTCTTTTTTGTGTCTTCTCATCCCAAAAAACGCAAAATATTCTATGAATTTTTACAAATTGTCTTGAATTTACCCTTTGTTAAAGTGGTTCTTTCCTTAAGAGAAGATTATCTCCATTATCTTTTGGAGTGTGATGATCTAATAAATTTAGAAGCCATTAATAACAATATTCTAGACAAAAAAATTCGCTACCATTTACGGGATTTTACTTTAGCAGAAGCAAAAGCCGTAATTGAACGGTTAACGCAACGGGCAAAATTAGAGTTAGAACCGGCTTTAATTGATGCCTTAGTTAAAGATCTAGCCGATGAACGTCAAGAAGTTCGTCCGATTGAATTACAAGTGGTGGGGGCTCAACTTCAGGAAGAAGGAGAACACGGAATTACCACCTTAGCCCAATATCAACAATTAGGAATTAAACCGAAAGCTGAATTAATTAAACATTCGATTGAACAGGTGATTCGAGATTGTGGGCCAGAAAATGAAGCCGCAGCTTGGGAGATTTTATTTGCATTAACCGATGAAAAATTGACCCGTCCCATTAAAACCAAGGCTGAATTAATGACCGTCGCAAGATGCTATTGCTGGGAAAATCAAAAGATCACTTTAGAACAAAAGCGGGATCAGTTTCAAATTCATCATTTAGAAAATTCTAGTTTATTAGAAGAACCTGAATCTTTTCTTGATGTAATTTTAGAATCAGGATTGTTACTGCGAAGGCGGGAAGAACCCGAAGATTGCTATCAACTATTACATGATTATTTAGTGTTCCCGATTCGAGAACGGTATGCCCTCAATGAACAACAACGCCAAACCGAAATTAAACAACGGTTAAATCAAGCACAAGCTGAAAAATGGCAAGCGCAAAAAGCCTTAGAAAAATTAAGCCGAGAGCAACTGGTTCAGCGCAACCAACGGCTTCAACGGTGGCTTTGTGTTTCCCTTGTCGTCACAGGATTATTAGGGTTTTCTGCCAAAGTCACTCACCATCAAAAACAACGGGCTGACCAACAAAAACAATTCGCCAATTTAGCGACTTTAACGGCATCGTCTGAAGCTTTATTTTTCTCCCAATATAAATTTGATTCCCTAATGGAAAGTTTAAGGGCGGCACGACAATTTCAAGCTTTAAAACGCACCAGCCACTTAACCTCTGAATTAACCACAATGGAAACTCGAATTGCGGCAACACTACAACAATCCGTTTATGGAACCGAAGAACATAACCGTTTAGAAAGCCATCAAGATATGGTTTGGGATGTGGCGTTTAGTCCGACAGGGGAGCAAATTGCCTCCGCCAGTGTCGATAAAACCATTAAAATCTGGACACCGAAGGGTCAATTGCTTCGGACGTTAATCGGTCATAATGCCCGTCTTGCTAGTATTAGTTTTAGTCCCACGTCCGAAACCTTAGTCTCTGCTTCCCAAGATGGAATCATCAAGATCTGGCCTCTGCAACTGACTGGGAGTCGGGAACCCATCAGTATTAAAGCTCATCAAGACTCGGTTTCCTGCGTTACTTTTTCACCGGATGGGCGGTTTATTGCTTCGGTTTCGGAAGATCAGACCCTGAAACTCTGGACTGCTGAGGGAGAATTGATACGGACGTTATGGGTTTCTGCGACTCCCTTAAAATGGGTTTCCTTCAGTCCCGATAGTCAAGTTTTGGCGGTGGCTAGTGATGAGGGGACGGTGAAAATCATGGAACTCGATGGCACAATTGTCTACAATTTACGGCACAGTGCCAAGACGAGGGAAAAAGTCTATGCCGTTAGTTTCTCGCCCGATGGCCGTTGGATTGCAACGGTAGGTGCTGACCAAACGTTGAAACTCTGGACTCGTCGAGGCAGATTGGTGAATACCTTAAAGGCGAATACCAAGGTGATCTTTGGGGTGAAGTTTTCGCCCGATAGCAAATTAGTGGCGACCGCCAGCGAGGATAAGAGTATTCATCTCTGGACGGTGGAGGGAACGTTATTAAAGCGATGGCAAGGACATGGAGATAAAGTCACGAATATTAGTTTTTCCCCCGATGGTAAGGTGTTAGCGTCTTCGAGTTATGACAAAACGGTGAAACTCTGGAGTTTGGATCAAATTCCCTTAGAAACTCTATCAGGACATCAACATCGGGTTTTAGCGGTTAGTTTTAGTCCCAATGGTCAATTGTTGGCGTCAGCAAGTCATGACAAAACGGTGAAATTGTGGAGCCGCAATGGAATCTTACTGACCACGTTGTATGGTCATCAAGATCGGGTGATTGGGGTGAGTTTCAGTCCCGATGGTCAACTGTTGGCAACGACGGGGTATGACCGGACGGTGAAATTGTGGAACGTTGGCAACAAAGATCAGTTCTTAAATACCAAGTTTCCAGAGTTTCTCCGCCCTTCTTTTATTGTGCCTGTTTCTCCCCTCAAGTCGATCAAACCCCTGAAAAGCTGGATTGCCCATGATGACAGCATTATGGGGATTAGTTTTAGCCCCGATGGCAAACAGATTGCCACCGCTAGTAAGGATAAAACCATTAAGATTTGGAGTGCGGATGGGCAGTTATTACAGGTTCTCACCGGACATCAGGGTTGGGTCAACAGTGTGGCGTTTAGTCCCGATAGTCAAATGCTGGCTTCTGGGGGTGAGGATGGTTTGATTAAATTTTGGGATCGAGAGGGAAAATTATTAAAGACAATTGAAGCGGATCAAGGTTCGGTTTGGAGTGTAAGTTTTAGCCCAGATCATCAAGTTTTGGCATCGGCTGGATATGACAATACCGTTAAAATTTGGGATCGCAACGGTTACTTACTCAATACATTATTAAAAGGATCGAGTGATAGTGCTACCAGTGTGACGTTTAGTCCTGATAGCCAATTAATTGCTTCTGCTAGTTTTGATGGGACAGCTAAACTCTGGAGTCGTCACGATGGGACGTTATTAAAAACGTTAGTCGGTCATCGTGATAGCGTGATGGGGGTGAGTTTTAGCCCCGATGGTCGAATATTAGCTTCTGCTAGTCGAGATCAAACGTTAATTCTTTGGAATTTGGATTTAGAGAATTTAATTGATCAAGCTTGTCATTGGGTTGAGGATTATCTCAAAACGAATCCTAAAGTTAGAAAGAGCGATCGCAATCTTTGCAATATTTAAGGAGGCAGCTTTGCTGGAGGCAGAAGGCAGGAGGAAGAAGGAACAAGAACAGTAATCAGTTAGGAGTGAGGAGTTAGGAGTTGAGTATTCAATTTGCTAAAGTTGGCAGTTGTCAAGTCTTAACAACAAGCCACTAAAAACTAAGAACTAACAACTCAATACTGCTCACTGATTACTGATTATCCTCTTGCTTTTAACCAATTGGCAATTGTGGGGGGTAAATCTCGTTGAACTTTGCCACTGACATACATTCCAATATGTCCGACGGGAAAAGATTGTACCGTATAATCTTTGCTACCAATATAGTCTTGTAAGGCTAGAGAAGAGGTGGGAGGAACCAAATGATCTTTTTCCGCATAAAGATTTAAAACAGGCATCGTTATCGCTTGCAAATTTACCGGGTTATCCCCGATCATTACCTCTCCTTTAATTAATTTATTGCCTTGGTAGAAGTCTTTTAAAAACTGTCGATAAGCTTCTCCGGCTTGGTCAGGACTATCAAAAATCCATTTTTCCATCCGCATAAAATTCATTAATTTATCGGAACTGAGCATAATATCCGGTAAATCCAAATATTTTTGATAACCCAGTTGTAACGGTTTCAACATTAGGAATTCTGTATTTAGATAATCCCCCGGAACATTCCCCAACGCATCGATCATTAAATCCACATCTAATGCTTTAGAACCCAGGGTACAACCTCCCCGCATATTTAACAGCGTATCCCGCATTTGAAAATCAACGGGAGTCACCATCACAATTAAGTTTTTCACCTTGTCAGGGTGCATGGAACTGTAACAAAGGCTAAAGCTTCCCCCCTGACAAATTCCTAATAAATTAATACTCTCTAATTCATACTTTTTGCGAATAAAATCTACACAATTATCTAAATAACCATTCAGATAATCGTCTAAGGTTAACCAGCGATCGCCTCGACTCGGATAACCCCAATCTATTAAATAAACATCTAAACCCAATTTTAACAAATTCGCAACTAATGATCGATCCTCCTGTAAATCAACCATAAACGGACGATTGACTAAGGCATAAACAATTAAAACCGGAATTTTAAAAGGCTTTTCGACGATAGGTTTAAAGCGGTACAAGATAATTTTATCTTCCTTATAAACCGCTTCTTTTTCAGAACATCCGACTTCAATATCTTCTTCTCGTAATGTGCTTAAATTCTCCATACCTTTGACAAATTTCTTCGTCAATTCCACATATTCATGGGTCGTATCTTCTAAATTCAGTTGCATTAAAAATGGTAACATAATTAATCCTAATTAAGATAAAAAATAGAGAGGGAGGCAAGGGGAGCAGAGGGAGCAGAGGAGGCGGGAAGGGGGAAATTTCTATTGCCCATTGCCCATTGCCCATTGCCTATTCCCTAATTCTTAATTCTTAATTCTTAATTCTTAATTCAGATCCTTCGCTCCGCTCAGGACGCTGCGCGATTCTTAATTCTTAATTCTTAATTCTTAATTCTTAATTCTTAATTCTTCTTAATACGGCATAATTGGTTCCGGTTCGTGATAGGCGGCTTCTACCCATTCTTGCATGGCGGGAAGTGACCAGATAGTATCAACATACCCTTGTTCAAACGGCTCTAATTTTACATCATAAGTAATAAATCGGGAAATAACAGGAGCAAACATGGCA
>JBMDYE010000540.1:0-4262 GCA_048595135.1 Planktothrix sp. | reverse complement strand
AGAAATGCAGCAATATCAGGAATTAAAACAAAAATCCCATTATTCTGCATTGCAAGATCAATTGCGGTTTATCGTTAAACCCGAATTACGTCAAAACCATCAATCCTATATTACTGAACAAGCCACTAAAACCGGACGGAAAGCGTTAGTTCCTCAAAATTGGCAAGATATTCCTGATGTCACCGTTACTAATCTTTATTATTATTTCAAAAATCAAGAAAAATCAGCCTAAACACAAGAATCTAGAAACCGGGTTTCTCTCCCAAAATCTAGATTGTTTAACAAAATCTCTTTATATTCCATCCCTAAATATTTGTTACGCATCCGTATTGTGTAGAGACGTTGCATGCAACGTCCCTACCTGGGGTCTAGGGTAATAATCTGTAGCATCAATTTCAGGATGGAATATTAGAAATCCGGTTTCTGGGTTCCCCTCAGTTAAGATTGAATCAATCCTTCAAACCAATAAACGAATGAAAGTAACTCGCCTAATTCCTGCTGTTATTTCATCCCTTGTTATGATCAGTTTACCCGCCTATGGGGTAGAAACTCGGTGTGGATGGTTGCAAAATCCGACTCCGGCGAATTGGTATTTAAAAGACGCCGAGGGGACTTGGATTATTTCAACGCAAGGCGGAGAGCAAGCGAGTGGTATGGAAAATATACCCGATTTAGAGACAGCAGAATATGTTAAAACAAATGGGAATTATGGATATACTTGCGCTTGTTTAAACGTTAATACTAATAGCAGTTCAATGCGGGTTACTTACATCCAAAGTGTTGAACTTTTGTCCCTTTCAACTTGTCAACAAGATTCAAGTTTACCCGGAATTTAAGGTTGAAATTAAGGCTCCCGTAGAGACGCGCCATGGCGCGTCTCTACACAATATGGATGCTTAAAGACGGAATATTAATCTAACAATTCAACAGTTCCTTGATAGCCATCGACTCGCACCCGTTGACCGTTTTTTAAATTTGCCATTGCGCCTTGAATATTCATCACCGCAGGAATGCCATATTCCCTTGCAATAATCGCACCATGAGATAACTGTCCTCCCACTTCTGAAATAATTGCTTTTGCACTTAATAATAACGGCGACCAACCCGCATCGGTGTAAGGAACCACCAAAATTAATTTTTCGCCATCTTCGCTATAGTCTGCTAAACTGCGACAGATTTTAATGCTTCCTTCTACACAGCCAAAACTAGCGGGAATTCCCTGTAAAATAGAAACTTTTTCTAAATTTTCATTAGCTACTTTTCGAGGTTGAGGTAACACATTTCCATAAACCACCGCAGGAACTGTGCGATCGCAATCTTCCTGAAACGTTTGGCGACGCTGACGAATAATTTCTCTAAATTGTTCATGAATTCCCTGTTGTATCCACTGTTTAATTTCAGAGAATTCCAAATAAAAAATATCTCCTGAATTTTCTAATATTCCGGCTGCGATCGCTTTTTCTTCAATGGCTAAAAATGTCCACCTTAAATGAGCCAAAAACTTCCCATAAACTTCGGCAATTTTTCCTTTAACTACCGTCCGTTCTGCACATTTTGATTGTCGCCATTTCTCCCATAAATTTAACGTTGAGACGTGTAGAGATTCCATCCGTTCATTTTGATTTCGAGCAATATTAACTAACATTTGTCGGAATAGTTCAGGCTGTTCTGACCAATTGGGAACGGAAATATCAGTTCCCACTTCGCTTAAATAGCCATATTGGTTTAACCAATTTTCAAATTCTTGATTAATTTCTGGATTATCATTAACCGTTTGTTCAGATTCATCTAACAATTTTAATTTTAATTGATCCGCAATCCTTTGTAAATCATACATTGATGCCACTTCCGGTGCGCTTTCTGTCGGTATCCAGCTATCAGGAACTTTAAATAAAGCGCGTCGAATAGCTAAACCAATCGGCCCTAAAATATTATAATAAGTAACTGTTTTTAAAATGGTTCTGATCCGTTCAACCCGTTCTAACAGTTGCGGTAATGGCAGCGTATTAGGAATAAAAGTGTCAGGTTCTAAATCTGCTTCTAATTGCTGTAAATTTGGTAAATAAATCTGCTTCAAGTCTTTCTTAAATTCCTGATCTAACCCTCTTTCTCGTTGCACTAATCGCCATAATCCCGGTAAAGAAGGCAAGACTTTATTTAAGGGCGGTTTTCCCATTTTTTGTCCCCGCACTAAGAACTCTAACCCCTGTTCGGGTAAACCCATCATTCTAAAAATTTCCCCTAATAAACTGGCATTAAAATAAGCATGGGAAGCGAGTAACGTAGCAGTTTCATTAAAATCTAAGTTAGCGACTTTATTTCCTAAAACAATTGTAAAAATTTCCCCCCAAACCCCACAGGTTAACGGTCGATTAATTGACCAGGTTAACGGCGGAATCACCCCTGGAATCACTTCGGCTGCAATGGTTCTTGTCCAAATTGGCCGTAAATTGGTAATGGGGCGACTTTGTAAAATCCAGATTCTTCCCCCATCCCAACACCATTCAATATCTTGGGGAATCCCATGATAAAATTCTTCTAAACTTTTGGCAATTTGAACTAATTCTAATAGGATCGTTTTCGGAAGAATTGATTGGTGTTGAGATTGTTTTATACTTTCACATTGCGTGGTTGATGACGTGATATCAATTTCTAAATGAACCGGGGTTTTTTGCCCTCCCACAACGGCTTCCGCACCGCCTGCTAATGCTTCAATAATGACTTGAGAACCCCCATCTAATGGATTCCGAGTAAACATCACCCCCGCCACTTCCCCAACAATATAAGGTTGAATTAATACGGCAATTCCCTCATCCTGCATCGGCTGAGTTTGGCGATAGGAAATCGCTTCTTCTGTCCAATAAGATTGACGACATTGAAGAATAGCCTCTTCTAATTCGGCGGGAGAATAAACTGGCCCAATACTTTTATATTGTCCTGCTGCTGAATAAGACTGACTATCTTCGCCAATCGCAGAAGACCGAACAATTAAGGGAAAATCTCCTAAATTAAACTTGATTTTAGGTAAAATATTAATATCTTCTAAACACTTAATAGCAGGTAGAATCCAGCCGGAAGCGACTTTAAATCCCGCTTTTTTGAGTTGACTTAATCGAGTCGCTTTTTCACCACAAATTTTGGGATCTAGGTTTTCACTGAGATAAAATAACCGCTGTTTCATATATAACCCCACATCATCCGCTTGCTGCAAATTAATCATAACTAATTCAATGACTAATATGATCGCCGCGACCACTTCAGAAATTGACACGGGCATCATTTGATTAGGAACTCGATGCCAAAACCAAATCCAAAACGCCCCACTAATACAGCCGCAACGCAGTCCCCAAAGTCGGGTAGATGTCTTAGAAATCGGTAGAAATAAAACGCCTAATCTCCAGAATAATAATCCCGTAATTCCCGCACTCAACGCCACTTTAGGAGAATAAACTAACACCCCCCAGGTGACATTCGTTACCCCTCCCCCTCCCGTTGCCCAATATCGTCCAGCCACTAAAAAAATTAAACTGACTAATTGCCAAGTCGGATCATTTGGAAATAATTTTTGAGCCGCAATAACTGGAAGAATTCCTCGAATAATTTCTAAGCAAACTGAAACAATTCCGGCTGTTTTCCCGGCTTGGGTAAAGGCGGCAGCTACACTAATATTTCCGGTTCCAAGTTGGGATAAATTCTTTCCTGTTAATTGTTTGACAGCCCAAGCCGTTAGGGGTAATGCACCTAAACTAAAGCTACCGATTAATAATAATGCTAGTCCCCAAAAGGACATTGTAATCTCCTCCAATAATTATGGATATTTACTTAACTTTTGAGTTGAAGAGAGTTCGATTCGCGCTAAAGACTTGTGATTGCAGTTTAATCACCAACTGCAATTATTTCAACAATTTTAAGCATTATAACCATTATTGCTATCGGTTGTAAGTGAATGGGTGCGATCGCGACTCACATCAACTGTTACAGGGGCAAAAATCACAATTTGTCGATCACAGAGGTGCATCCAATGAGATAATTATCGAAGGTTCAAGATAACAATTGACTTAAGGAGTGATACTAAATGGCAGAAAGTAATACATTATGGATTCCCCTTGCGGTACTTGTTGTTGGATTTATTGCCGCCGTTAGTATTGGTTCAATTGCTTGGTATAACTCTAAGCGTCCTCCCGGTTGGGAAGATAGAGAAAGACCAGACTTTGTTCCTAAAGTTAGCAAAGATAATGAAGACAAGTAAAAAATTAATATAG
>JBMDYE010000539.1:0-2183 GCA_048595135.1 Planktothrix sp. | reverse complement strand
GTTTTACTAGGTTTTAGTTCTAATCCCATTTCTGCTAACCAATCTTCTATTTCTTTCTGACATATTTGCAGGACTTTTAGTTGGTCATGGAGTATTACGAAATCGTCGGCATATCTAATCAGGGATATTGACTTCCTTCTGTTGATTTTACCTACGCTTCCGTGTTTATTAGTCCAATTTAATTCTTCAACTATTTTTTTAATCTTTTCTTCCATACCATGTAAGGCTATATTTGCTAATAATGGGGAAATTACACCCCCCTGTGGTGTTCCTTCATTGGTAGGGAATAGTTCTTTTCCGTCCATCACTCCACTTTTTAACCAAGCTTTGATTTGTTGTCTTAGCTTTGGGTATGTTTGAAGTTTTGCCAGAAGTTTCTGATGATTGATTTTATCGAAGCATTTACTTATATCAGCGTCTAACACATATTTAGGTTTTTTACTGATGCTAATAAAAATAGCTTCGATTGCATCATGGGTTGAACGTGCTGGTCTAAATCCATAACTATTAGGTTCAAATTTTGCTTCCCATTCGGGTTCTAATGCTAGTTTTACTAGGGCTTGTAATGCCCGTTCATACATAGTAGGTATCCCTAATGGTCGTTGTTCATCTGTGTTGGGTTTTGGTATCCATACTCTACGGGTTGGTTTGGATTTATTGCCAACTTTTAAATTGTTTGCAAGTGCCATTCTTTGTTTTGGTGTTAATGATTTAACACCGTCTATTCCTGCGGTTTTCTTGCCTTGATTATCTTGACTGACCCTTCTGATGGCTAATAGTTTGGCGTACCAGCTTTTTAGGAGTAGCCTTTGTAGTTTGTGGACTAATTTGACATTACCCTGTTGACTGGCTTTGAATATTCTCTTTTGTAACTTGAAGACACATCTTTCGGCTTTTTTCCAGTTGATGTCCTTCCATTCATACATCGATTTTTCAATCGTGTTCATAACATTTTTATTACTACTTAAGACTATTCATTCCATTGGACAGTGTGTATGTCAGCTATATCCTTATCCATTACAGATAGGCTTTGGCTTCTTACACAATCCTTCCCTTTGTGAAACTTGCGCTGGTTACTATAGCGCTACGCGCTATGGTTAGGACAAAAGTATGATAAGATGCAGTAAGCTCTCAATAAATAAAGGAATATAGTTATGGGTGCACCTTATAGTTACGATTTACGCTCCAAGGCGATCGCAGCAGTAAAAAGAGGAGAAAAGAAAATACAGGTAAGTCGTTTTTTTAAAATTAGTCGCAACACATTAGATTTATGGCTAAAAAAAGAAAGAGAAACAGGAGACTATCAAGCCAGTCCATCTGTAGGAGTAGGAACTGAACCCAAAATTAAAGACCTAGAAAAATTTCGAGAATTTGCCAAAGAAAATAGTGGGAAAACCCAAAAACAAATGGCTCAATTATGGGGGTGTGGTGCGACGCAACAGAATATTAGTTATGCTTGCCGAAAACTGGGTATAAGTCGAAAAAAAAACTTATGGGTATCGGGAAAGAAATGAAGAAAAAAGACGAGAATTTCTTCAAAAACTAGAGCTGATAGAGAGAAGAAAAAAAGTGTATGTAGACGAAGCGGGATTTGATAATCGGGAAGATTACCCCTATGGCTACAGCCCGATAGGAGAAAGATGTTATGCTTTCAAGTCCGGTAAAAAAAGAGAAAGAGTCAGTTGGTTATCAGCATTGAAAGAAGGAAAATTATTGGCTCCTTTAACCTTTGAGGGGTCATGTAATAAAGATTTATTTGAAGCCTGGTTAAAAAATTTTTTGCTGCCTGTGCTAGAACCTGGAGACATTATTATTATTGATAATGCCAGTTTTCATAAAGGGGAATCTATCAAAGAACTCATTGAAGGAGCCGGATGTGAAATTTGGTATCTGCCCCCATATTCTCCCGACTTGAATAAGATTGAAAACTGGTGGGCTGTTTTAAAGACATGGATGAAACAGAGATTAAACGAATTTTCGACTGTGAGAGAATGTGTAGATGCTGCCTTTATAAATTGTCCTAACGTATGCGCGTAGCACTATAGCTTATGAAGACTTAAATATTAAAGGCATGGTGAAAAACCGTCGTTTAGCTAAGTCGATAACCGACGCAGGATGGTCTACTTTTAGGCAATGGCTAGAGTATTTTGGGGATAAATATAGCAAAATAACTGTTGCTGTTC
>JBMDYE010000538.1:0-15891 GCA_048595135.1 Planktothrix sp. | reverse complement strand
TAGAACAATGAGATTAGAAGACGCCGTTGAATTTGCAGAAAACCCTGAACCCAGATGTCCCTGTGTGTTGCTATTGGACACTTCCGCATCAATGCAGGGAGTCCCCATTGATGCCTTAAACGATGGGTTAATGACGTTTAGAAATGATTTAATTCGGGATGAACTCGCTAAAAAACGAGTTGAAGTGGCAATAATTTCCTTTGATAATCAAGTTAAAATTATGCAGGATTTTGTCACGGCGGATCAATTTGAACCTCCCGCATTAACCGCCCAAGGTCAAACGTTTATGGGAACCGCAATTAACCAAGCATTAGATTTAATTGCGGCGAGAAAATTAGAATACCGAAATAACGGAATTACCTATTATCGTCCTTGGGTATTTATGATTACTGATGGCGAACCCCAAGGAGAAGCAGACCGAGTAACTGAACAAGCCGCCCGCCGTATTCAAGAAGAAGAAATTAAGAAACAAGTGGCATTTTTTGCGGTGGGTGTGGAAGGGGCAAATATGGATCGTTTAGCTCAAATTGTACCCAGAACTCCGTTAAAATTAAGAGGGTTAGATTTTAGAGAAATGTTTATTTGGCTATCGGCTAGTATGCAAACCGTTTCCCATTCTAAAGTGGATGAACAAGTGGCATTACCGCCACCCGGTTGGGGAAGCGTTTAATTAATGTTTTGACAGGTTCTAACCTGTCGCTACGCAAATTAATTTTTTAATAACTTTGGCGGTTCATAGCCAAATAAACGTTAATTTTAACAATGAATCACGAGTGTAATTGGCAAATTATTTCGGCATCTGTGGCAGGGAAAAGCCATGAAAAACAGGATATTCCTTGTCAAGATGCTCATAGTTGGAAACTGCTTTCAAATCAAGTTGTTATCATGGCGGTGGCGGATGGGGCAGGTTCTGCTAAGTTATCGGATTTGGGGTCTAAAATAGCCGTTAATACTGCAATTGAAACCTTAGAAGAACAGTTAAATCGTTCTAGTATTAATCTAGAAGAAATTCCTTGGCAAGATTACTTAAAAAATACGTTAAAAGCTGCCCAAACTGCCCTAGAAGCGGAAGCAAAAAATCAGAATGTAGAAATTAGAGACTTAGCAACCACCTTAATTTTAGTGATTGCTGCACCGGAATGGATGGCTGTGGCACAAGTGGGAGATGGGGCGGCGGTGGTTGAAGATCAAAATGGTACAATACTGGGATTAACAACACCAGCCTGTGGAGAATATCTGAACGAAACAATATTTTTAGTCTCTCCAAATGCCCTTGAAACTGCACAATTAAATCTTTGGTCAGGACAACCGAAATATTTAGCGGTTTTTTCCGATGGGCTGCAAATGTTAGCGTTAAAAATGCCAGAGGGAAAACCCCATCATCCGTTCTTTTCTCCGTTGTTTAAATTTGTGGAAACGGTAACAGATGAAACAGACGCTAAACAACAATTAGTTTCGTTTTTGCGATCGCCTCGTGTAACCGGAAGAACCGATGATGATTTAACTTTAATCTTAGGAAGTTTTCACCCTTAAATGATAGCCAAGGTCAGGACGAAAAAACTTTATTAATCATAGCAATAATATCCTAACGATCAATACCCCGTAGGGGCGGGGTTCTCCCGCCCAGAATTATGTCTTATGCCACTCTGAATACCATGCTGTAAGGTCAGGGTGGGCAGGGTCTCCCTGCCCCTACGACATTAGAGGACGCCTTTGGAACTAGGGATGGTATGGGCGCGACGGGGATCGATTTCAACAGCCATTCTTAACGCTCTCGCAAAGGCTTTAAAGCAAGCTTCAATAATATGATGGGAATTAATGCCATCTAACTGACGGAGATGTAAGGTCATTTGACTATTATTAATAATTGCCACAAAGAATTCTCGGACTAATTGAGTATCATAAGTTCCGACCCGTTGGGTGGGAATGTCTAACTTATAGGTTAAGTGAGGACGACCGGAAAAATCTAAGGCAACTTGGACTAACGCTTCATCTAAGGGGGCGATAAAATGACCAAATCTAACAATGCCTTTGCGATCGCCTAACGCTTTTCCTAATGCTAAACCCAGGGTAATTCCCACATCTTCATTGGTATGATGATCATCAATTTCAATATCTCCCGTGGCTTGAATATCTAAATCAATCAACCCATGAGAGGAAATTTGATGTAACATATGATCTAAAAACGGAACTCCGGTAGACACATTACAGATTCCGGTTCCATCTAAATTAAGGGTAACATTAACATCCGTTTCCCCTGTTTTCCGGTGTACAGTCGCAATTCTAGGGGCAATTCCTAAATTAGAATTCGATAAAGAAGACGGGCGATCGCTAATTTGCATAATTAAGTTAGAGATTATAAATTATTAATAAAACTAAGCTTTTTACTGCTGTACGGGCGGGATGACCCCGCCCCTACCAGAGAATGAAATTACATTCCCATAATGCAATAACCCGAATCAACATACAGGATTTGACCTGTAATGCCACTCGATAAATCACTACACAAGAAAGCGGCGGTATTGCCGACTTCCGTTTGCGTGACGGTGCGTTTTAACGGGGCCACTTCTTCAACGTGGTGGATCATATCTAAAATCCCCCCCACCGCCGAAGACGCTAAGGTTCTAATGGGGCCCGATGAAATGCCATTGACCCGAATTCCCAAAGGCCCTAACTCCGCCGCTAGATAGCGAACGTTCATCTCTAAAGCCGCTTTGGCAATGCCCATCACATTGTAATTAGGCACTACCCTTACACCGCCAAGATATGATAGGGTAACAATACTTCCTCCCTCCGTCATTAAGGGTTTAGCCGCAGCGCTCAGTTGTACCAGTGAATAAGCACTGATATCTAAAGCGCGAGTAAACCCTTCACGGGATACCTGACTAAAGTCCCCTGACAATTCCTCTTTGCCTGCGAACGCTAAACAATGAATGAGGATGTCTAACCGTCCCCACTGTTCGCGGATGGCGGTAAATAACTCCTCAATTTGGGCATCGTTTTGGACATCACAAGGCAAAAATAAACTGGGATTGAGAGGTTCAACTAACTCTTTGACCTTCTTTTCAAAACGGCCTTTGTCGTCAGGAAGATAGGTCACTCCTAGATTAGCTCCAGCTTCGTGAAGCTGTTGGGCAATGCCCCACGCAATTGAGCGATTGTTGGCAATGCCAGTAACCAGTGCGTTTTTTCCGTTCAAATTCAGCATAGTAGACTATTCTATAAGCAATTGGTATTCTTCTCAAAGGCAGATATTTACGATTCATCCTCCCAGGATGAAACTTAAACGCCGCCAAAACGATCTGTTGATTCAACAGCAGAGCGCAATTGGCATAAACTCGAATACGGAAAATATATTAGGGCATTGTTAGTGCAAGGGATCGGGTCGTGACGTATGATAGACCGTTGGCTGAAGTGTTCCGCAACTTCGGCGGTGGGGCATTTCCTCCCGTCGTGGAAACCTTTGAACGGGGTAAGACGATCTTCTTTCCGGGTGATCCGGCGGAACGCGTTTATGTTCTGATCAAAGGGGCGGTGAAACTCTCCAGAGTTTATGAAGCTGGGGAAGAAATCACGGTGGCTTTACTCAGAGAAAATAGTGTATTTGGCGTTTTATCCTTAATTACAGGTCATCGGTCAGATCGGTTTTACCATGCCGTCGCCTTTACCTCGGTAGAATTACTTTCAGTTCCCATTGAACAGGTCGAGAAAGCACTTAAAAGCGATCCTGAACTGTCGATGGTGATGTTGCGGGGATTGTCGTCTCGGATTTTGCAAACGGAGATGATGATCGAAACCTTGGCACATCGAGATATGGGATCACGATTAGTTAGCTTTTTACTGATTCTGTGTCGCGATTTTGGCGTCCCTGGTAAAGATGGAATTCGCATTGACTTAAAGCTATCCCATCAAGCCATTGCTGAAGCCATTGGCTCAACCCGTGTCACCGTGACTCGGTTGTTAGGAGATTTACGGCAAAAAAATATGATCTCAATTCATAAGAAAAAGATCACCGTTCATAACCCCGTTACCCTCAGTCAGCAATTTACCTAATCTCTGTGTTATTCTGAAAACTGAGATCGAGTTCCCCAACGCTAAGGGATCTGAAGTTGAGCGTGTGAATACCACCTGGGATAACGGCCAGTCCAACCCGGACAAACGCCCAAATTTCTCAGCAGTCGAGACTAACGTGGGTAATGACAATCGGGAAAATCGTTAAACAGTAGTCCCAATCGCCCCGATGCAATGGGATAACTGACTTTTAATTGAGCATCGACTTAAGTAATATTGGCCCACTGACTATAGTTTTATAGTTTCAGAAACTATGACCGCAGGAGTTATCCTGGTTATTTCTATTTTAGTGTTGGGCGGCGTGATTGCCACCGTTAGCGATCGCCTTGGAACGAAAGTGGGAAAGGCGAGGCTGAGTTTATTCAAGCTCCGCCCACGAACTACGGCGATGCTTGTTACGATTGTCACGGGTAGTGTCCTTTCTGCCTTGACGTTAGGGATTTTGTTTGCCTCTAGTAAACCTCTGCGTCGAGGTGTGTTTCAAATTGACAAAATTCAAACGCGCCTCAATGATGCTCGCAAAGACTTAACTCGCACTGAAGATGAGAAACAGCGAGTTGAAGCGGATTTAGGCAAAGCTAGAGCCGAACTCAACCGAGCAATGGCACAGCTTAATGCCATTAATCAATCCTTAGAAACGAGTCGAGAACAAGCTGCACAAACCGCTATTGAACTGCAACGCACCCAAACCCAATTGGGGGAACTTCAGAAACAATTGCAGCAAATTCAGGCGGCTAGAACAGAAATGGAAGCCGAACTGACCCGACGCGAAAATCAACTGCAACAAGTGGTTGAACAAAAAGAAAGTTTATATACAGAAATTGAACAACTCAAAACGGAACGAAAAAGTTTAATTCAGCAGCGAGAACAAGTTAAATCCCAAATTAAAGTTCGCGATCGCGCTTTAGCCCAACAAGATCAAGAACTCAAACAACAAGATCAAGAACTCAAACAACAACAGGAGGAACTTGAAGAACAAGAACAATTAATTTCTGAACAAGATCAAATTATTGCCAAACGAGAAATGCGACTTAAAGAATTAGAAGCCGAACAAAAAAAACTGGAAGAACAAAAATCGATTTTAGCAAAGCAAGTTCAACTGGTTGAACGGGATTTTCAACTGTTACGAGAAGGCAATGTTGCTCTCGAACGCGGTCAAGTTTTAGCCAGTGGGTTAGTGCGGATTATTGATCCGAAAACCTCTCAACAAGCCGTTAATACCTTGCTTCAGGAAGCCAACCGAACGGTGATTAATTCTGTTCAACCGAACAATGCGAATGCTCAACAGGAGCAAGTCATTCAAATTACAAAAGCGGAAGTGGAAGAGTTGATCGATGAAATTGATGATGGTCGAGATCACGTGGTTCAAGTGATTTCAGCCGCGAATTATTTAGTGGGAGAAACAAAAGTTGCCGTTTTTACGAAATCCGAACCCAATCGGCTATTATTTACTACCGGAGAAATTATTGCCGGAACTTCTTTTAATCCTTCTAGCTTATCGAAAGAGCAACTGCAAAGACAACTTCAACAATTAATCGAAGCCTCTAGTTTCCGAGCCCGTTTTGTGGGTGTGGTTGAGGGAAATGTACAGATTAGTGATGATAGAATGGAAACATTGCTGAGTTTTTTCCAGCAACTCAAAGAACATAATCAACCCCTAGAAATTCAAGCCGTTGCTTCTGAAGATACTTATACTTTAGGGCCGTTACGGTTAGATTTATTAGCGCGTCAAAATGGAGAAGTGATCTTTAGTACCCGTGAACAGAAACCTGTGATCAATGGAATTGAATCAGAAACACCGTCTAACCAACAACAGCCAAATTCTGTGCAATAGAATCGGATGTAATTAATAATAAGAAATAATATGATTTTAGGTTTTGATCCGGGTAAAGATAAATGTGGCATTGCTGTGATGGAAACTAATGCCCAATTACAGTATCATGAAGTTATTTTAGCGGCTGATGTGCCTCAAACGTTGCAATTTCTCTGCAAAAAATTCTCCATTCAAACCGTTGTGATGGGGGATCAAACCACCTCTAAACAATGGCGAAAAAAATTAGAAGAAATTTTACCTAAATCGTTATCAATTGTGCAGGTTAATGAACGGTATTCGACGTTAGAAGCCCGCGATCGCTATTGGCAAATGTATCCGCCCCAAGGATTAACTCGCCTCATTCCCCAAGGAATGCGAACCCCACCCCGTCCCATTGATGATATTGTAGCAATTGTATTAATTGAACGTTATTTATCAAATGAAGAATTGTAGGGGCGGGGTACTCCCGCCCTTACCAAGTCACAATTGTAGGGGCGGGGTACTCCCGCCCTTACCAAGTCACAATTAAGAATTAAGAATTTAAGCATTGTAGTCAGCTTTTTAGGGGTTAAGATGGGCAAAGCCCATCCTACTAAAATTGGGCGCGAATGGTGAAGGAATAATCACCGCCCGGTTCTAATTGATAATCCCATTTTTCTAAAAACCGTCCCAAGGGTTCTTGAATTAATGCTCTACCTTGGGAGGGTTGAATAACAAGTCTTTTTGTGTGTCGAAATCGCCATTGAAATCGCCACTCATAATCCCCCGCACTCACTTCTCCTTCCAACAAACCCTGTTGCCAGGATTGGCGGGTAATGCGGACATAAGCAGTTGTTTCTGGCAGACTTCGAGAACTCACTCTGGATTAATCACATTGCGACTATTGTAGAGGCTCATTGCTTTTTCAATTCCTTGACGTAAACTTAATTCGATTGCCTCTCCTACCAGTTTAAGCACTTCATCCATGACTTGCATTTCTGAAGCTGAAAATTTGCCTAAAACATAGGAAATTGTTTTGGTTTCTTGACCTCCCGGAATTTGAGGTTTACCAATGCCAATTCGCAAGCGGGGGAAATGTTGGGTTTTAAGATGGGAAATGGTTGATTTCATCCCATTATGACCCCCGGCTGAACCCGATAACCGTAATCGCATCCGTCCTAATGGTAAATCCATATCATCATAAATCACTAATACCGATTCAGGAGGCAGTTTATACCAATCAATGACTGCCCGAATTGCCTCCCCCGATAAATTCATATAGGTTAAGGGTTTTAACAAGCGAATTTTATCTCCAGATTTTGTAAAACCCTCCCCAAATTTACCTTTAAACTTGCGATTTTCTGATAAAGAAATTCCCCAGGATTTAGCTAAAGCATCTACAGCCTCAAACCCGATATTATGACGAGTTTGATCATATTTCGGTTCAGGATTTCCCAAACCGACAATTAACTGGGGCATAATTAACGCTTTAGTAGAGGTTGCCTCCGTCATATCCAATCATTAATCCTTAAAATGTAGGATGGGCTATGCCCATCGAGATCCTATATTTAGCGATGAAAATCAAAAAATAACAATAAAGTGAGTTAGGTACGCAGAAACCGGGTTTCTAACCCAAATTTTGGAGATGAAATCCAAATTTTTCCTTAAGAAACCTGGTTTCTAACTCCCTGCATGAAACACAGCAAACCGGGGAGACAGGCGCCTCCCCGATGTGGTGTTGTGTTGGTTTCATAAACAGTGGAATCAATCAACTGATGATTTAGTTAGTTACAGTATCCTCTTTTGTGGCTGCTGCAACCGTTGAATTGCCTTGAGAGGGTTGAATTTTAGCAGATTCTTCTAATTGATTGGCTTCCCGCTTAAATTCGTTTTCAAATTCTCTTGACGCCTCTTGAAATCCTTTAATCGCTTTTCCCATACTGCGCCCAATTTCGGGTAATTTTTTAGGCCCAAATATTAATAAAGCTAACACCAGAATAACAGCCATTTCTGGTAAACCAATTCCAAATATATTCACGTTATAGGCTCCTAAATTTTAGTAACGTTCATAAAAAAGGTGAATTGTGAACAATTTTTTAAACTCAGGGTTAAAAAGAGAAGATTTAGGCTGAAGATTGTAAGCAGTTTAGGCTATCCTCTTTAATCCTAAATCTCCGTTCACAGTTCACCCTTTTTGACAGTGAAACGTCAATTAGCGGGTTAAGTTTGCCCAATCCACATCGACGTTTTCAAGTAATAACGAGGAGTTATAAATCTGTAAAATAATTAACAGAAAGACGAAAAACAGACCGATAAACACTCCCATTAAAGGAGTCGTTCCCCAACCAGGAGCGACTTTACCATACTCAGAATTTAAAGGTCTTAATACATCACCTAACCAAGTGCGTTGAGCCATAAGTCACCTAAATCGTTTTACATTAACAACAGTTTACCAGGATTCTTGACAATTTTGCGTTTTTATGTTAAGGAAACCGCAACCCTATTCAACGGATCGGGTCAGTTTGAGAGAACTCTACTGAAGTTTTAACGATCCGGTCAGTAATCTCGGCAGAAAACAATTGTTAAATTGTCTTAATTTTTATGAGTATTTTATTATAGAGGGGCAAGAATAACAATGGATTAATTCTATGGAACCTGCAATAGCTCTTAACATTTCCATCGCTGCGGTTGTGATTGCCTTAACAGGCTACGCTGTCTATACGGCTTTTGGCCCTGCGTCAGCGGATTTACGTGATCCCTTTGAAGACCACGAAGATTAAAAACGTCAGGTTTCAGGTGTCAGTCAATCAGAATGAAGGGTTATAGTTGGGTTTGGGCGGGAGTACCCCGCCCCTCCGCCTTGTTATCATTCCTTTTTCTCAGAAACCCGAAACCTGACACCCAACACCTTTGACTCCCAATCCGGTAAAATATTAAGTTTGGCAGCATAAAACACGACCATTATGGGCAACACATTTGGGCATTTGTTTCGGATCACGACTTTTGGAGAATCTCACGGAGGCGCAGTGGGAGTTGTGATTGATGGTTGCCCACCTCAACTGAAAATTGATATTACAGAAATTCAAGCGGAACTAGATCGACGCCGCCCTGGACAAAGTAAGATTACCACCCCTCGGAAAGAAACCGACACCTGCGAAATCCTCAGCGGGATGTTTGAGGGGCAAACCTTGGGAACGCCGATTATGATTATGGTGAAAAACCAAGATACCCGTCCCCAAGACTATAGCGATATGGAAATTAAATATCGCCCCTCCCATGCAGATGCAACCTATGATGCCAAATATGGCATTCGGAATTGGCAAGGAGGAGGACGCTCTTCAGCGCGCGAAACCATTGGACGGGTAGCGGCAGGGGCGATCGCTAAAAAAATTCTCAAACAATACGCTAACGTTGAAATAATTGGTTACGTTAAACGGATCAAAGATCTCGAAGGTTGTGTTGACCCGAATACCGTCACCTTAGAACAAGTGGAAAGTAATATTGTGCGCTGTCCTGATGGCGAATGCGCCGACCAAATGATCGAATTGATTGAACAAGTTCGAGATCAAGGGGACTCCATTGGCGGTGTGGTTGAATGCGTCGTTAGAAACGCACCCATCGGACTGGGTTCCCCGGTATTTGATAAACTAGAAGCAGATCTCGCCAAAGGAGTGATGTCCTTACCTGCCAGTAAAGGGTTTGAAATTGGTTCTGGTTTTGCAGGCACTCTGCTGACAGGTAGCGAACACAATGACGAGTTTTATGTGGATGAGCAGGGTGCAGTCCGAACTGTTACCAACCGTTCTGGTGGTATTCAGGGTGGAATCTCCAACGGAGAAAACATTATTATCCGAGTAGCCTTTAAACCAACGGCTACGATCCGCAAGGAGCAGCGCACCGTGACCCGTGAGGGAGAGGAAACGCGACTCGCCGCAAAGGGACGGCATGATCCCTGTGTTTTACCCAGAGCAGTCCCGATGGTGGAAGCAATGGTTGCCTTAGTCTTGTGTGATCATCTGTTACGCCATCAAGGTCAGTGTGGAACTTTGAAACCTGAAAAATAACAATGGAAACCCGCGTACCGTCTACTAAGGTTGTCTCCCCAGAGAGTTCTAACCCTTCCTATCCGGCTAGTAACCCAGAGGATTTTGTGGTTCAGTTCTGGGGGGTTCGAGGCAGTATTCCCACCCCCGGAAAAGAAACGATTCGTTATGGGGGTAATACCTCTTGTTTGGAAATGCGAGTGGCTGGTAAACGCTTAATCTTTGATGGCGGCACTGGTTTAAAAGTTTTAGGCGATTCCCTGTTAGCGTCCATGCCAGTAGAAGCGTATATGTTTTTTACCCATTACCATTGGGATCATATTCAAGGATTTCCATTATTTACTCCGGCGTTTTTACCCGGAAATCGTTTTCATATTTATGGGGCAATTCCACCGGACGGGGAATCGATGAAAAAACATTTTATTGAACGGATTCTCCACCCGAATTCTCCGGTTCCTCTGAAAGGATTGCAAGCCGATTTGAGATTTTATGAACTCAAAGCAGGCGATAGTCTAATGTTGGATGATATTAAGATTGAAACCGGACAATTAAATCATCCTAATACGGCAATGGGGTATCGGATTACGTGGAATGGCAGAAGTGCGGTGTATTGTTCCGATACAGAACATCTCCCCGATGGACTGGATGAAAATGTCCTGAATCTGTCCCATGATGCCGATATCCTCATTTACGATGCCATGTACACCGATGATGAGTATTACAACTCCAAATCTCCTAAAATCGGTTGGGGACATTCCACTTGGCAAGAAGCGATTAAAATGGCAGAAGCCGCCGGGGTGAAACGCGTGGTGATTTTCCATCATGATCCGACCCATAGCGATGATTTTATGGATCAAGTGGAAAAAGACGTTCAAGCTCGGTTTCCCAAAGCGATTATGGCGCGAGAAGGATTAGTGATTCCTGTGGGATATTAAATTTTTATATCCTGAAGTGGGCACAAAACAGGAGAATCTTTTTGCAGTAAAAATGGAGAACATTCAAAGGGCGAGGGTGCAGACCAAAATGAAATTAGCACTAAAGCAAACCATTGTATCGTTAGCAATATTGTTATCAACCCTGAGCGCTCCTGTGAAGGCGAGCGCCGTTGAATTTGGCCAAACGGAAGTTGATCAAGAACGGTTTATTGCCATTGCTGTCCCTCGCACCTTTGGATATTCTTTAGTGATTGTTGAACAAGTGTCTGATCGGCGTCCTTGTTGGAGTGAAAGTGGGGTACAACCTACAGAAGTTGATCCATTACTATTGAATTTTGATTTTACAGGCATTTGCGGACGGGCTACCGATAGTAATGGTTATTCAGTTCGGGTTGCTGGACAAGATTTAGCACTCTCTCATAATTTAAGTGTGCAAGGAACGCCCAATGATATTTTGTTAGTGGCAACCCCCAGAGGAAATCCGAATGGGATACCGATTATTATTGGCAGAACCTATGGGGTGACACGGGGATTCGGCAAAATTATTTTAGAACCGGGTTGGCGGTTTACAAAACGCAATTATCAGGGAAAAACATTGGGTCATATTTATTTAACCCGTGATGAACAACTGCGTTAAATTGAATAGATTAGCACTGGGTTAATATTATGGTGACGACTCAGGAAAAAGCGATTATTAACTTAGTTAATCCTAAGATTACTTGGGAAAAACTCCCCGATGATTTTCAATTAGAAGAAGAACCAGTGGAAAATACTGGTCAACCGTTAATTGCAGGGGCGTTGAGAGAAAGTTTAGAATTGGTTGGTTTAATTCAACCGGAAATGTTAATCGCTTCTAATTTTGGATTATGTGCAACAGTAAATGACCAACTCGTGATTAAAGCACCAGATTGGGTTTATGTTAAGCGGGTTAATGTTATTAAACCTAATATAGATCGGAAAAGTTATACTCCTAACTTACAAGGGGATATTCCGAATATTGTGATGGAATTTTTATCGGATACGGAGGGAGGAGAATATTCTGTTAAACGCAGTTATCCGCCGGGAAAATGGTATTTTTATGAACAGATTTTGCAAGTTCCCAATTATGTTATTTTTGAACCGAAAACCGGATTTTTAGAAGTTTATCGTTTGCAAAATCAACGCTATGAATTAGACTCTAACCCGTCAGATGGGCGCTATTGGATAGAGGATTTAAAGCTATTTTTAGGAGTATGGCAAGGACAAAAAGAAGAACGAATGGGATATTGGTTACGATGGTGGGATGAAGTTGGAAATCTTTTACCTTGGGCAGTTGAACAAATTGAAAACGAACGTCAACGGGCTGAAACTGAACGTCAACGGGCTGAAAAATTAGCAGCTTTTTTGCGTTCTCAGGGTATTAATCCCGATGAAATTAGTTAAATTTGTAGGACAATGCTCTGCCCATTAATCACCCATTTAAAATCAAAGATGATAGTGTCCCTGACCTAATAAATCAGGGACTTTTTTAAACCCTAAAATTCAATCGTTTGAGGCGCTCTAGGGAACGGAATTACATCTCGGATATTGCCCATTCCCGTCATAAATTGTACCACCCGATCAAATCCTAAACCGAATCCCGCATGGGGAACCGTTCCATATTTTCGGAGTTCTAAATACCACCATAATTCTTCAGGGTTGATTCCTAAATCTTTCATGCGGTTTTCTAACACATCTAACCGTTCTTCCCGTTGGGAACCGCCAACAATTTCCCCAATTTTAGGAGCTAAAACATCCATAGCTCTGACGGTTTTTCCATCTTCATTTAAGCGCATATAAAAGGCTTTAATTTCTTTCGGATAGTCGGTAACGATGACAGGCTTTTTAAAGTATTCTTCCGCTAAATATCGTTCATGTTCCGATTGTAAATCTAATCCCCAACTAACGGGATATTCAAATTGTTTATCGGCTTTTTCTAGAATAGCGATCGCTTCGGTATAAGTAATCCGTCCAAACTCATTATTAATGATATTGTTAGCCGTTTCTAACACCGATTTATCAATGCGTTCATTGAAAAATTCCATATCTTCTGGACATTGTTCTAACACGGTTTTAAAGATATGTTTGAGAAAGGCTTCTGCTAAGTCCATATCCCCTTGTAAATCGCAGAATGCCATTTCCGGTTCTATCATCCAAAATTCGGCTAAATGGCGAGAGGTATTAGAATTTTCGGCGCGGAATGTGGGGCCAAAGGTATACACATTTCCAAACGCCATCGCCATAATTTCTGCTTCTAATTGACCGCTAACGGTTAAATAAGCAGGTTTTCCAAAAAAGTCTTGACTGTAATCAACCGTTTTAGATTCTGTTAGGGGAATCTCGTTTAATTTAAAATTCGTTACACTAAACATTTCTCCCGCCCCTTCACAATCACTAGAGGTAATAATCGGAGTATGAACCCATAAAAATCCTCGTGATTGAAAGAAATCATGGACAGCGGCGGCGCAAGCATTTCTAACCCGAAAAACAGCACCGTAAGTGTTAGTTCGCGCCCGCAAATGTCCGATGGTGCGTAAAAATTCAAAGGAATGGCGTTTTTTCTGAAGTGGATAAGTTTGGGGGTCAGCATCCCCGAAAATTTGCAGTTCAGAGGCTTTTAATTCAATCCGTTGTCCTTTAGCGGGAGACTCTACCAACACCCCTGCAATTTCCACCGACGCACCTGTATTTAATTGTTTGATAACGGTTTCATACTCAGGTAAATCAGGATTTAAAACGACTTGCAAATTTGCTAACGCTGAACCATCATTGATTTCAACAAAGGTAAATTCTTTTAATTCCCGTTTGGTTCTCACCCAACCCTGTACGGTAACGGTTTGGTTGGGTTCACCCGTCCTCAACAGTTCAATAATTCGGCTTACGGTCATTTTGTTTTATCCTTTTCGCTACTATTTTCTTTCTACTTCTAGACTAGCGAAAAATGGAGCGATGGCGTTAGCCGCCTGCCAAGGCATCGCCACCTTCTCACTCACTTATTCTGGATCTCGGCAACTTTAGATAAATTTTAGTCATAGTAATTATATCATTCCAGCCGATTAAAAGAACAAAAAATAATTAAAAATTGCCTTCAGCAACCTGTAAACAAGTTAACCCTTCTTCTCTCCACATTCTAACCACTTGATCTCGATCTTCTAAAACAAAATTAACGTTATATTTGTATTTAATAAATTTCTCAAAAAGCTCTTTTTTAATCAGATAATCGGGTCTACCATCTCTGACGGGTCTCATCAAGAGTATATCATATTTTATTTGATGTTTATTGAGCCATTTTTCGCTATTTTTCCTATATTCTTCAGGTCGTCCTGTTATTAATAAAATAGCATAACCTCTGGATTTATACATCTCAAGGAGTTCGGCGCAAAAGTCGTACAGAACATCTTCACTTAACGCTTGATGAAAGGCTTTCCAATTTTTCGGTTTAGATTGAACATAGCGTCGTCGATGAGAAATATTGCATAGCGTCCCATCTAAATCACAGATAATGGCTTTGGGTAAGACTTTTTGAGCAGTCATGATTGAGAAATATCAACTTGAGAATTAATCCTTTGATCGATTTATTTTAATCAATTGATCTGGGTAAGTTAAACCGACTTAAGATAGAATTGTACTTTGATTTTAAATTCGGTTATGATGGGCTACGCCCATCCTACAATCAATTTAATGAAATTAGGAGCAAGCCCAACTAAAGGTTAAAATCTGTTTATGTTCAGGACATTGAGTAATATGTCCGCAACCAACATCCCCAAACAGGACGGGTAAATGATCTTGTGAATCAATTTGAAAGACGAATTGCATTCGACGTTGACATTCGGGACAATTAGGATATTCTACCCCTTGAATCCAATTCGGATAACCTGCTAATTTATCCCCTTCCACCACATTAAATATAAAGTCATCTTCGAGATCATCATCAGCCGGAGTCTCAATCACAATTCCATATTCAGGACATTCAATTCTCATGAATTCTTCTGTATAGTCATAGTAATATTCACAAGTATATCCATAGTCTTCTGCTTCAACGCTATCAGGATAATCGTCTAATTCTGTCCAGCCTACGATTGTTTTTGGGGGTAAATCTTCATCTTGATGAGTGACAGGAGAAATCAATTGATTCGGTTCTACAATTCTGACTAATTTATTATTCTCAAACGGGGCGTAACTACTACATTGAAAACAGTAAAATAGTTGTAATAATCCTTTTCCAAATTGATCCGAAAGTTGAGGTGGAATTTGATTCAAATTGAGTTGTAATAGCATAGACATTGGGGTTTGACAGTCTCCACAACAGGGATAAGCTTCATTTTCAGCTAACCAGGGTTTTCCTGAAAATTTAGAGGCTATAATTCCCTTATCTCCTGCTTCTACAATGGGTTTCCACGTAGAACGTTTATGAGCATCTCGCCAAGGTTTAAGTTGTTCAAGAATGTTTGAAATAAATTGTTCCATATCAGTAATAGGCAAACTAAAGCTTTTAATGGGTTAAAAAAATTAATAATTATATTGATCAAGATTAAAGGGTTCTAGATTTAACATCTTGCAAAGCAGTTAATAATCGATCGGCATTTTTAGGAGACCGGAGTAAATGAACGGTTTCCATTAAACTATTGAGTTCATCAACAGGAATTAAGGCTACATTTTCACCTTCAGGACGAGTAATAATCACGACGTCTCTGTCAGTAACAACTTGTTCACAAATTTCGGCTAAATTGCGACTGACATCCGTTAAGGGAATTTGATTAAAGATCATGTTAAATTGGCTAATATTATTAAGCGATTCTACTGTTTACTATTTTAGCGAATCGGATCAGGACTGACACAGATGTTCCAAGAAACCGGGTTTCTTCCTCAAATTTTTCGGATAGAATCCTAATTTTAATTCAGAAACCTGGTTTCTGGGTAAGTGGCTACCCCCCAGCCAAAGATTTTAAAACCCAACCAATTAGTACTCCTATTCCCCCAAACCGAACAGCTTGCCAAAAGGGTTCTTTTAAACTTCCCCAACCGAATAAAC
>JBMDYE010000537.1:0-2024 GCA_048595135.1 Planktothrix sp. | reverse complement strand
ACAGCTTCAGTTGATACAGACTTTGAGGGTCAGTATTTTGACCGAAAAGAAGCAGGAAGAGTTGGACAAAATAGCCATGTTAGCTCTAGTGAGATAAGCCGTGTTGTAAACCAGATCACGGAGAGCGAAAAATTTTGGGGGAGATGGGTAATCAATAGGAATTGTAAAGATTAATCATCCCAAAGACCTTTAAATTTAGCAGAAGCCAGTTCGGTATAACGCACAGTATGCTGAATATTGTTATGCCCCAAGTAACTCTGAATTGTTCGAGTATCAATACCTCGATTAGCCAAATAATATCCCGTTCCATGCCGTAGCATATGAGCATGAATAGGGAACGGTAAAGCCGCCAATTCACCAGCACTCTCAACAATTCCACCAACAGTATCAAGTGCTAATGGCCCATGTCGCGAAGACTGGAAGACATAGGGACTAGCTGGATAATCTCTTTGAAGCTTGCGGAGAGCGCGAATTTCTTCCGAATAAAGTGGGTGGGTAGAAGGAGTCCCTTTTTTAACCCGCTTCACGTAAATGGTGCCAGCATGAAAATCGATTTGCTCCCATCGCAGAGATGCCGCTTCTGCGACTCGCAATCCGTGACGGTAAATCAACAAAATTAGAGTTGAGTCTCGATGAGCATGACGACCCTTAGATTTTTTAATAGCCAGACGCATCGCCTCAACTTCTTCTGGTAATAAATACTCCCGAGTCCTAACTGAAGAATATTTGTGAGAATTAGGTGATTTACGTTTTGGTTTTTCTGTTTTACCAACTTTCGTTAGTTGTTCAAGTGATTTACTCATAACCCAAACTCCCGAAAAGATTGGGGTATTTAAGTTAATTTTACCAACTTATGCACGAAAGTTGGGATACCATTGCTGGAATTTACTCATCCACTCATCATTTAAAACTTGCGTTCGGACTTGAATCAGGAGATGAGCACCTGATTGAGTCCACCTCATCTGTTGCTTTTTAACCAATCGCTTACTGATCAGTTGATTGACAGTCGATTCTACAAATGAACTGGAAATCCGCTCTCCATTACGGTAGCGTTCACCATAGTTGGGCCTGTACTGCCCGTTATTGGAGATGTAGGTTTCAAATTCCTCTAAATGGGAACAGAGTTTTTCTGCCTCAAGGCTGGGTGGTTCATCATGCTCATCTGAAGCTAAGACACAGGCACTCTCAATTAAATCTTCAATTTGGGCTAATCCTTTAAACACATTGCCATGCCACAAATACCACTTTAATGAAGTCAAATCTTTTTGGATAGATTCACTCGAAATTCCGGTTTCAAAATCTTCTTTAGTGATTCCTTTGGCAATTTGTTTCATCACAGTGAGCCGCATTGTGATGTGAAACCAATCGAGGATATGTTCGGCATTAGGGTTAATATAATATTGTAGGTTACGGATGGATTCTTCACCATCTGATAAAAATGTGACCTGTTGGTTCATTTGCATTCCTTGGGACTTTAATACCTCAAATACGCGACGTTGTGGTTTAGTGTCGTAGCAATAAACCATACCAAACCGTTTGGATGTACCGTCGGCTTTTATACTCTTACCTGCGATGACTTGAAAGTGACCGGCTTTTTGAGTTTTTCTGTTATAAAAACGAACATATCCTCCATCCATACCTACGACCAATGGTAAATCGGGCCTAGGCAGTCGCTCCCAATCTCTCTGGCAACCCTCAAATAATATTCCGGCTTCTTCAGGTAATTCGGCTTCTAAACGTTGACCTAATGCTTGTAGATTGTTGCGGATAGATGTAGCGTTGATTTCTCCTTCGATGGGCAATAGTTCTTGCAATAATTTGCTAGATAATCCATAGGACATTAAAGATGCAAATTTTGATTCTAAATAGAGCAGTTCGGGTGATGTGCGCTCTTTAAATAGGTTGGCTAGGGGGTTAAAGCTACGAGTGGGTTGCGGGGTACAAGTACAATGAAATAATCGATGAGATGGTAGTTTTAATTTACCAAAAGGCGTTCTATATGTAATTGTCCGTTGATCTTTATG
>JBMDYE010000536.1:0-1834 GCA_048595135.1 Planktothrix sp. | reverse complement strand
AATATCTTTGATTTTAAACGGGCGGTTAAAGTAGCGCAAGCTCGATTTGTCGCCTTAAAAGGGGCGGGTGCTGCCTTAGAACGGGCGTTAATTCAGTTTATGTTAAATCAACATACGAATCATGGTTATGTTGAAGTGATGCCCCCGTTATTAGTGAATAGTACCTCCTTAAGAGGAACGGGACAACTGCCGAAATTTGCGGAAGAAAGTTTTAAATGCGATTCGGATGATTTATGGTTAATTCCGACATCTGAAGTTCCGGTGATGAATCTTTATCGAGATGAGATTTTAGAGGCGGAACAATTACCGATTTATCATTGTTCCTATACCCCTTGTTTTCGTCGGGAAGCGGGAAGTTATGGCAAAGATACGAGGGGGTTAATTCGGTTACACCAATTTAATAAAGTGGAAATGGTGAAACTGGTTCATCCTGAAACTTCTGAAGCAGAACATCAAAAATTAGTGCAGGACGCGGAAGGCATTTTACAAGCGTTAAAATTACCGTATCGGGTAATTGAATTATGTACGGGTGATTTAGGGTTTTCAGCGGCAAAATGTTACGATATTGAGGTTTGGTTGCCCTCAGCGGGAACCTACCGAGAAATTTCGAGTTGTTCTAATGTTCGGGATTTTCAAGCCAGACGCGCTAATATTCGCTTTAAAGAAGCAGGTAAAAAAGGCACGCAATATGTTCATGCGTTGAATGGTTCGGGGTTAGCCGTTGGTAGAACCATGGCGGCGATTTTAGAAAATTATCAACAACCCGATGGAACCGTGCGAATTCCTGATGTTTTACAACCTTATTTAGGGCGAGAAATCCTATAAGAAGGCAGGAGGCAGCTATGCAGAAGGCAGCTATGCAGGAGGAGAATACTTAATAATAAGAATTCTTCCCCCCTCTCCTTGCAGGAGAGGGGGTTAGGGGGAGAGGTCAAAATTTATCGGTTATTACAATCCCATTAAATAAGGTTGTAAGGCATCTTTGGTAACGGCGATATTACACGATAATGCAATTTGTTCTTTATCAATAATTCCCACTAATTGACGGGGATGGTCACGAGTCACGACAGGTAACTGCGGTAAATCTCGCGCCGCCATTCGTTCTAAGGCGACTCTTACGGGTTCATCTTCATAGGCACATAATATTTCTGTCGTACAAATATCTTTTAATTTTTGTTGTTTGAAAACCGTGATTTCCTCGTGGCTGGACGCTTGGAAAATCGCCCGTCGAATATCGGTTAAGGTGACTAAACCTGCTAATTGAGACGTTTCATCTAAAATTAAAGCGGTGTGACAATTTAGATTAACCATCACCGAACCCGCTTCTAAAATAGGCAGGGAACTGGGAAGGGTTAAATAAGATTGGTGCATTACTTCAGAAATCCGAATTTTTTGCAAGATATCTAATTCATTGGGTCGCTCTAAATAAACCCCCATTTGCTGAAGATTTAACCGAGAATCCGTTTGATTACATTGCAGTAAATCGACAATTAAAATACTCACCCCAACCGCAGCCATTAACGGCAAAATAATCAAATAATTTTGCGTGACTTCAAATAATAATAAAATTGCCGTTAAGGGCGCTCGCACACTGGAGGCTAAAACTGCCGCCATTCCCACCATTGCATAAGCCGCAGGAGGGGCAATTTCCGGTAAAAACGGAGCCACAATTTCCCCCATTGCTTGTCCATAGGTTGCTCCTAATGCTGCCCCAATAAACATCGCAGGAGCAAACACCCCCCCAACTAAACCGCTCCCTAAACTAACAGCCGTTGCCAGGATTTTTAACACTAAGATAATGCACAATAAATCTAAGGAGAATTGTCCTTCTTGT
>JBMDYE010000535.1:0-3846 GCA_048595135.1 Planktothrix sp. | reverse complement strand
TTTTTTTGAATTTAGGGAAGCCTTTTTTGCCAGGTACTTTTCGCTTGCAGTTATCGTAGAATCGAGCAATGGATGACCATGCCCTCTCTGCACGCTTATTGTCTAGCTTGAGAGTTTAACTCGTTTGCGAATTTAAAGTCGTGAGCCAATACTCGGCAATGTTTGTTTAGATCATATCTTCCTACTCCTTTATTATTATTATCCATCCAGAAACGAATACATTTGTTTTGGATGAATTGAGCAGTCCGAATGGCTTCGTCTATTGCCTTATACTGATGTTTTTTTGCTCTAACTTTAAATTCAAAAACTAGCATTTATGTCATCAATATTGACCTAAATCTTATCCTAGCACAAGTTTTTTGTTTGGCGTCAAGTATTTCTATAATCGTGCTACGCTGGTTATGTTGCTCGGTTTTCATCTCGCCACCAAGCCCAGGCTGTGGTGGGAGTCTTTAAACCGAGATTTTATGATAAAGTTTTAAGAGGTTTAGCCTATGCAAGCACCACCTCCCCCGTCCATTACCCCCCGTCAAATGAATTTATTGCGGGTTGTGGCATCAATGGCTTGGTCAGATGGAGAATTGGCAACCGAAGAAGTTGATCTGATGTTAAATCAGTTTAGCCGTTTATTTGCGAAACAAGATGCTCAACAACACCAACTTCAAGAGGAATTACGGGATTATTTAATGCAGAATATCCCCTTAGATGAATTAATTCCGAAACTAGAAACCCAAGAAGAACGAGAACTGGTTCTACTCTTAGGATATGAAGTCATCAAGTCCAGTTCTCGGACTCCCGACGAACCTAATATTAATCCCGAAGAAGCCACAGCCTATCAGAAATTGCAGGAATTATTGAATCTCCCACCCGAAGTTGTCCAACGCATTGAAGCAGGTGTTGATCCTGAGTCCAATGAAGGATTAGTTGATAAAATGACTCGCCAGTTGAAAGAGTTCATTCAAAAATAATTAATCATCCATTGTAGGGGCGAGGTTTTCTCGCCCATAGACATTAGAATTCTGCGGAAAGATTAATTGATAAAATGACTCGTAAGTCATCATTGTAGGGGCGAGGTTTTCTCGCCCATAGACATTAGAATTCTGCGGAAGGATGAGTTGCTCAAATGACTGGTAAGTCATCTATTGTAGGGGCGAGGTCTCCTCGCCCCTACAAAGTTAATTGTAATTTGTGAGTAAAACATTAACTCTTAAGTTAAAATTACTAGATTCAATGAATAACATTGCTAAACCCACTGTTCAAGGAAGTACCAGAGCAATTATTCACACTCTAAACGAACAAATGGCGGATTTAGAGGTCAGAAGTCGCGCTATTTTTTCTCATGGGATCTTGCAAGTGTTGTGTGAAGCGGCTGAAGCTGATCAACTGGAAAAATCAACCATTGTTCCACGAGTTCGAGAGATTTTAGAATCGATTTCACCCCGGAATATTCGTCGAGTTAGAATTAATAGTCGCTTAATTCAGGGACAACAATTGCTTTGGTTAGAAACCATTCGGGAAGATCCTGAAAATTATCTGCTTTGGTCTGAAGATATTGTTCTGAGAAAACCTAATATTTTTAAACATTCCACGCTCAATAATCATTCTCAACCCTTATCCGTTAATTCCAATTCTTCTTCTCAACTGCGAGAACAAAGTCAATTTCAAAAAGGATTAATTGGGGGAATTATTATTAGCTTAATGATTGGAGTTCTGGCTTTTTGGCTGTACGATTGGTTACAGTCTCAATTTTTTAATGCGTTAAATACAGATTCCCAATCTATTTCTGAATCATCCCCTCCTACTCAACCTTTATCCTCAGCAGACAAGTTTAGAGAAGCCGTTAAATTAGCAGAAGAAGCGACAGCAGAAGGAAAAGTTGCTGATACCCGTCAAGAATGGATAGACATTGCTAATAAATGGCAACAAGCCTCGGATTTAATGGCAGATGTTTCTCCCGATTTTGAACGGTATGAAATCGCCCAAGATCGGGCTTCTGTTTATCAGAAAAATAGTGATCAAGCTCAATCTGAAGCTGATGAGCGGTAAATGTTTATCAACCAGAGAAACCGGGTTTCTCACCCAGATTTTATTGACAAAATCTAGATTAATATAGAAACCCGGTTTCTGGCTCAGTTTTTTATTGAAAAAATCTAGATTAATAGAGAAACCAGGTTTCTCTATTAATGATGATCAGGATAGACTCGGTGAGGGGTTCCGTGAGCAATTAAATCAACCGAACATTGATAGGTTTGTTCCAGCATTTCGGGTGTAATTTCATGATCGCCATGATAATGTAACCGACGATTTAAACATCCGACTGTTTTAACATAAGATGAAATCGCCCCAATATCATGAGTAATCATTAAAATTGTCATGTATTCATTTAATTTCAGCAACAATTCATAAATGCTACTACACATTTTCGGATCAACACTTGCGGTCGGTTCATCAAGTAATAGAATTCTAGGTTCACTCGCTAACGCCCTCGCAATATAAACCCGTTGTCGTTGTCCGCCTGAGAGTTCCCCAATGGGGCGATGTCGTAAGTCTAACATTTCCACCTGTTCTAAGGCTTGAACCACCAGTTCTTCATCTTTTTCTGTATAACGATGAAATAAACGCCGTTTTCCTAAGCGTCCCATCCGCACCACTTCATCCACTCGCACGGGAAAATTTCGATCAAATTCTAAGATTTGTGGCACATAACCAATATAACGCCGCCCTTGAATAACAGGAAGACCGAGAATTTTAACCTCTCCTTTTATCGGTTTTAATAACCCTAACAAAATTTTAATTAAGGTGGTTTTTCCGCCTCCGTTGGGGCCAATTAACCCAATAAAATCTAGTTCATTTACAATAAAATTGATATCTTCTAAAATCGGTTCATAAGCATTATAACCCGCCCAAACCTTATGGATGGCGATCGCTTCTTTTGATTCCGTCGTTTTTTGAATGAAAGGTTGGAAATATTGCACAGTTGGGAACACTAATTTGGGGAACAAAATCATTGGGTAATTCTCAATAATCGTTTAAGGACTTAAGGTTTTAGAAATCGTTTCCGATGCTTTTAATAAATTCGTTGACCAATCCGCATCTAAATCACTAATTAAAATGACTTGACCGCCGATTTCTTGCGCAATGGTTTCTGCCGATCGCGTACTTAATTCCGGTTGAGCAAAAATCACTTTAATATTTTCTTGTTTTGCTTCTGAAATTAACTCGGCTAATTCAGCCGCACTGGGTTCCTGTCCCCCCACTTCAATCGGTTCTTGTTCTAAATTATAATCTTGAGCAAAATAACCCCAGGCGGGATGAAAGACCATAAATTTGCGGTTTTTAATAGAAGCTAAATTTTGTTGAATTTTTTGATCTAATTGGTCAATTTCTGTGATAAAATTATTAAGATTAACTTGATATTCAGGTTGACGACTTGGATCAAGTTGAACTAACCCTTCATAAATATTTTGGGCTTGAATTTTTACCAATTTGGGAGATAACCAAATATGGGGATCAAGAGTTTCTTCGGCGTGATTATGTCCGGCTTCTCCATGATCATGTTCAACCATTGGAATTCGTTCAATCCCTTTCCCAGAATCAACAATTAACATTTGCTGATTGGCGCCTTTAATTCGATCCATCCAAGCCTTTTCAAAGGCTACTCCAATGGTAATATAGGCTTCCGCATCATTTAAGGCTTGTAATTGTTGCGGTTTGGGTTCATAACTGTGTAAATCAATTCCTGGGGGAATCATGACATTAACGCGAACATTCTTTCCCCCAATTTTTTCAACAAAATATTTTTGCGGTTGAATACTAACCGTAATATCAATCGGATTAGCGGTCGTT
>JBMDYE010000534.1:0-26107 GCA_048595135.1 Planktothrix sp. | reverse complement strand
GAAAGAAATCTGTCTAAGTTCTATTGACGATGGGGATTTGGGTTTCAACGACCATCCCAGGTCGGGGTGGGTTGAAAGAACTGGGCAACGGTGTTGTCTTCTGTGGCACTGGGAGTTTCAACGACCATCCCAGGTCGGGGTGGGTTGAAAGCTTACGAATCTAAGTATCTGAAATATCAGCAAGCTTGTGAGTTTTAATGACCATCCCAAGTAAAAAGAAAGTGAAAACTGAAGTGTTAAGATGGGTTGAAAGGCGCACTTCCTTCATACTATCTGAAAAACAAAGATAGCTAAAGTTGGAGTGACATATAATTAACTTTTTGCTGTATCAACTCCCAGACAATAATTTGTCAATACGGACAACAATTTGTCACCGCAGACAAACAATGTGGCAATCGACACAAAAATAGAATGGGCGATACAGGATTTGAACCTGTGACCCCTTCCGTGTGAAGGAAGTGCGCTACCACTGTGCTAATCGCCCGCACAATTTATTAATATAGCACACCCCTCCTATCTTGACAACCCCTTTACAGTCAGGAGGCAGGAGGCAGAAGGCAGAAGGCAGAAGGCAGAAGGAAAAAGAGTCTACTTGTCCCCTTTTCACTGATGACTGATGACTGATGACTGGTGACTGATGACTGTTCTAATCTCCTTGCGGAAATTCTTGCCAGAGTTGGGTAGTTTGTCGCAAACTCAAATAATTGCCATTTCCCAAAATAATATGATCCAACAGAGGAAGGGATAAGAACTGCGCCCCTTGTAAAAGCCGACGGGTTAAATTAATATCCTCTGAACTGGGTTCTACATTCCCCGATGGATGGTTATGGGACACAATCACCCGTGTCGCTCCCGCTTTCAACACTTCCCGAAAAATATCACGGGGATTAGCAATGGTTTCCGTCGCACTCCCAATGGTAATTACCTGAGTTCCCAATAACCGATTTTTGACATCCAATAATAACACCGCAAACCGTTCTTGAGATTGCCACATTAAATCATGACTGAGGGCATCCGCCGCCGCTTGGGGTGTTTCTATCACAGCTAAATCAGGAGGTTTAGACTGAAAAACCCGTTTTCCTAACTCAATTGCCGCTAAAATCGTCGTCGCTTTCGCTGGCCCAATCCCATGAATTTGAGTTAACTCTTGAACGCTAATATCCCGCAACACCGATAACGGATCTCGTTGATGCTGACTTAATTGATTTAACAGATATTGTCCTAAACCGACTGCGGATAACTTTCCTTTCCCCTGACCTGTTCCCAACAGAATTGCAATCAGTTCCGCCGTTGCCAAATTTCGAGGGCCAATTGCCATCAATCGTTCACGGGGACGTTCTTCACTGGGCAAATCCGCAATTCTGAGGCTATAAGTCATGGTGCAACACCCTTCTCACACAAGGTTAGTTGTATTAAATCTTACCCTAATTCAATCCTAATTAGCTCAGGATAAATAGAGTAATCATTTAATTTCAAAGAGTCTTGATGAACTTAGGTTTCTCCGTAATCTAACGGATACCCGTGTAACAAAAACACTTATCGAGTCTCAATCACCTTGACTTCATCCCCAATCCTAATTTTTCCCGTATTTCTAGGAATGGTATTGTACCCAAACATCACCCCACGGGGTTGCTGTCGGAATGTTGCTAAGGTTTTTAAGGGTTCTGTTAGGGGGTTTCGTTCTGCACTATTTTGATCGGTTGTTGTGACAATACAGCGACGACAAGACTTGACCAGATCAAAATAAACTTCTCCAATTTGAATCGTTTTCCATTGATCTTCAATAAAGGGTTGATCAGTATCCAGCACAATATTCGGTCGAAATCGATTCATCGGAATTTGTTGTTGAGAATTCGGATAACTTTCTTCCAATCTTCGGTTTAAGTCGGCTAATGAGGCTGTATTGGTCACTAAACAAGGATATCCATCCGCAAAACTAACGTGATTACTCGAATTAACCGCATAATCTGGATCAACAGGTCGAATATAATCAGGAGATTGTCGAACTAAACGAAACTGTTCTTCCTCCTCTAGGTTTAACGCCTGTTTTAACCAGTCTGCGACTGCATCCCCTTGATCAATAGCAACGGTATCATCTCGCCAAATTTTTACGTTTTTAGGGGTTCCTGCTAAGTTTGGTTGAAATTCAAACGGTTCTATTGTGCCATCATCAACGGATAGTTTAATTGAGTTTGCTAACAGTTCGACTTGAACTTTTGCGAATAAAGGGAATGTTCTTTGAGTAACAAATTGATTCGATGAATCAATCCACATCAATTCGCGATCGCCAACCAACCCCTTCAAGCTCACTTCAGCTTGATTGACTGGAATGGTTCGACAAGATTTAATCGGATAAATAAATAAATCAGAAACTGTAATCATTACCTATTGTTTCTCAGTTGATATTGGACGATTCCGATCATAAAACAAGCTACAGTAATTTTACCGATGTTTAATAATCATTTTATCCGTATCAATACTGAATTTAAAACCTGTGATTAAGTTTTTCCGTATAAATACAGATTTAATCTTGCTTTTATCCGTAAAAAAACGCATATTATTTTAAAGCTAAGTTTCTTAAGTAAAATAATAATAACTTTGATAAATTTACAAATTTTTTACAATTTTTATTTCAATAAGATTGAAATCTTTATATTTAAAGAATTACCTTAATAATTATAAGGTGCATCAATTCTATCAAATACATTTAGTTGAGGAAATGAGGAAATGGAACGTTCTTACTTTAAACTTTTAGTTCAAACAACTTTAGCAAGTGTATGTTTAATGTCCGTGAGTCAATTTCCTGCTCAAGCTGGACAACTACATAACGGCTGGAATTATAGTATTGATGCCTTTAATGATGGATCTGGAGGGGCAAGTTTTGAAATTAAAGGATTAGCCATTAAAGAAACAGCAACAGATATTGTTGTTGCGTTGACTGGAGGAACCCCTTTGACTGGCGTTTACGATTCTGTAGCGGCAGATAAAAATATTGGTTGGGGAGATATGTTCTTTAACTTTTCTGGGAAAAACTTCACAACCGCCAGTACCAGTAAAAGTTTATTCGGTGTCCGTTTTGCAGGAAGCAATGACTCTCTCGCTCCCAGCGTTGGGTTATATGGAAATGTTCAAGCGGTGAGTGTGACCAGTACAAATCATGGTTATAGTAGCCTGAAACAATATTACAATGCTGGTTTCGATAAAACCAATACTCAAGGTACCGATATAGCGACTAAAACCCAAGCTTACAATTACTTTGGACAAGGTACAATTCTGAATGTGATTGGCTCTGGTGCTAATAAATTAGGCGAAATTCAAAGCTTATCCGCCACAGCTTTAAAAGATTACGGTTTAGATTTTGGATTTTTTAAAGCGAGTGGAACTCAAACCTTCGGTTTTAGCTTTAATAAAGGTGACTTAGGGTTAGCCGATGGCACCTACAGCTATCTTGCTAATGTTTTTATTGAATGTGGCAATGATGGCGTTGCGGTTAAAGGTCAAGCCTCTGTTCCTGAACCGGGAACTCTGGGTGGGTTAACTTTAATAGGTTTAATCGGTTTAGGCAGTAAATTGAAACGTCGTAGCTAAAGAATGATCAGTGTTAACATTAATTAAAAAGTCGAGGAGGTTGATAAAACCCCCTCGACTTTTGAAAGTAGCGATCGCTTTTTCAGGTTTGACCCTAACCGTTAGGCATTGCCAAAAGTCGGAACATCCACAGCAGAACCCGAACCCCGATTTTGGAAACTGGGAAGATCTAAACCACTGGGACGGCGAGTTTTCTGTGCTAAACGGTAACTGACACTTTGTAACTCCGCATGAAGTTGGCGGTTTTCCCGTTGTAGGAGTTCCACCTTGTCCATAACTTCGTTGAGTCGTTCTGTGAACTTTTGACGATAAACCCCAGGAAGTTCCTGAACCACCTGTTCTAGCATTCGGGAACGGTCGGTTAGTTCTTGAATGGACTGTCGCAGTTGATACACTTCTGTATCTCGTTCTGCAATTTGTCCTTGATAAAACTTAACTTGTTGTTCCATTTCTTGAAGTTGTTCCCGTAGAGCCGTCATTTGAGCTTGATGGCGCTCGGAAAGTTCAGGTGTGGGTAATAAATTCCCGTCCCCTTTAACTAAACGAAACAATTCTTGGGATAACTGTTGAATTAGCTGATCCCGCATTTGTAGCTCTTCATTCAGACGAGCGACCTCTGCTTGTAATTCCTGTGGCGTTTGATTTTTGGCTAGGCTCACGGTAATCGATCACTCCTATAAAACGATTCTGTATATTTGTTTTAAAAATACTCTCCCTTGCACGAATCGGCAAGAGAGCAGCAATAGAGTAAAACAATTATTGAGTTGAGTCGCAAAATTAAGCAACTAATATCCCACGTTTCAATACCAAAACAAGTTAAAACCTGCCTGCTTGATCACGTGGGATATTTTAGCGGTAAATTAAGCTTCTTGGAGTTCCACTTCAGCAACTAATTCAGCAGGTGGCGCCGACACTTCTTGTTTAATGGTGAGATAACGAATGACTTCTTCACTCAGACGCATCGCTCGTTCCATTACGGCCACCTGACCACCAGGGCCTTCATAATTCATCTGGACGTAAATTCCTTCCCGATGCTTGCCAATATCATAAGCAAGACGGCGTTTACCCCGATTTTGCACCTGAATATTCTGACCGCCGTTATCCCGCAGAATGGTTTCATATTTGGTAATATTTTGCTCCACCTGCTCCTCGTTCAGGTCAGAACGCAGGATATACATCGTTTCGTAAACAAAAGGCTTCATGCTGTGATTCTCCTTATGGACAACAAGGCTTCCTTCTCAGAAGCAAGGATCTTTCATTATATCAGAAGGCAGGAGGCAGGAGGCAGCTATGCAGAAGGCAGGAGGAAGAGAGCAGGGGGAGCGGGGGAGGCAGGGGAGGCAGGGCAGGGCTGTTTCATTTTCAAGGCAGATTCTTCTCTGACCTCTCCCCCTAACCCCCTCTCCTACAAGGAGAGGGGGGAAGAATTTCTACTATTAAACATCAAAAATTATTAATTACTCCCCCAACACGCGTAGGGAAGGGGGTTGGGGGGTTAGGTTATAGAGATTTTGGGGAGAACATGAAACAACCCTGGGGAGGCAGGGGGAGATAATTCTTCTTTTTCCTTCTATTCCCTATTCCCTATTACCTGTTCCCTATTCCCTAATTCTTAATTCTTAATTCTTAATTCTTAATTCTTAATTCTTAATTCTTAATTCTTAATTCTTAATTCTTAATTCTTAATTCTTAATTCCTATCTTACTTGCATATAAACAGCATCAGAAAGGGTAGGAATTTCTGCATATTTTCCGAGTAAGGATTGAATAACCGAATAGAAAAATGCTACTAAAACCCCCAAAAATATCATGTTATAAAGTGTTTCACCGATAAATCCTTGGAGAAGAAAACTAGAAAACACTTGGAAAACTAGGGTACATAACACTAGAATAATATCAATTAAAATTGCCTGCATTGTATTAAAGCGGATGAAATGAGGAATATTTTCATTCCGAACTACTAACATATATAAAGCTAAGAAAATGACAAATCCGGCAAACGGAATTACCTGATAAATTGTGATGACAGGAGCAAGGGGTAAAAGAATCAGTTGTAAAGCTGGAAATTGTGCAAATAAAAATCGACCAAAGGACAACCCATCAATCAAAGGAAGTAGATAAGGTAAAGAGGCAAAAATTCGTTGTGGGATTGTTGTTGTTCCGCGCCAGGTCATAACCAATTCTCCTGAGTATGTCTTAATCTCAGGATAACGCATCAATACAGTCAGAAGGAGGCAGGAGGCAGAGGGCAGGAGACAGGAGGAAGAGATGGACAATGGGAGCAGGAGATCTGGGGAAGTGAGGGAGAATTTAATTATTAATTCTTCTGGCTTCTGCCTCCTCCCTTCTTATGCCTTCTGCATAGCTGCCTCCTGCCTCCTGCCTCCTTCTGACTGATAAAAAGTTGTTATTATTGTATATTGGCAATTCGGAAACCCATTTGGCATTCAAACTGACTGGGCTGATTGTCAACTGAAGGGCGAACCAAGTGACCACAGCATAGCTGACCCTCTCTCCAACGAGGCTGACCACTTTGATCGGCAAGTAAACATCCCTGACAAACCTGTTGAGGAGCAATTAAATGGTTATCCATCAAGATGACTAGCATAATGATACCTCCGACAGATGCCCAACTGTGCCTCTATTGTATGCCAAGACTTCGGGGGATTTAGCAAAATCACTTACAATTTAACAAAACTCTTGGCAATCTCTCTCAATGGTGAAGGACTCTCGATGGGACGTAGCGATCCTGTTAAAAGAGGAAAGGGTAGAAAGGATCAGCAAATCTAGTTATGATAATAAATTTGGGGAAATTAGCACACTGAAACACCTCTGTTGATCAGAAGCCCACGGTGGAGACGTGACTTGAATTCAAGAGTATCCCTGTTTCGGAAATTTGTCAGCATTCTCATCAGTGTCCAAGCTTGTTTTCCCAATGGCGAACCTAAACTTTCTGATTGTTCATTACAAGGACTGTTATTGTGAGTCGGACTAACTTAGAAATCTTATCTGAAAGCGATCCGGTTGTTGCTGATCTGATTCAGCATGAATTACGACGTCAACGAGATCACTTAGAACTAATTGCCAGTGAAAATTTTACCTCCGCCTCCGTGTTGGCGGCTCAAGGTTCCGTTCTAACGAATAAATATGCAGAGGGACTCCCGAAAAAACGCTATTACGGCGGCTGTGAATTTGTTGATGGTGTGGAACAGTTAGCCATTGAACGCGCTAGACAATTATTCGATGCGGCTCATGCAAACGTTCAACCCCATTCTGGCGCTCAAGCCAACTTTGCGGTTTTCTTAGCCTTGTTAAAACCGGGCGACACGATCATGGGGATGGACTTGTCTCATGGCGGTCACTTAACCCATGGTTCCCCAGTTAACGTATCCGGGAAATGGTTTAACGTTTGTCAGTATGGCGTCAGTCAAGAAACCGAACAGCTTGACTATGACAAAATTTTAGACCTGGCAAAACAACACAAACCCCGCATGATTATTTGTGGGTATTCTGCCTATCCTCGTATTATTGAATTTGATAAATTCCGGGCGATTGCCGATGAAGTCGGTGCTTATTTATTAGCGGATATTGCCCATATTGCCGGGTTAGTGGCAACGGGTCATCATCCCAACCCCATTCCCTACTGTGATGTGGTCACAACAACCACCCACAAAACCCTGCGGGGGCCACGTGGCGGTTTAATTCTGACCCGTGATGCGGATCTGGGTAAACAATTGGATAAAGCGGTATTCCCAGGAAGCCAAGGTGGCCCCCTAGAACACGTGATTGCTGGGAAAGCCGTTGCTTTTGGAGAAGCGTTAAGACCTGAATTTAAAACCTATTCCGGTCAAGTGATTTCTAACGCGAAAGCATTAGCAAATCAGTTACAAAACCGAGGCTTAAAAATTGTTTCCGGTGGAACCGATAATCACCTAATGTTAGTGGATTTACGTTCCGTTGGGATGACGGGTAAACGGGCGGATCTATTGGTCAGTGAAGTGAATATTACCGCCAATAAAAATACAGTTCCGTTTGATCCTGAATCTCCGTTTGTCACCAGTGGTTTGAGACTCGGTTCTCCAGCCATGACAACAAGGGGGATGGGAGAAGAAGAATTTGTAGAAATTGGTAATATTATTGCTGATCGCCTCTTAAATCCTGAAGATGAAGCCGTTGCAGAAACCTGCCGTCAACGGGTGGCTGCCTTGTGCGATCGCTTCCCCCTCTATCCCCATCTCAGCATCAAAATTCCAGCCTTAGCGTAGTAAGGAGGCAGGAGGCAGGAGGCAGGAGGCAGGAGGAGGAAAAAGGAAGAAGGAAGAAGGAAGAAGAATTAAATCCTCCCTTGCTTCCTCCGCTCCCTCCGCTCCCCCTGCTTCCACCTCCTGCCCTCTGCCTTCTGCCTCCTGCCTTCTCTGATTTGAATAAAATTTAATTTTTCTGTTACATAACGATCTGAAATGTAGTAGACTCTGGCTGACAGTTGCTTTCGTCTTGATACTAATACCTCAGATGCCCCACCATCTGTACCACTTGCTTGCTTTTCTGATTTCTGCTCTAGTCGTTCTCTGGAGTACACCGATTGTTAAAACAATCGCCTTGCGTTCAGGGCGAGTCGATCTCCCGAATGAACGCAAAGTTCATCAGCAACCAATGGTTCGCTTGGGTGGTGTTTCCATCTTTGCCGGAACGTTAATTGCGCTATTAGTTGTTTGGGGGACGGGTGGCTTTTTAGACGCCAACGGCCAACCTTTAAGCCGACCCCATGAATATGAAATTTGGGGAGTAACCATTGGCGGTTTAGCTTTCTTTTTGATTGGTCTGGCCGATGATTTGTTGAGTTTATCTGCCTTAACCCGCCTCTGCTTACAAACTACCGTTGCTTCCTTAGCTTGGTTTGTTGGCGTCAGTATTGACTTTTTAACCATTCCCTATTTTGGTTTAGTTCATATTGGCTGGTTGAGTCTACCCGTTACCGTGTTCTGGCTGGTTGGGATGACCAATGCCATTAACTGGATTGATGGGTTAGATGGACTCGCCGCCGGAGTTTCTGGTATTGCTGCGGTGGTGATGTTGATTGTTTGTTTATTTATGAAACAACCTGCCGCCGCCTTAATCGCCGCAGCGTTAGCCGGAGGTGCATTAGGATTTTTACGCTATAACTTCAATCCGGCTCAAATTTTTATGGGGGATGGGGGATCTTATTTTATGGGGTTTACCTTAGCCGGAGTTGGGGTGATTGGACTGGTAAAAGGAACAGCAGTAACGGCGGTTTTGCTGCCCTATTTAATTTTGGCGGTTCCATTATTAGATATGTCGGCGGTCATTTTAGATCGGATTCGCAGTGGCAAATCTCCATTTATGGCGGATAAACGGCATCTTCACCATCGACTGTTAGAGGCGGGTTTATCTCAACGCAGAACGGTTTTATATATCTATACCCTAACCTTATGGGTGGGAAGTTTAGCCTTAGCTTTTTCAGGAATACCGAGTGGTTTAGCTTATGCGTTAGGGGCAACAGGGTTACTCGGTTATACCAGTTGGCAAGCGTTAAAACGAGCAAGATTGTAATAGAATTAGGAGTCAAAACTTAGGATTCAGCAGGAGAAGACTTAAAAATAAAAAATTTAATTCATCTCCAAAACTTTGAATAAGAGGATTGAGTTGTTCTAAGTTTTCTAAAACTTAATCGGCTTACTGAATAGAATATAACCATTAAGAATCAACACCTAACTGTTAATAAAAAAGTCTAATTTTTAAAAAAATTATACTAAAGTAGATATAGCAATCCCCAATAGGTTGTAATAATTTTCAACCTCTATGAAACAGCCAAAAGTATTGACACTATTGCCCATTGCCCATTCCCTATTCCCGCTTTGGGTAGCGCTATATCACCGGAAATTTTAGTTAAAAAGTTAATTTGAGTTAAGATCCAATTAATTAGGGTTTGATGGGCAAAGCCCATCCTACAGGAAGTAGTAAAAGGAGTTAAGTTTGGTAAACTTAGGAAAACCCTTAACTATTTGATTGCCCCTATTTCATGGTTGCTGAAGTAATTTGTGTCGGGACAGAACTGCTACTCGGTGATATTCTCAATAGTAATGCTCAGTTTTTAGCCCAACAATTGGCTCAACTGGGAATTCCCCATTATTATCAAAGTGTTGTTGGTGATAACCCCGATCGCTTAAAAGAAGTGATTGCGATCGCCTCTGAACGCGCTCAACTGTTAATTTTTACAGGTGGTTTAGGGCCAACTCCCGATGACTTAACCGTTGAGACCATTGCTGATTTTTTTAACACTCCCCTAGTTGAACAGCCAGAAATTATTGAAGATATTACCCAGAAATTTCAGCAACGGGGGCGGGTAATGTCTCCGAGTAATCGCAAACAAGCCTTAATTCCCCAAGGAGCCAATATTCTTCCCAACCCGACAGGAACCGCACCAGGGATTATTTGGCAACCGAGGGGGGATAAACTAACGATTCTCACCTTTCCAGGGGTTCCTGCCGAATTGTATGTGATGTGGAAAGAGACTGCGATTCCCTACCTCAGACAACAAGGTTGGAGTCAAGGAATTATTCACAGCCGCACCTTAAAGTTTTGGGGCATCGCAGAGTCCACCTTAGCGGAAAAAGTCGCCTCGTTCTTAGATTTAACAAACCCAACGGTTGCTCCCTATGCTAATCATGGAGAAGTGAAATTAAGAATTTCTGCCCGGGCAGACTCCGCAGCCGCAGCCGAACAATTGATTATTCCGGTGGAAACCCAATTGCGAGAAATTGCAGGATTAGATTGTTACGGGGCGGATGAAGACACCTTAGCATCGGTGGTGGGTCAATTATTACGGGAAACCCAAAGCACCGTTAGTGTAGCTGAATCCTGTACAGGTGGAGGTTTGGGACAAATGTTAACTCAAATTTCTGGCAGTTCCGATTATTTTTGGGGCGGTGTGATTGCCTATGATAATCAAGTGAAAGCGGGGGTTTTGAAGGTAAATCCCCAGGATTTAGCGGAATTTGGGGCAGTGAGTGGGGTTGTAGCTGAACAAATGGCTTCTGGCGTGCGATCGCTTCTGAACACCACTTGGGGAGTCAGCATTACCGGAATTGCAGGCCCAGGAGGGGGAACGGAAACCAAACCCGTCGGGCTAGTTTATATTGGGATTGCCCACGCCAACGGTCAAGTTAACAGTATCGAATGTCGCTTTGGACAAACACGGGGACGAGATTGGATTCGCCGCGTCAGTGCCAGTACCGCCCTCGATTTATTACGACGTCGCTTAATCAACCCTTAACTAAGGGCTAACCCTTCTAACTGATGACTGATGACTGATGACTGATGACTGTAATTGCTTGCATAATTTTGTGTCAATTCGTTATGATGAAATTAGAAAAGGTTCATTTCAACGGTCAGCAAAGCTTAAGAAGGCTGATGGGCAGAAAGCTAATATAGGTTCACATCGACGATCCTAAAGTTACCCTGTATCCCATTATTAAGAAGCCTTCAACCCGTTTTCTGTTCATCCTAAAGGCAATTGCACTTGGGAAGGGATTTGTCCTGTAACTGACTGGGAATTCTCTAAAGATCAGTTTGTAAGGTTAGCTTACACAATCTTTATCAAATTGGAGAATGTTTGAACCTTTTTCAGCAAATGGTAACATGATCAAGTTAACAAGACCCAGGACATATCCATTTAGCTTTAAACTTGCTAACCCTGAGCAAGCTTAATTGTTAAATAAAATATTGTACTTGTCTGAAAAAAAGAAAGTTGATGAGGGCTTTTAGGTTAATTTATTTGAGAGCGGGGCAGAGCGTTCCATCTCCCGGATCGGAACTCAATTGTAAATCTTCTACTAACGAACTGCCCATTCATTCTCGAATCCGTTAATCTAAAACTAAGCATCTCTAAGCCAAAATCGATTGACTTTTGTTAAGATTCAGTCAAGTTGCGGAGCCAGTTTATAACGAGGAGCCATCTGTTCAATGGAGTACATTGAGAAAATACTGGAAAAACTGAAAGAATGGGCGCGTGAGTTGATTGACGCCTTATTAGGCCCTTCTGCTCAACCCGAACCGGAGCCGATTCCCATCCCAGTAGATGAGCCGAGCCGTCGGAGGTAGAAAACTCAACGTTCGATCAGATTTATCAACTCAGGTTACTCACTTGTTAAGTATATTGGTGTTGCACGGCCCCAATCTCAATTTATTGGGTCTACGGGAGCCGGAAATCTACGGAAAAACAACGTTAGAAGGAATTAATCGACTGCTGGAACAGGAAGCGGCGACGCTTCAGGTGAAAGTCTCGATTACTCAATCTAACCACGAAGGGGTCTTGGTGGATACAATCCACTCCGCAATCGGACAACACCAAGGCTTGCTGATTAACGCTGGAGCGTATACTCACACGAGCGTTGCCCTGAGAGATGCGATCGCTGGGGTCGGGATTCCGACGGTCGAAGTACATCTGAGCAACATCTATCGGCGAGAACCGTTTCGGCATCATTCTTTCATCGCCCCCCTGGCGATCGGTCAAATTAGCGGATTTGGCGCGAATAGCTACCGTTTGGGATTACAAGCACTCGTTCATCACCTCAGCAACAGTAACCTGTGATGGGAATTCATCGATATTCATGCTGAACAACTCACTCTCCAATCGATTTCAGGGGGCTTTTTTAGGATTTGCGTTAGGGTATAAGCTGGGGCAATCGGATTTAAACCTGATCCACCCACAGCCAATCAAGGGGGGGCTGAATCAACGTGAATTACCTAAACGGATACCGGGAATTCTCCCGATGATCTCCTCAGAATCCGACCGAGATCAAATCTGCTTGCTGCATCAACTCACCCAGAGTATCCTGCGATATCAAGGATTGGATGAGATGGATTATGGGGAACAATGGAAACTCTGGATGCAAGGGAAATTAAAAGCGCAAACCCAGTCCTTAAGCCAAGTCGAAGCCGAAACCCAAAATCCTGTTACCGTTTCGCTGCAAAAAACAGGGGTTTCAAAAGCTGGGTTCATGTCGGAGGGGGATGTGGTCAGTTTTGCCTTGCCTTTGGCATTGTTATTTCACGATAACTTAAAGGGATTACAAACCGTTTTATTAACCTGGCAAAACTCAATGGGGGACACAACCCCCTGGTTTTGTGATGGAGTGTTGACAATTGCCACGGCGATCGCTCACCTGTTAACCCAACAATTACAACCTGATCAACTGATTCCCAGCCTGTTACCGAAACTGAGTCAGGAAACCAGTTTAGCTGTGCCGTTAGGGCAGGTTCAACGGCTCCTCGAACAAAACGCGCCTTTAGAAACCGTTGTTCGCCAATTCATCAAAACCGCTAAAACAACCCCCCCCACGGCTGACCCGTGGACAGCAACCGCACTGGCATTTTATTGCTTTTTGACCACACCGGAAGACTATCATTTGACGGTTTGGCGTGGGATGCAAACGGGATATCAACCCGATGTCACCAGCGCCATTAGTGGGGCGTTGTCCGGTGCTTATCAAGGTTTAATTGGAATTCCGGTGCAGTGGCGGTTAGCATTAAGAAGTAAGGTTGATGTCGATCTAAATTCCAGTTGGGCTCAAAATCCTACGGTAAAATCAAAGAACTGGGAAAGGGAACTGCGACAGTTAGCTGATCAATTGTTAGCGGTTTGGTCAGGAGTGTATCATCCCATCACTTCTTAGTCTCCCCCAGTCACATCCGTGTAACAACGGCTTCGGCAGCCTCTAAACTGATGAGAACGGAATGATAGCAAGCCAATTAGGACGGGACTTGAGACCGATTTTTTTTGGTAAGATCTAAAGTGACAAGGCTGCTAAAGCTCTTAATCTAGTTCAAAAGAATGAACACGCTCCAATCTTTGACGCGACAGATTGAACGGCTTTGCAGCCGCACCCCTTCTCCCTCGTTATTTGCCCATCCAATTCAACGGGGAACAGCCCGTTCCAAATCAGGGGAGTCACCCCAATCTGTTGTTAATAAAGCCCAGCTAAAACGGAAAAAAAGAGGCAATTGGATTAGCAGTCCAGGCTTTTTTGTGATTACGGTTGTGTCCCTCACCAGTTTAATTGGTGTCCGGTTTTACGATCAACCCAAGCTGGCGGTCGGTCGCGAAGCACCTGAAACCGTTAAAGCACCTTGGGATGCCAGTATTCCCGATTTGAAAACCACTGAAGAAAAACGGAAACAAACGGAAATAGGGGTTTTTCCGACTTTAATGGTTGACCTCTCCATCAATCAAGAAATTGAGCAAACCATTCAGCAAATTTTAGAGCGTGGCAACCAAATTCGACAGGTGGCGCAACCCTTTCCGTTTGTCGATACAGCCATTCTGTCAACACAAGTCCAACGTTACTTGCGGCGCTGTCCTGAACGGGAATGGCAAGATATTCTGGCGCAAGTGGAGCAGGTCACGGTACAAATGCCTCCGGCTCAAGCCAAATCTTCCAGCAACACGAAAAAAACGGCGACAAAATTTGCTGATTTGCAACAACAAACCTTAGAGGTAATTCGTCAACAAAGTTTGACCCAACTCAAAGCGTATCGTCAACGAGCAACCCTGATCGAATTTTCTCAACTTATTTCTGAAATTACTCAAGCCCGTTGGCGCTATGCAAAAGCGTTAACAAGCATTTCTAAAGAATGGCCGGCGAATACAGAAATCTTTTTCACCGAATCGATTTTTGATTGGGTGGATTTAACCTGGTTGCAAACCCAACAAGGAATTACACAAATCAGTCAAGAAATGTTGACTCAAGGGATTCCTCCCGGTTTACCGAATAATATTCTCAAACCTGCCATTCAGTTTCAAGTTCAAAATACCATTCCAGCAGAAAGTCAACTGTTTGCGATTCACCTGTTATCGGAGGTATTGAGAACAAATTTAGTCAAAGATCCCGAAGCGACTCGCCGACAAGCGGAATTAGCCGCTCAGAAAATTGAACCGGTGATGGTTAATATTAGTAAAGGGGAAGTGATTGTTAGTAAAGGACAAAAAATCAGCCAACGAGATTTTGTTTTACTTGATCATTTTGGTTTAAGCGAACGGGCGATTAATTGGAAAGGGTTAATTGGGCTGGTTATTTTAGTAACGGGGGCGGTTATTGTTGTTTTAGTGGTGGAACAATATTTACATCGTGGACTCCGACGGCGTGATCGATTTTTGTTGTTATTACTAACGTTAACCACACCGATTATTATTCTGCTGCAACTTCCCTTAATTAATTTACCGGCGGTGGGTTTATTAGTCGGAAGTTTTTATGGGTCAGCCGTTGGCGTGACGGTGGTTAGTTTACTGTCATTTCTGTTACCGATTGGCATGGAACTTGACAAGGTACATTTGCTGGCGAGTGCGGTGGGAGGATTGGTGGGCAGTATTTTAGCCGGACAATTGCGCTCAAGAGAAGAACTGGCTTTGTTAGGATTAGGGGTGGGATTAGCACAGGGGGTAACTTATTTACTTATTAATTTAATTGCCAGTTCGACGGCTGGATCAATTTGGTATATTTTAATTAGAAGTGTGGGATTACAATTTTTGGAAGGGGTGGCTTGGAGTATTGTCGCCCTGGGGTTAAGCCCTTATTTAGAACATTTATTTGATTTAATTACGCCGATTCGATTAGCCGAATTAGCCAACCCAAATCGACCCTTATTAAAACGATTAGCCACGGAAGCACCGGGAACATTTCAACATACGATGTTTGTGGCAAGTTTAGCAGAAGCCGCCGCCCAAGAATTAGGCTGTAATGTGGAATTGGTGAGAACGGGAACCCTTTATCATGATATTGGGAAAATGCACGATCCTTTAGGATTTATTGAAAATCAAGGCTGTGGCCCGAATAAACATGATGAGATTGATGATCCTTGGCAAAGTACGGAAATTATTAAAAAGCACGTTAGTGAAGGGTTAGTGATGGCGAAAAAATACCGTTTACCGAAAGCCATTAAAGCGTTTATTCCTGAACATCAAGGGACGATGTTGATTGCTTATTTTTATTATCAAGCCCAAGAACGGGCGAAAGATAATCCTAAATTAGACGTTAATGAAGGAGATTTTCGCTATGAGGGGCCGATTCCTCAATCGCGAGAAACGGCGATTGTCATGTTAGCAGATTCCTGTGAGGCGGCTTTGCGATCGCTTAAGGACGCCACACCGGAAGATGCCTTAAAAATGGTCAATAAAATTTTAAAAGCTAGATGGCAAGATCATCAATTAGTAGATTCTGGTTTAACACGGGAAGAAATGGGGAAAATTTCCGAAGTCTTTGTGCGGGTTTGGGAACAGGTGAATCATAAACGCATTGCTTATCCAAAAGCAGCCTTAACTTGTCGGTAATCTTTGAGGGATAACTTAAATTAAAATCAACTAATTTGAAGAAATTAGCGGATTTATAACCCAAAAAACATCAAAAATTGCCCTTCACGGGTATTTTTTTATTTCTAAAATCAGACCTACGGTAGAATGAAATTAGCTTGATGATTGGTAATGTAGGAGGTGAAAGGTACTCATCCAGTAACTCATTATGACTACAGTGCAGGAACCTGATGACCTTAAACAAAAAATAACAACGGAGTTTAAGCAATCTTCTTCTGAAGTGCTGTACCTCTGTGGAGATATCGCCAATCAGGTTTTAAAGGGCGATTATGAAATGTATGGAATTTTACTCTTGGTTTCTAGAATACAACATTTAGCTTTAAAAAATTATAAAGTTGCTAGTAATCTAGAAAATGTTAACCCAGCAAACTCAACAGAAGCCGAATAAGACTTCAATGAAAATTTTATGAATTTTTTCTTAATTTTAAAGAAAAATTAAAGATTAACTGCTACATAAATTAAGTAGGTGAATGCAAGGCAAGTCCCTCCTATCTTTATGAAATTCAATGATTCAGAGTTATGTGAATACCAAGTTTTAAAAGAATTAAAAATTTTGGTTGTTGATGATCATTCTGATACAGTAGAACTGTTTACAATTATCCTCAGTTCTGAGGGGGCAGAAGTCGTAACGGCGGGTTCAGTTCAGCAAGCTTTAGCAGTGTTAGAAGAGCAACCGATTGATATCTTAATTAGTGATTATCGATTACCGGATGGGAATGGTTATTCACTCATTGAAAAAGTGCAAAGCCAAGGATTAGAGATTCAATCAATTATGATTACAGGAAGTGATGCTTTTGAGGAACAAGAAAAGGCATTGCAGCAAGGATTTGTCTTTTATTTATCTAAACCCGTTGAACCGGATTATTTAATTCAAGTAATTGCCAACCTCAGAAAATAAGGGTTATCCTTTCACGCCTGAACCTGCATCTGTTGGAACAATATAACGCTGTAAGATTAGAAATAATAACAAAACAGGGGCGATAGAAATAACAGATCCCGCCGCAATTAACCGCCAATCTAATGAGAATGTTCCAGCTAACGTGGCTACTCCTAATGGCATAGTATAATAATCCGGTTGATCTAAGATTAATAACGGCCAGAGAAAGTCACTCCAAGACCCAATAAACACAAAAATTGCTAAGGTAATTAAAGCAGGTTGAACGGCTGGTATCATGACATTCCACCAAATTCCTAACTCTGAACAACCATCTATTCTGGCGGCTTCTTCTAATTCTTTGGGAACCCCTTGAAACGCTTGTCTGAGCAGAAAAATTCCAAAAGCAGAGGCAATACTGGGAAAAATAATCCCTAAATAACTATTTCTTAATCCTAATTGAACCGTTAAAACATATAAGGGAATCATCACGATTTGGAAGGGAATCATGATGGTGGCAATAATAGCCGTAAAGATTAAATCTCTGCCTTTAAACTTTAATCTCGCTAAAGGATAAGCTGCCAGAGAACAAAATAATAAATTTAAACTCACCGTTAAGGTAGCGACGAGTAAACTATTAAATAAATACCGTCCAAACGGGTTCGTTTGCCAAACGGTAATAAAATTTTGAAAGGTGGGTTGACTGGGGATAAATTGGGGGGGAAATTGAAACAGATTTTCTGTTGGAGATTTAAAGGCGGTACTAACTAACCAAATCAGCGGAAATAACATTAATACAGCAATTAATCCGAGAATCAGATAAATCATTACTGTTTTAATCGTTTTATTTTTGAAGTTAATTTTAGGGAGTTGATTAAGCATTTTTAAGGTTAAGTTTTACTGATTCTGTGCGCTGTAAGCCTTGTAAGCAGTCAAACAAATAAATTGCCTACTGATCATGGCTATATTCTTCATTTCGCGATCGCGACCTTCACCAATGACAGTGCCAATAATTTTGGATCAGTGCTTATTCTAATTATTTTAAGATTAAATTGACTCAAAACTATGAATGAATCGAGATTCTGTACAAACCTGATTTAACGGTTTATCCCAAGTATTAATTGGGAGTTCGGGAAGATAAGCAAAATCAAAAATAATGCCAATAGTGGGAATAGAACCCCATTCGGGTAAACTCAACATTCGATCATAAAATCCGCCTCCGTATCCTAAGCGATATCCGCGCGAATCACAAGCAACGGAGGGAACTAAAATTAAATCAACATCTGATGCGTTTAAAATTGGTAAGTTAGCATCGGGTTCTATAATATTATACCGATTCATTTGAACCGGATCTTCGGGTTGCCAAGAATGCCAAATTAAAGATTGTTCAACACAACGGGGAAATCCCCATTTTTTAGAAGTGTCTATTAATAAGGGAGATAAATTCGGTTCTTGGCGAAAACTAAAATAAGATAAAATAACGTTTGCTTGTTGAAAAATTAATTGATTTTGTAAGTTTTGGCATAGGCGATCGCTTTTTTCTTTCCAGTCGTTTTCTGACAGAGAACAGCGTTTTTTAATTAATATCCGTCTTAATTCGGTTTTACTTTGATTCAACATTAACGAACTGCAATTTTAATTGAATTATATATGATGTGATGGGCATAGCCCATCCTACAAGAAAGCAGGACGTTTAGGAACAATTATCCTAGACATCCTGCTGATCATTCAATCTTGAGCTTTATTCAGCTTGTTGACGATCCCAATCAAGGGTCTTTTTTAAGCCTTCTTTAAAGCCAACTTCTGCTACAAACCCGAACTTTTCTTTCGCCCTGGTTGTATCTAAACAACGGCGAGGTTGACCATTGGGTTTGTCGGTTTCCCAGACAATTTCTCCTTCAAATCCCATCAACTCACAAATCGTTTCTACTAACTCTTTAATTTTGACTTCGTGATTGGTTCCTAAATTCACCGGATCAGGTTCATTGTAGGATTGAGTTGCCATCACAATACCCCGCGCCGCATCCGTTGAATACAAAAACTCACGACTAGGGCTACCATCCCCCCAAACGGGAAGGGTTTTGTCTCCCCGTTGTTGAGCTTCATAAACTTTCCGAATTAAAGCCGGAATTACATGGGAACTTTTCGGATCAAAATTGTCTTCGGGGCCGTATAAATTCACAGGTAACAGATAGATCCCATTGAAATTATATTGCTGACGATACGCTTGTAACTGCACCAATAACGCTTTTTTTGCCACCCCATAGGGTGCGTTGGTTTCTTCAGGATACCCGTCCCAAAGATCATCTTCCTTAAAGGGAACTGGGGTAAACTTCGGATAGGCGCAAATCGTCCCGACACAAACAAACTTAGACACCCCAGCCCGATAAGCAGCATCAATTAATTGAGCGCCCATCATTAAGTTGTCGTAGAATAACTCCGCAGGCTTGACGAGATTTAAACCAATCCCGCCGACGTGTGCCGCTAAGTGAACGACCACATCTTGCCCTTCAACAACTTTTTGGCAAGCTTCTAGGGTACAAAGATTATAATCCTTAGAGCGAGGAATCATGATTTTGTCGGGATTAGCTCCGGCTTTGAGCAGTTGATCCACCACTTGTCGCCCCAGAAATCCAGCCCCACCTGTAACGAGAATCCGTTTATCAGTTAAATCGAGAGGACTCATAAATTTAGCGTGAGCTCCAAAAGTAATTAATCAAATTGATAGGCAGCTTCTTGAGTTTCTTCTAATGCTTTGAGGTCAGCATCCACCATTAATTTAACCAGTTGCTCAAAGGTAACGGTGGGTTCCCAGCCTAATTTGGTTTTTGCTTTCGCTGGGTCACCAATTAAAATATCTACTTCCGCCGGACGCAGATAACGTTCATCGAATTTGACGTATTGGTTCCAATCTAAATTGACATAACCAAAGGCAATATCCAAAAATTCGCGAATCGAGTGGGTTTCGTTGGTGGCAATCACATAATCATCGGGTTCAGAATGTTGGAGCATCAACCACATGGCTCGAACATAATCTTTGGCATAACCCCAATCTCGTTTAGAATCAAGATTTCCGAGATAAATTTCCTTTTGTTTTCCTTTAACAATCCGAGCAACAGCACGGGTAATTTTACGGGTGACAAAGGTAGGGCCTCGACGGGGACTTTCATGGTTAAATAAAATGCCATTACAGGCAAATAATCCATAGGATTCCCGATAGTTTACCGTTTGCCAATGTCCATAAACTTTAGCACAGGCGTAGGGGCTACGGGGATAAAACGGGGTGGTTTCTTTTTGGGGAATTTCTAATACCTTCCCGTACATTTCTGAGGAACCCGCTTGATAAAAGCGCACTTCGATTCCGGTACGATATTGATAATCTCGAATTGCTTCTAATAACCGCAATACCCCCATACCTACGGCATCAACGGTATATTCGGGAGAATCAAAACTGACACGAACGTGGGATTGAGCGCCCAGGTTATAAATTTCAAGGGGTTTGACTTCTTCTAAAATCCGACGGAGGGTTGTACCATCGGTTAAATCGCCATAATGCAGAAATAATTGAGCTTCAGGGTTGTGGGGATCTTTGTAGATATGATCAATACGCTCGGTGTTAAAGCAAGAACTCCGCCGAATAATTCCGTGTACTTCATAGCCTTTTTCTAGCAATAATTCACTTAAGTAAGAGCCATCTTGCCCCGTAATACCCGTAATTAAAGCCCGCTTCCGTTCGGTCATTTGAAGTTATCCTTAAATCATCTTTTAGGTTAATGTTTCCCTGCGTGAGGGTTTGAAACATCACGTTCGGGAGTGTGTCCATGCACCCCAGGTTTGAGTCTGTCATCAAGCTCTCTTTGATTGGATGACGACCAGCCTAAATCAAGCGCTATAGCAAGAGTCGTAGAGGCTTGTGTGCAACCTCACCCGTACAGGTGTAGAATACTTAATAATTCAGGATCACAGCCCTCCTTGATCTCCTAATCTTTGCTTTGACTGCTATCAATTCCACCTTAACCCAAAATTAAAGCAAGCAAACCTTAAAATTCGTTTACACTTTCGCCCCAGTCGATAAACCAGCTTTTACAGTCATAAGGAGGCAGAAGGCAGGAGGCAGGAGGCAGGAGGCAAGAGGCAGGAGGCAAGAGGAAGGAAAAATAGTCTCCCTATTCCCTGTTCCCTGTTCCCTAATTCTTAATTCTTAATTCTTAATTCTTAATTAATACGCTCCATTATTTTTAGGGAAAATCACAACACCAATGGTTTTGGTAACAATCCATAAATCAATCCAAAAATTCTTGAAATTGACATAGTATAAATCCATCTGAACTCGGCGAGGATAAGGGATATCATTGCGTCCTGAAACCTGCCAAAGTCCAGTAATTCCAGGGCGAATGGTGAGGACTTTATCCATGTGGCGACCATATTTATGTAGTTCTTCCACCACTAACGGACGGGGGCCGACAACACTCATATCCCCTTTGAGAACATTCCAAAACTGGGGAAATTCATCTAAACTGGTAACGCGGAGAAACCGACCAATCCAAGTAATTCTCGGATCATGTTTCAGTTTAAAATTGTCCTGAAATTCTTGTCGCAGATGAGGCGAAGTTTCCATCATTTGTGCGAACATTTCATCGGCATTATCCACCATTGTTCTGAATTTAATACATCCGAACAACTTGCGATTTTTCCCGACGCGCTCCTGCACATAAAAAACTGACCCCGGTGAGCTTAAGGCAATCAACAGAGCCAAAATTAAGTAGACGGGAGCAAACAGAATCAGCACCGATAGCGAAAAGAAAATATCAAATAATCGTTTAAAGAATTCATCATTTAAACGTTGCAGGGGGAGGCTTCGGGGTATTGTTCGTTGGACATAGGGCAAAATCCCCCGCCTTGTAAACCCACGTCGAAGTCCCTTACCAAAGATGAGTTGGCTATTGGCAGTCATCTTACTCCTTCAATTCACACCACACACACAGTCCTGATCATAAAGCCTCAAGACACCTAGTATAGGTAATTCGGCTAGATGAAGTTAAAACTCGGACGGAAAATCACCCATTGCTGAGGAAAAAGCCGCGAAGAACTGAAGTTGAACGGGGAACTTGTCAAGCTGCATCCTGACGTTACCCATCGAACCCGCCTCCATTTTGCGGCGAACCTTGTGCGTTCGGGAACCTTTTCCAAAATCCGAAATCAATAGGCATTTTAGCCGAAATTTCCCGATTGAAATTCCTGCAAGCAATGTTCTAAGAACCCAAAGTAATGTTCTTGGAACTGTTTGGCGTTAAACTGTGAGGCGTTTAATCGAGCGGTTTCAGGATTAAACTTGTCCTGAAACTGCTCAAACGCTTCGACAGCCTCCACCAGCGCTGCTTCTGTTTGAGGCGAGAAGAGTAACCCCGTTGCGGAATCAGGATATTGCCGAAGATCCCGCACCGTTTCTAACGCTCCTCCCGCCCCAAAGGCAATCACCGGAGTCCCACAGGCTTGAGCTTCTACCAAGGCCATCCCAAAGTCCTCACAGGAGGCATAGACGAAGGCTTTAGCGTCACTCATATACTGTTCGACGACCTCGTTGGGTTGCCATCCTAACACTTGCACATTCGGTTTAGCCAGTTGTTGAATTGGTTTCAACTCCGCGCCTGTCCCAATTACTACTAAAGGGTATCCCAGACGATTGAACGCTTCAACAATTAAGGCGATTTTTTTATAACTGACCAAACGGCAAACGGTCAGGTAAAAATCTTGTTTCTGGGGTTGGAACCGAAAGCGCTCGACCTGGATGGGAGGATAAATCACGGTGGCTTTGCGGCGATAACAACGCCAAATTCGTTTTGCCGTATGTTTAGAATTGGCAATAAAGTAATCAACCCGGTTGGCACTGACGACATCCCATTGCCTTAAAGAATGCAGCAGATAGCGTGTAAACACCCCTGGTAATCCTTTTCCCGCTAAACTACTGTTCAGGTAGTCAAAGGTTAAATCCCAGGCGTAGCGCATCGGCGTATGGCAATAACAGAGATGGAGTTGATGGGGACTGGTGAGAACGCCTTTGGCAACCGCATGGGAGGAGGACAAAATCACATCATAGGCGCGCAAATCGAGTTGTTCGATAGCCAGAGGCAGAAACGGCAGATATTTCTGCACCCCGGAACGCGCCAGGGGGAAATGTTGCAGAAACGTGGTTCCGATCGCACGTTGATATAAATAGCTATCGGGATTGCTGGATTCAAAATCAATCAGCGCATAAATATCTGCCTCAATGTGATTGAGAATTTCCTGAACAACCAGTTCAGAGCCACCTGTTGCTAAAGGGGTTAACCATTCATGGACAAGGGCATACGTTAACGACACGGTAAATTTTTAATTCCAGAGAGTGTAAGATTCAATATCGCATAGGTTTGGAATTCCTTAGAAGTTGTCAGCCTTCAACTTTCCTATCGGAATATTTATTACGTTTACATCCGTAAATTTACTGAATTATCAAACTTGCCTGACATTAACAAATCGTTGTAAAATCAATAATCTTAACTTTTTTTCAAATCAAAGACCAGAAATTAAAAGCATAAAATATTACTAATTTTTTTGAGTTTAAAGGTTCGTATTCTTTGATGACAATAGAAATGCTCAACCGTCAAAACCCACCTTCGGAAAGCCATCCGTCGATCTCCCCAGGAAAAGAGCTAACATTTAGATCGCCGAAGTTAAGGTTATCCCTCTGGTCTATAAAGATAAAAATTTTTTTAATGGCAACTCATCTTAAATTTAAAAACATTGGTTATAATAGCATTCAACTTTTTAGGTAAGACTGTACTCCAATCCCCAAAATTGGGCGATTTTATCTTAAACTATTGGGAACCATCAAGCGAATACAGGGTGCAGGAAAAAAGGTGAGCGGCGATGCAAGTTAACTCCCGCTTCTAGGGATTAGTATTCGCATAACTGTAGCCCAGCTTCCAATGAGTCTCCAATTTAGGACGGGTGGCTCCTTGATGGGGAAAATCCCAATTGAAACAAATGATTTCCTTCTGACCTCAATTGATGAGGGACAAGCCAGAGACAAAGGAATTTCTACGGTCAAGGCTCATGAAATGTTGATGAGTCACTCAGTATAGCTTTCATCCCAATACCAGAGCATGAGTCTTTTTTAAACCCTGATTACATACTTGAAACTCTTGAATGATGCTAGAAGAAAAACTCGTCCAGGAATTATTAGTAACTTCCTTTCATCCCCTACTTCAAGACATTGAACTAGGCAAAAGTGAGAGAACCGATTATAAAGTTTGGCAAGAAAGACAAAAAAATCCTTTGTCTTTTAACTTAGAATTAGGAAACCTTGCTTTTGAACAACAAGAAATTTTTCAATCCCTGGCAGAAATTACTCCCATTCCGATTATTATTAGCCGCTGTTCAGATGGGTCAATTTTATATGCAAATGCCTTAGCACGGGATTTGTTTAAATTTTCCCTCAGCCCCATGAAAACCTTAACCACTTTTGATTTTTATCAAAATCAAGAAGATCGACAAAAATTAATCGCAAAAATCGCAAAAGAAAATCATGTTCATAATTATGAATTGGAAGTTAAAAAGACGGACGGAACCGCTTTTTGGGTGATGGGTTCCTTTCAAAGATTATTGTTTCAAAGAGAACAAGCAACTTTATCGATTTTTCAGGATATCACGGCTCGTAAACAAGCTGAAAAAGCATTACAAGCCAGTACAGAACGGCTTTACCGTCAAAATGTTGCTCTGCGGGATTTAAGCCAAGAAAGAACAATTAATTGTGATAATTTAGATCATGCAATCCGTAAAATTACTGAAACTGCTGCCCAGACTTTAGAAGTTGAACGGGTGAGTGTCTGGTTAAATACTGACCTTCATTATGGGTTATTTAACCAACCCACAAATTGCGACTGTAAATTCATGACATCCCTAGATGAAGAATCATCTTTTAAACCGTCAATTGATGCCGTATCTAGCCCGTTTAGTAACAATTTAGAATGGGTTTGTTTAGATTGGTATGAACGCAGTTGCGATCGCCATTGGCCGGATCAAGTCCTCACCCAAAAACATTGTCTTCCCCATTGTACGGTTCAATTTCAACCCAAACCACCGGAAGGAGAAAATCCCTTACCTTGTCTATTTTTCTCCGCCTCTGCCCCTAATGACTCCCCGCCTCCGTCGTTTTTTACCTTTCCTTCTCCCTCCTTACAACCCGCTCATCGTTTAGATGTTCCGATTTGGTTAAGTGGAAAAATTGTTGGGTTTATTTGTGTTGAATTTCCTAAACACTTACCCGAATATTGTCACCTAGAAGATCGAACTTTTGTTGATTCTTTAGCAAATTTAGTAGCCTTAGCTATTGAACGATTTGAACGACGAAAAGCCGAAAATATTTTATCTCAAGTTAAAGCCGATTTAGAAATTTCCGTTGAAAAAAGAACCGCAGAAATGCGAGCGGCTGTTCAAGAATTACGAGCCGAAATGGTAGAACGGTTGAAAATTGAAGCGGCATTACAACAAGCCTTAGTGAAAGCAGAAGATGCCTCCCAAGCAAAAAGTACATTTTTAGCAAAAATGAGTCATGAACTTCGGACTCCCCTACACGCCATTATTGGTTTTAGTGATTTACTGTTAGAAGAATTTGAGGATCGCCAACTCGACGATTTATCACCCGATCTTCAAAAAATTCGCGAGTCGGGTTATCATTTATTAACCATGATTAATGAAATCCTAGATTTGTGTAAATTAGAAGCAGGTGAAATGCCTGTAAATTCTGAAATGTTTGACGTGGCTGATTTAATTCATGAAGTCATTAATACTGTTCAACCCCTCGCCAATTTACACAAAAACAAATTACAAATTTCTTGTAAGAATAATTTAGAGGTGATGACTTCCGATGAAGTTAAACTCAAACAAATTCTTTACAATTTACTCAGTAATGCCTTAAAATTTACCCATCAAGGTAAAGTCACCCTCACCGTCCATCGAGAACGTAATGGCAATTCTGATTGGATTTGTTTCCAAGTCGTTGATAATGGGATTGGGATTTCTCTGGAAAAACAACAAACCTTATTTGAAGCGTTCACTCAAGCGGACAATTCTCTCAGCCGTCAATACGGTGGTACAGGTTTAGGGTTAACCATCACCCATTACTACTGCAAAATGCTAGGAGGATATATTCAAGTATCCAGCCAACTCGGCATCGGTTCCTGCTTTACCGTTTATCTACCTACTGAATTGAGAATTAAGAAT
>JBMDYE010000533.1:0-4541 GCA_048595135.1 Planktothrix sp. | reverse complement strand
ATCAACTTTTACTTGGCAAGGAACTCCCCCGGTTCAATCGCAATTAGCCTTCCAAATTAAAGTCGCAGAAGCCACCCCAGCGAAAGAAGTTCCTGAACCCAATTTTGCCATAAGTTTACTCATTTTCAGTCTAATTGGAATCACTACTCAACGTCTATCTTGGCAATAAATTAACGCTGAAAAACGCCAACTTATCATCAAAGGAAGTGCGGAGTGCGAAGTGATAGTGCTTTTCAATTTCCTATTCTTCTATCTGCTGCCTCCGCGAATTATTAACGCTCAACAGTCAACCCTGTTATGTTTTCTATTTATATCCTCACCTATAATGAAGAACTTGATATCGCGGATTGTATCGAATCAGCGTTATTATCAGATGACATCATTGTTGTAGATTCTTTGAGCAGCGATCGCACCGTTGAAATCGCCCGTCATTATCCAGTTCGTGTTGTCCTTCATGCGTTTGAATCTCACGGCAAACAGCGTAACTGGATGCTTAAGAATATCCCTCCTAAATACGAATGGGTTTACATCCTAGAAGCCGATGAACGGATGACCCCTGAACTGTTCCAAGAAGGCTTACAAGCGATTCAAAACCCTGAAGTTGTGGGCTATTATGTAGCCGAACAAGTTATTTTTAAAAGCCACTGGATTCGCCACAGCACCCAATATCCCCGCTATCAAATGCGCCTGTTTCGTCCTGAAAACGTTCGCTTTACGGATTATGGTCATGCCGAACGAGAAATCTATCAAGGTGCCGTTGGATTTCTAACTCAAACTTACCCCCATTATACCTGTAGTAAAGGATTATCCCGATGGCTGGAAAAACATAACCGCTATTCCACTGATGAAGCGATTGAAACCCTTTACCAATTAGCGACTCAAAAAGTAAATCTCTTCAATTTATTCTTCGGTCGGACAGAAGTTGAACGACGACGCGCCTTGAAAGATTTATCGTTACGTTTACCGTTTCGTCCTTTAATTCGCTTTTTTTATATGTATTTCATTTTAGGCGGAATCTGGGATGGACAGGCGGGTTTTGCTTGGTGTACCTTACAAGCTTTTTATGAATATTTAATTGTTTTAAAAGTTCAAGAAATTCAAGAAATGAGCAAAATTTGTGAAGTCATTGAACATAGTCTAAAAACGGGTTACTTAACCCAAGATGCTGAAGAAGAATTGCGGCAACTGTTGCAAACCACAAAATATGGAGTCTCTGAACTTAATGCCTTTGCTCAATTCCAATACGCAGCTATGCAAGGTGAAGTCCGGCAACAGTCGCGGGAAAACTTAGAACCCACTTGTCCTGAACTGAACAGTTAAATCCTCTAAATATATTAGACACTAAATCCCAGAGTTGTAACCATGACCTTAATTCCAGATTTTTCCATTGGTGCTTTAGTTGGAAATGATTCCTCAGAACTGATTTCCCTATTTCCTGGACAGTTATCGGGCTATCCCGGCGGTGTATTAGCCCGTGATGGCAATGATACGGTATTCGGTTCGAGTGATAATGATTTGATTTTAGGCAACACAGGCTTTGATCAATTATCCGGTCGTGAGGGTGCTGATACCCTCTTTGGCGGTAAGGATGGAGACCTCCTGACTGGAGAAGGGGGCAATGATATTCTATTTGGTAATCTTGAAGCGGATACCATTAATGGTGGTGATGGCAATGATAGTTTGTTTGGCGGTAAAAGCGATGATGTTCTCACTGGTGGTGAGGGAAACGATACTTTATCAGGAGATTTAGGCGCAGATACCCTCACCGGAGGCAATGGTCAAGATGTTTTTCTATTGCAGCAGCAAGGTCAAGGTCGTGACTTGATTACTGATTTTAAATCGGGGATTGACTTAATTCAACTACCCAGTAATGTTGGTCAAGTACAGGTGCAGGCTTTGGGTAGCACCCAAACACGTTTGGTTGTGAGCGCCACAAATGAAGAACTGGCGGTCTTGGATGGCATTACTCCATCCCAGTTAAATTTAGAAGATTTTCGGGGTGATGTTGTGATTGAAACAATAGCAGGAGGTGGAGTTAATATTTATGCGACTTCTTCCTTGGATGGTATGGAATCTGAGGAAACTAAACTTTATAATCTGGTGAACGAATATCGAGTCCAAAATAATCTCCCCCCAATTCCCGCTTCTAAAGCCCTCACAACCGTTGCTAACCGCCATGTATTAGATTTAGCTGAAAATATCGGCACGCTGACTCATGCTTGGAGTGACGCGCCCTATGATGGCAATGATTCTAGCACCTGGCCGAATATGTGGACAGCACCTCAACGTTTTAACACGGGCTATCCAGGGAATGGTTATGAAAATGCCGCTGGTAGCAGTGGTTTTGATGGCTCTATTATGACTGCCCAACAAGCCCTTGATTCCTGGAAAAAAAGTCCAAGCCATAACGCTGTTATTCTCAATCAAGGACAGTGGGCTAATCTTGATTGGAATGCTTTAGGAGTAGGTCTTTACAAAGGATATGGGGTTTTATGGTTTGGGGAAGAAGTTGATCCGACAGGAACACCTAATGGCTTTTCAGGAGGCAGCTTTTAAGAGGGGAGCGTAAAAATTTATGATTAGAAAGGAATGGGATCAGCCAAAATCTTGCTCAACCCATCTTGTAAAATGCGATCGCTTTAATCATAGATAATCTCGGCTCTATCCTTCCTGTGCCATCCAAACCAGAAAACCCAAAATCTGCTCGACGGGTGGCAAGGAGTAAAGATTCAGATCGATGCTTACTTCAGTTCCAGACAATTTCAGAAATTGCCATTGCAACCCATTCGTAATGGAACCATAGAGATTAGGTAAGGGTTGCTGTTTTTCTTGATTAAATTTCTGTGCTGCCACCATTTCTGCAACACACTGACCAATTCCGGTTTTCAAATCTGCTTGTTTTGCTTCTACAATAACAATAGCAGGAGCTTCAATCGCCAATTGTTCGGGGGAGCGACTGATTAGAAAGTCACAGCGTCCATTGAGTCCCAAAGATTCATCGACGTTGAATTCTTCTCTAGAAAATAGGCTAATTTGGCGCTGAAGACTGCGCCGCACTTCTACCAAAACAGGGCTGATAATTAGCTCAGATCTCGCTTTTTCAGTGCCGGTTGCTACAGCTAACGGGAGAGTTTCTTCAAGGGTGGATGCTAGGGTCGGACTCGGTGAAATGGGTTTGATATCAGGCAGAAATATTAAACCTTCTACTGTAGTTAATCCAAAGGTTTCTTTAACTTTTGTAATCGTGTTAAATTGACTATATAGCATAATTAATTTTTAATTTTTTCGGGTTAATCTAGTAATATAAATAAATTCATTTAAATTCCTAATTATTGTTTTTTTGCGATTATTAATATAACATCGAAATCTAATCGAGTTGGGGTGAACTAGCCGGAAAAGTTGGGCGGGTTGGTTTGATAGGTTATACTTGGCGATGAAAATTTAGGTGGATTTAGTTGAACAATTAATGGAAACCAGGTACAATATACTCTCTTTTTTTGCAGAAAGGTTACAGAGCCTTGATGCTGATTCAGTCTACCTTCTAGCTTCCTTTTTACGCCGTTATAGCCTTGATTTTATCTGGCTTTTAACGGGTTTGTCACTCCGTGAGGGGAATGATATAATAAAATCAGGTAATTATAGCAAAAATTAAACTGATGAAATTAAAAGTTACGAGTCAAGGAGTTTTAATCCCCAAGGAACTATTAGGAGATAGCCAAGAAGTTGAACTGACTCAGCAGGAAGGACAACTCATTATTACTATCAATCCACCAGCCCTATCCTATCAAAAAGTGACAGAATATGTCTTGAAGAAAAACCATGAGCTTTATCAACGTCTAGTCTAATGCTCTACTTAACCCTAGAACAAATTTTAGATATCCATAATCAAATTATTGCTCAGACATCTGGGGGTTCAGGAATTACAAATCCGGGTTTACTGGAATCGGCTGTAGCTCAACCACCAATGACCTTTGGTGGTCAAGAACTTTATACCACTCTTCCAGAAAAAGCAGCAGCATTAGGCTTTTCTTTGATTAAAAATCATCCGTTTCTGGATGGGAATAAAAGAACAGGTCATGCAGCAATGGAAATTTTTTTAATCCTGAATGGTTTTGAAATTAATGCCAATGTAGAAGAGCAAGAAAAAATTATTCTTCAAGTGGCATCAGGAGAAATCACAAGAGAAAACTTTATCCATTGGTTACAATCAGTAATTATTCCCTTTAATTTAAACGAAGAAAACTTATAGAGGTTGTCACTTACCCAACCTTCAATTTTCAGTTTTGGCGAAGCTCATGTAAAAGAAACTGTTTTTTTAACTGAAAACCTCTAGAGCAAACATTTTCTAGTAGGGATAAAACTAGCGAGCGTGTCATGAAGTGCAAAGTAGCAAGTCAAACTACTGCGGGCTAAGGGTTACAGCAATTGGTTGTGATAAAACTTTACAACGTGTCCTCTTTTACGCAGATCTCGCTGGTTACCAAAAACCCTGCGGTGTAAGGGTTTTTGGGTTGATGTTGCACAATTTTACTCGTACCTCG
>JBMDYE010000532.1:0-3024 GCA_048595135.1 Planktothrix sp. | reverse complement strand
CAATTGACAAACTGAAAGAATTAGTGAATATTTTTAATATTAAAGCAACTGATGATCAGAAAAAAGATACAGATAATAATAAAACAGATACAGTTGCTAAGAAAGAAGATGAATTTAAACCCAAAAATGCAATTGAACGAGTGCGCCGTGCTTTAGATTTAATTGACATATTCTTTAAGCAAGAAAACTATTTACAAGGGATTACTTTATTATCGGCAGCACAAGAAACATTTTTAAAAGCCGCAATTATGAATTATTTAAGCAAGCATGGACAAATCGGAACAGTTGAGGGGATCAACTACCATTTTCCTCCTACAAAAATTTTAACCTGGACAAATCAAGGCTTATTATTCTTAGATTATCAAAAGGATAACGATCATCAACAGCAAACTAATAAAAATAAAATGGCAACGTTATTACGATCTTTCGATGAGGATATTGTAAAAAGAAAAATAGACATTCTTATACATTTAAAATTTCCTATAAAGTTAATTAATAAAAATAAACCAAACTGGAAATTAACCAATGCTAATAATGCACTTTTGCTATGGCTAAAAGCTATTACAAATCCAACTATACAAACTTGGAGTTTATTAGATTGGACAGGAACTAATGAAAGAGACTTTGAAAAGGATCGTCGTAATCAACTAATGCACAATTTACGGGGAGTAGAAAAAAAAGATGTAATACTTTATCTATATGGCTATACCAAATCAGAAACAGATATTGACGATTCAAAAGAAGAGGTATATGAGGTTTATCAAGAGGAAGTTAAAAAACCATTTATTAACGCTTTGCATTCACTAGGGTTATTAGATATAGATAGTAACTCTGATGTTAAGTCAATTGAACAAGAGCTTCAAACCTTAGCAAATAAATTATAAAACGCCAAACTTAAACTTTATTCATAAAAAATCCCTGAACTTAAACTAATCAGGGATTTTTATTAGATTTCCATGATATTGTAGCGATTTTACCGGAGCCTCGCCAACCTATCCATCAACGCCTAAAAAATAGAATTGCAATTAACAACCCCATTAAGAAAAGGATGATAAAATCCAACACCTCTGACTTTTCTTTCTTTTCTAAATCCCGTTTAATTCCACACTTCAGACAAACATATTGATCCAATTGATGAGGATTTTGAACAAAAGGACAATAGTAACCATTTTTCACACATTCTTCCGACATTCCGACTTCCTCCCACAATCTAATTCAGGTGATCAATTAGGAAAAGGTTAATGAGTTTAACCCTTTCCTCTGGCTTGTTACCCTTTATTCGCGCACTGGGCTATACACATGGAGTGTGATGCAGTTTTGCTCAGTGTGATTCACCAGTTGGTGATACTCGTAGCGATCCGTCCAAGTGATTTCTCCAGCACTCACCGTTACCTCCTGATCCAGCACTAACTGGCGCTGGTGATCAGGACGGTAGTATTGTTGGGTAATGCTACCTTGCAGCACTTTTGTCACGTTCAGCGCCGCATTTTTATGAGGGTGAACCCCCGATTTTTGTCCAGGAAGCCAACAGATCACAACGATCTCAACGTCATCGTTACGAAGGATGGTTTTCCACCCATAGCGATCGGGATGGAACAGAACGAACTGCCGCTACTAAGGACTCCGACAACTCCAGTCGCGCCACCAGAGGTTTTAGGTGTTCCAGGGTTCGCAGATGGGACGGTACAGCCATATTTGCATTCAGGAAGTACTCCAACGTGAAGGGAAAGTCGCGTAGAATCTGGGGATAGGTATTCAGAACGGGAGTAACGGAATGGTGGTTCATTTGGCTTCCTCCAAGCGTTTAGGTGAACCAAAACATCTCACTTGTCGCTTGGATCTTCTTCGTTTTTCCGTTCCGCCTTTATGCCTCCCTTGCGTTTCTATGGTTATTATGGCTGAGGTTGAGAAAATGGCAAGGGGTTTTCATACTATCGACGTTTTGAGAAGGAAAAATTTAAAAGAAAAAAGGTAAAAATGATAGAGCAGGAAATGGAAAACAAAACTTACAGTATTTATAGGATAGACTCTTAAACTTATGTTTGTAAACGACGTTAACCACCTTCTGATCGGGGTTCCCAGTAGCGGTAAATCAACTTTTGCCCAACATTTAGCGCAGTTAGATCAACGCTATTGTATCGTTTCTACCGATGATGTTCGTCGAGATTTGTTTGGAGATGAAAGTATCCAGGGAGACTGGAAACAGATTGAAATTGAAGTGCTAAAACAGGTAAAAAATGCGATCGCTTCAGGAAAACTGGTTATTTATGATGCAACGAACGTTAAACGCGCATGGCGACTTAATTTTTTACAGAAAATAGCTATTACTTTAGAAAAACCTTCAACTTGGATGGGTTGGCATTTAATAACCCCCATAGAAACCTGCAAACAGTGGAACCAAAACCGCCACCGTCAAGTTCCTGATGATGTCATTAATCAATTTTCTCAATTTCTGACCATTTTTCCTCCCGATATTACAGAAGGATTCATTGGCATTCAACAAATTAATATTGCCGAATTATCATTAAGTTTATCCGATATTCAGGAGATTTTAAAAGGATTCTCTCGTTCTGATAAAACTCGTCAAAGCCGAACAGCAAAGTATACCCTTCATCCTTATTCTCGGCTGGTTGATTTTGAACGGTTAATTTTATTAATTTCTTTAATTATCCAATATCCAGGGTTAGGTCAACTGCACGAAACTGAACCCCAAAAGTTACAAGAAATTTTTGATAGAGTTCCTCCTTTTAACACAGAAATTGAAGAAATCTGTGGAGTGATGGCTTATCTTAAAGGAGAAGTTTATAGCCACCCAGAAGCGATTCAGAAAGATTTATTATTCCTAGAACATAATGGATTTTTGGGAACCCTAGACCCGAAAGCTCAATTACAATTAAAGTTATTATCCGATGGAGACGTTGCTCAACTGAAAACTCAAAGTTTGGCTTGGCATCGCTATTCTGATTTTGAACCATTTGAACGATTAATGAAAGTGATTCGGTATATTGCCCATCATCCTTTTCA